>NZ_JAECZB010000106.1 GCF_016056295.1 Atlanticothrix silvestris CENA357
CATCTTGTACTGTGCGGGTGTCAGTACATTTTGAAAGCAGTTTTGGTAGAATTTAGGTAACATTATCATTTGATAGGTCTTGTTGAGAATACCTGACCTATCTTTTTTTACCCCAAAACAGTCACACTCTTGTATTTCCTGAGCTTCAGCCTCTTTGTCACCCCTTCAGCTCTCGTACCCATTCTGTACAGCGCCATGTATGAGTCCATCGCCGCCCACAGCCGCTTGGGACTGAACGTCGTGGTTGATGTCGGACACCATGAAGCATACGCAATGAAGCGGGGCATTTTGGCAGATAGTGTCCGGCGTTTAAACGGATTGCCTGTCTTGTTCGTAGGCGTTCGCTGCCCAATTGATATCATTATGGAAAGACGACAAAATACAGGGTGGAACGTGGTCAGTGAAGCCGACTCCCAGGTGCCACGTCCGGTTCAGTTATGGCAACGTGAAGTCCACATCCCTGGCATCTATGACCTTGAAGTCGATACCTCGTTGTTAACTCCGGCTGCGTGTGCCGAGGTGATACACCAGCACCTCGCAAATAGTCCAGCACCACCAGCATTCCAACAACTCGCTGCACTGTCTCCCGACTAAATAAATCGCCTACATCAAGCCATATTGAGTCGTGAAGATGCCGTAAATAATGCTACATGTAATCTGTTTCTCAGCGCAGAGTAGATCATAATTTCTGAAGAAATAAGCTAACTGGATGTAAGAAAAGCAGATAAACAACGGCTCTTTTTTTTGGCTGCCAATCACTTGTAGGATGCGTTGCTTCATTAACGTGATATCGGCTTTATTTAACCATTTTCATCTAGAATTGTGCCTTCAATATTGGCTCCCTCCAAATTGGCACCACTTAAATTAGCTGCATTCAAATCTGCTTGGGTGAGATTTGCCTGAGTTAAGTCAGCTACGCTTAAGTCTGCGCCACTGAGGTCGGCTTTATCGAGATTCGCAGCTTGTAAGTTAGCCTCTTGTAATTCTGCATCACTCATGTTTGCTTGAATTAACTTGGCGATAGTCAAATCGGCTTGACTTAAATCAGCTCCATCCAAAACTGCTCCCTCTAAAATCGCTCCCTCTAAAATTGCTCCAGATAAGTTGCTCCCAGTGAGATTGGCATTGCTCAAATCTGCTCCGTTGAGATCTGCCTCAATAAAACTGGTTTGCGCTAAATTAGCTCCCTTAAGATTAGCTCCATCTAAAATTGCTCTATCTAAAATTGCCCCACTGAGGTCAGTTCCCCTTAAATCTGCCTCGCTGAGGGTGACAGCAGTAAAGTCTCTTATGCCTGCTGCGTAGCTTTTGCGGAGTTCATCTGCTTTCATATTGTTGCTGTGCTAAGGAACGCTAAGTTAAAGTCATTCAGATTAATAAAAATAGTTAAGTTATTCGCCGCACGCGCAACGGGGAATTTAACAAAAGTGATTTATCTATGATATCTACCATTAAATTCTGTCACTACTACCTAGAGTTATGAGTTAATTTCATACTTCAGAGAGATATTTATAAATTGCCAGACTTAACAATTGGTGTCAGGCGATCGCTATACTCAATTGTGGTGTTCGTCTTGTAAAAGTTATGGCCAAACCAATTCGTATTCTTTTGCAGACTACGATTCCCACGACTGAAGATGACTGGAGCATTTTTCGTTTCTCGATGTTACAAGATTACCTAGCATCGATGAAAGACGAAGCGGGAAATTCGTTGTTTGAAGTTACAGGACGCGATTACGCAGCAAATGCCCAGGATAATGACCCAGTTTTAAGTGCCCTTGACAAATCAGATTTTGATCAACTTTGGCTATTTGCCTTAGATGTCGGTAATGGTTTAACGCCTAAGGATATCGCTGGCATTAATGCATTTCGGCAGCGCGGTGGTGGTATTTTGACAACCCGCGACCATCAGGATATGGGCTGTTCGATGTGCGGTTTAGTTGATATCGGTGATGTCCATTATTTCAATACTAAAAATCCCGACCCTGATGAATCTCGCCGATATCGAGATGACCCCCATACAACTTACATTTCCTGGCCTAACTATCATTCTGGAGCCAACGGCGACTATCAAAAAATTATCATTGTTGAACCTGTTCACGAACTGTTGAAAAATCCCAATTCACCTACTGGAGTTATTGAATTTTTCCCAGCACATCCCCATGAAGGCGGTGTCGGAGTGACTCCGGGTGATCCAAATGCACGGGTAATTGCACTGGGTAAAAGTTTAATTACAAATCGCGATTTTAATCTTGTAGTAGCAATAGAACGTTATCAAGATGCACAAGGCAATATGTTGGGACGTGCAGTAGCAAACTCCAGTTTCCATCATTTAGTAGACTACAACTGGGATATTGAAAAAGGCTGTCCCACTTTTGTAGATGAAGCACCAGGAGACGGGATGAAAAAAGAGCCACGAGCTTTAGAAGATATCCAAACTTATGTGCAGAATACTGCCCTCTGGCTTGCGAATTTGAATTAGTATTACCTTGAATTTCCCAGAGATACATCATCATAAATATTAAGAATCCTTAATAGTAAATACTATTAAGGATCTCTAACAGCGAGCAAAAAACGCTCACGATCCTAAGTGTTCTTTAAAAATCATCCAGAAACTGACTTAGGCGGCTAATAACAGGGTCAACTTCTTCCGGCGGGGAAGTTGGATAATTAGTATTTAACACTTCCACTGCTGGTGCTGATGTCGTTGGAGGCTGAATGATGGAACGTTCAGTAACCATAAGTGCCAGATGCGCCATTTGTTGCGTCAGTTGCAAAATATGGCGTTCCATCGCCTCCAAACGATTAGGATTAGATCCCTTAGCAAAAAAACGTTCCTCTAGGTCAGCCATTTGACGTTGCAGCTCATCGATTTTTTGTTCAACCGATTCTGTTCCTGCTGTCGGTCTTGGACTAGGTTTTACAGATTCCGGTACACATAAAGATTGCCATAGGGCCTCTTTACAGAGGTCGCTAAAAGTTTTATCAGGTTGTTGCTCCAAATGGCTTTCTACAACCGCTAACAAACTTTCGTCAGCAACCCCAGGATTGAACGTGACCGATTTAACTACCTTTTTTGACCATTGGAACATCAGTTTTAAGCCCTAGAAGAGCGACTGGAAGACAATTGTGCCTCTCCATAAATATACTGCCCCAAGGCATTCGCTTGCCGGGAAGGTGCGGATAAATGGGCATTAATTTGAGCTTCTTTGAGTAAACGTTGAACGTCTTCCCAGAAGAATTCACCACCACCTCCAGTGATGATCACATCAGTGACCCGTTCTGGCAACCAAGCTAGCACGCGACCACAAATTTCTCTAGAAAACATTTCTATCAAATTGGGGAGGAAATCATCAAGGTTAGCAGGCTTGCTAGCACCTTTGGGACGGTAGAAGCGTTCGCCCTTGGGTTTGTTGACAGCAGAAATCAGTGCCAGAGATTGACTATCTGCTCCTTCGATTTCGGCGGCAACCAGTTCATAAAACTTGTTCATACCGAAGTCTTCACTCTTAGAAGCACCTCGTGCAAAACGGAAGTTATCCACCATTAACAAATCGATGGTTTGATGACCGATATCCACAATTGCCACCGATATTTTTGTAAAATCGGGGACTATGCCTCCTTTCTTGGGTTGAGCTTCAGACCACAGAAGACTACCATAGCCTTCTGGCATGACCCAAACCTTATGGACATTCAACGATACAGATTCGCCTCGGAAGTTTAACATGTGGGGGCCAGTCACCTGGCTAATCAGTTGTGCTTTTTCCTTTTCAAATTGCTCTAAAGAAAGGAAAGGTAGACCCAATACGACAGAAATATCGTCTTTGAGTTTGAAATAGCCTGCACTTGCCAATACTTTGACCAGTGCATCTTCTACTTTAGATTGACCGACTCCTAGATTTGCCCCAAAATCAGCTGCTAATTGACCAACAGCATATCCACTGCCTTGGTACTCTAACCATAAATCCATTAAAGGGTCAGTAGCGCGGGCTTCAAAAACACCACCGCGTACCTGTTCTATAGACATTTTCTTGACGTTGGCAGGTACGAACACCACATTATTCGGTTCGCGGGTTACACAAGTCTTTGTGGAAGTTCTGCCTAAATCAACACTGAGAATGGCTTTGCTCGAACCGTTACTTGGCTGCTTAATACCAGTAGCGTTGACTGGGGTAGACGCTGATACTCTATTTAGAGGTATTGCAGCGGCATTCATTGGGGTAGCGGCGGAAGGTTGGTCTGTCATGAAAACTCCTAGTCCTTGCTTAAACTGTAAAAAATTATCGTACTCATCTTCCAAACATGCGAGATACCAGAAATTCTAGGTTCCGTCAAGTGTAACTACAAATACGCCAAATTAAATTTAGGCGATACCTTTCGGTGGGCTTTGCCAACGCAAATTGAGCATTATTTGGCATAGTGTAGGCGAATTTTGACCAGATGTAACCCCTACTTTCACACAAAAAGTGGCTGTTTTTTAGCTTCTGGTGTTTTTTCGCTGACGCTTGAGTACCCAGCCAAAACAAGCCAGAACCAGAATCCCAAGCACGATTTTAGATACAGGAGCAAGGTACTTGTCCACAAGTTCATACTGACTACCCAATACGTATCCTGAGTATGTTAGCAAACCTACCCAAACAGCGCTACCCAAGGTTGTATAAAATATAAATGGTAGCAAAGGCATACTGGTGATACCAGCAGGTATGGAAATCAATGTACGAATTCCAGGAACAAGACGACCAATTAAAACTGCTTTCTTACCTTGTCTGTAAAACCAGCCATTAGCCTTGGTAATATCCTCACTGGATATAGCTAGCCATTTACCATACTTGTCAGCTAAAGTTTTCAAGCGTTTTTCGCTGAAAAACTTACCTGGATAGTACCAAATCAGCGCCCCTACAACAGAACCAAAAAGTCCTGCGAAAAATACGCCAAAGACATTAAGTTTGTCTGGGGTTGCTCTGGCCGTGAATCCTGCCAAGGGCATAATCAACTCTGAAGGAATGGGTGGAAACAGGTTCTCCACAAACATCAGCAGCGCGATTCCCCAATAGCCTAAAGAGTTGATAGTATCAATTATCCATTCGAGCATCGAGTTAATTCCTGAAACTGTAACGCCAGTCTTATTGGTAAATCTAGCGCTAGATTTCTCAAAAGTTAATTATCTTTGCTCGCTGGAGTCAAAATTACTTTCTTGCACCACAACTCGGAAAAATCTTTAACCTGGGATTGGGTACTAGGTAGGGGGATTGAATATTGGTTATTGGAAAAACTATCCCCTAATCCCTAGTTCCCAGTCCCTTTTGCTAGACTGTGGGGGTCAATGATTGCACTCTCGGTTCAGACTGCCATTCTAATGGGTTCCAAACCCGGTCTTCTAAAGCCATCTGCTCAATCAAACTAGCCAATCTAAGAGCCTTAAGAGCTTGTTCACCACCTACAGAAGGTTGGTTGCCACCATGTACACAATTGACAAAATGCTCTAACTCTGCGCTTAGGGGTTGAATGTTAGTTGTATAGACTTTCTCAATCAAACCATCCTGCCTGTAAAGCACTTGTCGGTGGTCAGTTAGAGAGTTAGCATTTATTTGTCGGTGAATCAAAATTTCATTTTTGAGAAAATCTGCTTCGGTGAATGAATTTTTGCAATGGGCAACAATACGGCGGATTTTTTGGTGAGTGACTTTGCTAGCAGTCAGAGTAGCTACAATGCCGTTGGCAAACCCCAAAGTAGCAGTCACATAATCCAAATAACCAGAGTCTAAGGTGCGAGTACCGCTGGCTGTCAACTTCACTACTGGAGAAGCAGCTAATTCTAGTAGCAAGTCAATGTCATGGATCATTAAATCCAGCACAACCGAAACATCATTCGCCCGGTCTGAATAAGGACTCATGCGATGAGCTTCTAATGCCAGCAATTCCTCAGTTTTCAGTACTTTGCTCAGTTCCCTAAATGCAGGATTGAAGCGTTCAATGTGACCTACTTGCAGGATGCACTGGGATTCGGCGGCGGCATTTACTAGCGATTCTGCTTCAGAAATACTGGCAGCAATCGGCTTTTCAATTAAAACATGAATCCCTGCTAAAAGACAGTTGATACCCACGGCGTAATGCAGACGGGTAGGAACAGCTACGCAAACTGCTTCTACATGAGGTAGCAGGTCACAGTAATCTTCAAAAAAACGTACTTTGTATTTGCTGGCTGTTTCTAAGCCGCGTTCGACATTAATATCTGCTACGCCGACTAGTTCAACATCTTTCATTGAACTCAGTACGCGGGTATGATGTTGTCCCATGTTACCCACTCCGATTACGCCTATGCGAATCGGTCGTGGCTGATTGCGCTGTGTATATGAATTTGGTTCTGCCACTGACATGCTATTTTGCACTATATGTTCTCTCCTCAACCACCAAATTTAGAGACGCTACGGCCGTTGGCGTTTATACTGAACAGCCAGTTACGATCCGTCTAAAACCATCCAGATGGTAACATAGAGGCTCTCTTTATGAAGAATTTCAAAGTTTGCGATCAGTTCCCGCAATCTGGCTATTTTTTGTAACTTCAGTTCTAGGATTGATCAGTTGTTTCCTCTTTACATAAAATATTGTGTGTATGTTTATTAACTTGATAACCTAAGTAAGACCTAAGTGAAAACTCTCAGAAGACAGTCGGGCAATTAATTACCGGGATCGATATTTAATTGATGTCATTGAAAATCAATAATTTTTTTGTCAGTAAAATTACAAAAAAACTAAAAATTCTCACTGAGAGATATGTATGAAAACAAAGATATATTGAGAATTGCCACCGCTCAAATACTCAAATAATTTTTGCATAATTATCTGCAATACTTACAATTTGTCTTATTCACCTTTTTAAAGATACTGCTGGAGACTGTTTTCTTTAGTCAGGAAGGCACAGTAAAAACCACCATAACCAACAAAGATTGAGTAGGTGTAGTTTAGCAATTAGAAGTCCAAAGTTTGAAATTGAGATGAAAGCTGTAATTCTGTTGTCTGGTGGATTAGACTCTTCCACAGTTTTGTACCAAGCCAAGGCTGATGGATGTGAGTGTCACTCTATTTCTTTTGATTACCAGCAGCGACACCGACGAGAGTTACAGTCAGCTCTGTCAGTTGCTAACAAAGCTGGGGTGATACAACATCAAGTAGTTAATTTTGATTTACGGCAATGGGGTGGTTCAGCATTGACAGATGACACGATCGCCTTACCTCAAGAACGCTCCCTAGATGAGATGTCTCAAAATATTCCAGTAACTTATGTACCTGCACGTAATACTATATTTTTAAGCTTTGCTTTAGGCTATGCCGAGGCGATCGCTGCTGAACGTGTTTATATCGGTGTCAATGCCTTAGATTACTCAGGATATCCCGATTGTCGTCCCGACTACATCCAAGCAATGCAAGAAGTTTTCCGCCTAGGAACCAAACAAGGACGCGAAGGGAAACCAATTAACATTGTTACACCCTTAATCAATCTGAAAAAAACTGAAATTATCCAACTTGGCAATCAATTGGGAGTTCCTTGGCAGTTAACTTGGTCTTGTTATGCTGGCGGCGATATTGCTTGCGGTGTATGTGATTCTTGCCGCTTGCGACTAGCGGCTTTTGCCGAATTGAAATTAAAAGACCCACTGCCATATCTTGGAATTAAGAGTTAATCTCTAATCGTCGCACTTGAATTTGGTGTACTCGTGGCCCGACAACGGAGACAACCGTTAATTCAAGATTTTCATAAAAAAAGATTTCACCTTTGACAGGCATTTTCTGTAATTGATACAGCAAAAAGCCCCCTAGGGTCTGATATTCCTTTGTTAAAGGCAAATTCAGATGCAAGACCTCGTTGAGATCTTCTAGGTTAACCTGGGCTTGCACCAAAAACGTCTGCTGATCTAACATCTGAATCAGCAAGTCGTCGCTAATTTCAGGTGCGCCTGCATCACCAATAATTTCCGCGATGACATCTTGGATTGTCACCAATCCCACAGTACCGCCAAATTCATTGACTACTATGACCATAGCTGGTTTTTCTTGCTGCATCATCGGCAATAATTCGCTCAAAGGTGTGTGTTCCGGTACGAACCTTGCAGGGCGCATCCAAGGTTGAATATATGCTTGTGAAGTTAGCTTTCCTACGGCTAAGGGTTGTGCCAAATCCCGGAAGTAAACTATGCCACGAATATCGTCTAAAGATTCTCCAATCACGGGATAGCGTGAATGACCAGTAGATGTCATTTCTTGGAGTAAGCTTTGAAAAGTAGCATCTTTTGGCAATGCTACAATGTTGGTACGAGGGATCATCACATCTTGTGCCGTTACGTCCCCAAACTCAAAGACATTATTCAGCAGTTCTCGCTCCGAAAGCTGTAAACCAATAGATTCTCGTTCTGTAGAGATAATTAGCTGTAGTTCTTCTGGAGTAACAGGCTGCCTCCAACTTTGGCCAGTGTATTCGATGCCAAAAAATCTTAATAGACAACGAGTTGATTGGTTAAGAATCCAGATGAAGGGGCTGAAAAAGCGCATAATTGCTTTTACCGATGGCCCCAAAAACCGCGCTAACTGTTCTGAGTACAGTATGGCTACTGATTTGGGACAAAGTTCCCCTAAAACAATTTGCAGATAGGCAATCAAGAAAAAGGCGGTGGGAATTGATAGGGAATGAGCTATGAAGTTACTCATTCCTGCTGGTAGGGGCCAGGATTTTAGCCATGTATTTATTAACAGGGCAATTGAACTTTCTCCAATCCATCCCAGCGCCAAACTAGAGAGAGTAATGCCTAATTGAGTCGTAGATAGCAGTCTTTCAATACTACGTTGCAGACCCTCAACAGCGATCGCAGGGATATCCCCAGCTTTAACGAGCTGATGAATACGCGATCGCCTTACTGTCACCATCGAAAATTCCGCCGTGACGAAAAAAGCATTGATGGCAATCAGTAACACCACTGTTAATAATCGCAGCCCTACATCCGTCCAAATTAAGTCAGGAAAACCACTCACCGCTAAAGCTCGTGTAAAACTCACGCCCGATATAAAACAGGGCTGGAAACTGGGTATGATGAAAAAATCTTCCTAGTCCCCAGTCCTTAGTCCCAAATTTAAAGTAGCCCTGCCACCCTTGCTACAGGAATATTTGATACATCTAGCTTCAGTTTTTGAGCAGGATAATCTGTCAGAGAAAGGGATATTTTATTCACATCATCCAGTAAAGCAGTAGGAATACTCACTGTACCTGTAAATGTCGGGCCATTTGCAGGCAGTTCTGCTGGTAAACCCTCTGTGCTAGCACTCAGTGTTCGTCCTTTGTCATCGGTAACATCCAAAAAACTATATAAAAAGCGCACGGAATCAGCACCTTTGTTCTGCATTTTTACTTTCAATAGTAAATCGCCGCCAGAGTAGCTAGCCGATTGTACTGAAAGGGTAACGCCCTGATTTTCAGAAGTAACTGGAAATCCTGGCTGGAGTTTCTCTTGGGTTACTTCCTGGGGTTTTTCCTCTGGCTTTTGCTTGCTGCTGTTGGTTTCTTCATCATCTTCATCTAGCTTTTCGGACTTAGCAGCCTTGGTTTTACCCTCTACCCGTGCCTTAACAATTTTTAGGATCTCTTCTTCTTTTAAAAGTGTTACACCGACTTGTTGTGGGTTAGTTGCCTTATTGCTAGCGAATTTGGTTGTAGGACGGCCATCTGGCGTTGACACACCTTTGAGTGCTGAACTCCCCAGACTAAAACCTAAAAACGCACTCAAAGAACCTGCTCCCAACATTAGGATTAACAAAATCAACGTAAGAAGTACAGTGGAATTTATTTTCATCGCTGACAAGCTATTGCAGAAAAATGCTGGTTCATACTGTAAAAGTCTTGAAGTTCTGTATCTCAATTCTTCAAGGAACTGAATCAATACTAGTTCATGCTTAAATTATGTAGTATATAAAGTCTAGTAAATTATTTTCGAGGTTCCACTAGTCATCAACTTACGCTACAATTTAAATTCGACCAGGGTTGGCCGAGCGGTTGAGGCAGCGAACTCATAATTCGCCCAAGGCAGGTTCAACTCCTGCACCCTGGATTTAGTCTATAGTCAATTGTCAGCAGAATATAGCTTATTGACTCCTGACTATAAACTGCAACAATACAGCTAACAAGCTCTAAAATTTACCGTGGTGGTGCATTTTCAAAGCGGAACTCAGTACCGACTTTTAGCTGGTTGGCATTCAAACGGGGAGACATTAGCAAAGATGTGTCGTAAGGATTTGGTAAGTCTGGAGTCCGAATATAGGGATCATTGCCAACTTGCTGGGTCAAGACATCTCGATAGACGGTGTTAAGTAATTCAGCATCGCGGGCTATTTCATTTTCTGGAAAGGAATTACGGAAACCCGAACCCGATCCTAAAAATGAGTCTATTTGGCGTTTGATAATGCCATTTTCGTAGAAATTGCGATCGTGTCGAAAAAAAGCTCGCTCAAATACATCGTTCGTTGTTTCATAATTGGGTGCTGCTGTTTCAGCAGATGCGATCGCAGGAACAGCAATACCGGTAGCTAAAAGCACCAATAAACCGCTAAGGGTTTTAACTTTTATACCCATATTCTTTACTCCTCAATTTTTGGGCAAATCTTAACTTATGCTTAATTTCAGAACTCCAAAGAGTTCAACCTTTGGTGTAGCACAACTTTTAATGTTTTGTAATGACGTATCCTACTGAAACCCTTACCCAATCAGATATTTGTGCAGCTACTACAGATTTGACTACTCTGCACCACAAACTACTAGATTTATTTTGTCAACTTGCTTATCAAGAAGGTGATTTTGTCTTATCTTCGGGGCAAAGTAGCTCTTACTACATTAATGGTAAACAGGTGACACTCCACCCACAAGGCGCTTTGGCAATTGGTCGCATTCTCTTATCCCTATTACTAGCAGATATCCAGGCTGTGGCTGGTTTAACATTGGGCGCTGATCCTATTGTTACAGCGGTGAGTGTAGTTTCTGCTTATGAAAATCGACCGATACCAGCGCTGATTATTCGTAAAGAAGCCAAAGGCCACGGCACAAAAGCTTATATTGAAGGCCCCAATTTGCCAGAAGGTGCAAAAGTCGTAGTTTTGGAAGATGTCGTTACTACTGGGAAATCTGCGATGAAAGCTGTAGAGCGTCTTCGGGAAGCGGGTTATACAGTTGATACAGTAATTTCACTAGTAGACAGACTACAAGGAGGAGCAGAATTTTATCAGTCAGTGGGGTTGAAATTTCAGGCCGTGTTTACGATTGAAGATATTCAGCAACGATATCGTGAGTTAAAAAATTAGTGATGCGATCGCAGTTATTAAATTAAATCAACTCAGTAGATTTATTGTGCTGTGATCGTGATTTTTCTTTCTCTTGGTAAAGTATACCGCTTTAGTCTTTTTTCCTTAATGACGAAATCCGCAGACGTTAGCACAAAACGTTTAATCAGCCTAGCACCCGATAACTGGGTAAGATGGGTAACACAGATTCCTGATATTACAGCTGGTGAAATACTAAATTCAGAATTTCAGTGGATAAGTAGACAAAGTGATGTTTTAATCCGTGTCGAAAGTTCTCAGCATGGAGAATTTCTCGTTCTTAACGAATTACAGTTGCGCTATCAACAAGAAATGCCGCGAAGAATGCGCGCTTATGCTGCACTCGCAGAAGAGAAGTATAATCTACCAACTTACCCTGTATTAATCAACATTCTCAAACTCACCAATTTAGAGATACCTACAAGTTTTGCATCAAATATTGCTGGTTTACGAGCAATTCAAGATTATCGCGTGATTAACTTGTGGGAAGTTGATGTAAACATTGTCTTTGAACAATCATTACCCTCCTTACTTCCCTTTGTGCCAATTCTTAAAGGTGGTGAAAACGAGTCTACAATTAGAGAAGCGCTACAAATGCTTCGTGCTGATGAACAATTAAACCAACTGGAAACAGTCTTAGCTTTTTTTGCTACTTTTGTATTAGATAGCGCCTTAGTTCAAGAAATTATGAGGTGGGATATGGCTATATTACGCGAATCGCCTTGGTATCAAGAAATTGAACAGCGTGGACGGCATATAGGCGAAGCCATAGGAAGACAAGAACAAATGTTGTCAAATATCGAAATGAGTTTAGAGGTAAAGTTTGGTAGCGAAGGATTAGATTTAATGCCAAAAATTAGCCAAATCTCTGATTTAGAGCGCTTAAAGGCTATTTTGCGGAGTATTGTTACAGCAAATACGCTTGAAGATTTGCAACAAATTTTGTAATGCGATCGCATTTTTTTCTAGTTTTTATAAACGCGATCGCTCTACCTAAACACTCCTCAGACTGGAAATCTAGGGCTATACAAATAAAGCCAGTGAATGTAAAATACACAAATTTAAGTACTGCTAACTAGCACCCTTTACAGAATTGCTTCAATAACTAATGAGATTATTGAACTAGAGATACAGGATGCAATTTGGGCATCAAAATCTCCTACATTACCTTGGTACTAAAATTTTAAGCAGCAACTTTATAGGTAAGCAAAAATTTCTTATTTTATCAAAGGTAGAAGGTCAAAGTCTTGGCGAATTTCTAAAAGCGATCGCTCTAACAATGGTTCAAAATTTAGAAATGGAAGATAACATTGACGCTGGCGATTTTTCCACAACATTACTATTAATTCTGGTAATAATTTTGGCAAAACTAAAAAAATTGAACTATATAACCAAAAAACCCCATGCTGTTTAATCAAGTCGTCATACATGACGCGGATTACCGGACTGATGGTCGAGTCTTGAAGTGTACTTAAGTGGTCATGAAACTTGTACTTACTTGTCCACCAAATTAGGGGCAATAACTTGAGTTCATCATACATCCCTGTATCACAACCATAGATGATATGACTGACATCGTGTGCCAGCAGAATTTTTGCAAATTCTGGAGGTAATTTTTTAGGATTAGTAAGATTTGGATTCACAGCATAGTATTCATCTAGTCCTTGCTGGAGTGTCTGGGTGCTGTGTTTATTCGTATAAAAAGGACGAGGACACTTACTCATCTAGCAATCTCTTTTCTTTACGATACGGTTTCGTAAATATAATAACACTTATGAGTGATGCCGCTAAAAAGCCGTTAGGAAGACCCCGGAGTACTGAAGCCCATCAAGCTATGCTGCAAGCAACCTTAGAACTTTTAGCAGAAGTTGGTTTTGATGCTATGAGTATTGATGCGATCGCGACTCGTGCTGGAGTGGGAAAACCCACCATTTACCGCCGCTACTCTGGCAAAGAAGAATTAGTTGCTGATGCAATTGAAAGTGTGCGGCAAGATGTTGTCATTCCTAACACTGGTAATCTTTGGGGCGATATTGATGAATTAATCAAGAATGCAGGACAAATTTCTTTGAGTCCTTTGGGGCGGAAGACTGTTGCCATGATTATCAGCAGCGCATCGAGCAATTCTCGGTTTGCTGAAATTTACTGGACAAAATATTTACAACCACGACGACAAGCCTTTGCTGTGGTACTTGAACGAGCAAAAGCCAGAAATGAAATTCAGGCAGATTTAGATCCTGGTTTAGTGTTTGACAGCATGAGTGGCATTATGCTTTATGCACTCATCTTTCAACCCACAGCTGAATCATGGGAAGAATATGTTCGTCGTGCTTTACGCCTTTTTCTGTAATGTATCGTCAATACTGAAATTATTGCAGGCTTTGTTTGTATAGCCCTAGACTTCAAGTCTGAGGGCTACTAATTTTTAATTAACTTTGTGCTACAGGTTCTTTCGCCAAGAACTTCTCAAGTTCTGTCAACGCATCAGCATCAACCTTGGTTTGCATAGGACAGAACTTAGGCCCACACATCGAACAAAACTCAGCCGTTTTATATATATCTGCGGGTAAAGTTTCATCGTGATATTCCTTAGCTCTTTCTGGATCGAGCGACAATTCAAACTGACGGTTCCAGTCGAAATTGTAACGGGCTTTAGAGAGTTCATCATCTCTATCTCTTGCACCGGGGCGATGTCTGGCAATATCTGCCGCATGAGCCGCTATTTTATAAGCAATCAGCCCATTTCTAACGTCTTCGGCATCGGGTAATCCTAAATGTTCTTTTGGTGTAACATAGCACAGCATCGCTGTACCGTACCAACCTGCCATTGCTGCCCCGATCGCAGAAGTGATATGGTCATAACCAGGAGCAATATCTGTGACTAAAGGCCCCAATACATAGAAGGGTGCTTCAGAACACTCTTCCATTTGCTTACGGACGTTGAACTCAATTTGATCCATTGGTACGTGTCCAGGCCCTTCTACCATCACCTGTACGTCATCTTCCCAAGCTTTGCGGGTTAGTTGTCCGAGTGTTTTCAATTCCGCTAACTGTGCGGCATCTGAGGCATCATGGGTACAGCCAGGGCGTAGGGAATCACCCAAACTAAAAGAGACATCATACCTCTTGAAAATCTCGATGATGTCTTTAAAGTGAGTGTAAAGTGGGTTTTGTTTGTGGTGATGCAACATCCACCGCGCCAAAATTCCGCCACCACGAGAGACAATACCAGTGATGCGGTCTCTTACCAAGGGCAAATGTTCAATTAAAATTCCGGCGTGAATAGTTTGATAATCTACACCTTGCTGGGCATGTTTTTCGATGATGTGAAGAAAGTCATCGGCTGTGAGATTTTCAATTGTGCCGTGGACACTTTCTAAAGCTTGATAAACTGGCACTGTACCAATAGGAACAGGCGAAGCGTTAATGATGGCGGTGCGAATTTCATCTAAGTTACCGCCACCTGTGGACAAGTCCATCACGGTATCAGCACCGTATTTTACTGCTAAATTCAGCTTATCTACTTCTTCTTGAAGATTAGAAGAGTTGGGAGAAGCGCCGATATTAGCATTTACTTTACATTTAGAGGCGATGCCGATCGCCATCGGCTCTAGATTTGTGTGATTAATATTCGCCGGGATAATCATTCGTCCCCGCGCCACTTCCTCACGAATAAGATCAGCAGGGAGATTTTCCCGCTGGGCTACATAGTGCATTTCTTCGGTGATCACACCTTGACGCGCGTAGTGCATTTGAGAAACATTGCTCTGCCCACGTCGTTTAGCAACCCATTCTGTCCGCATATTAAAATCCTCAATAAACAGCTTCCCTCCGCTGGTATTACCCAGACTCAGGTGTTAAGGGTGTGATCTCAGCCTGTAATCTCAGGCACCCCTAGCATGGATGTAGTGTATCACTTTGTTTATGAATGGGTACAAAGGTGTTAACAATTCCTGAAGATGTCAAAAAATGCAGAGTTTTAAGGAGTTTATTTACGCTGCGTGGGTCAGTTGTCAGTTGTTAGTTGTCAGTTGTCAGTTGTCAGTTGTTTTTGATCTGGTTTAATGTAGAGCAATCGCGCTGTTCTAACAAAAAACAATCGCACACCTTACTCTCTTCAATAAAAGCTTCTTGTAACTTGGCAGGATCAACTCTTCGCTATATCGTCTTTATTAGAATATCTAAATTCTTGCATAATTTTAGCAGGCAAGTGCTAGCTAGTGGACATTTGTTTCTTCCTACTGACCACTGACTACTGACCACTAACCACTGACTCATGCCTACTCACTATCGATATATTATTTTTTACAAACCCTATGGCGTTCTCAGCCAATTTACCCAGGAAACCCCCAAACATATCACCCTCAAAGACTATATTGATATACCAGATGTGTATCCTGTGGGGCGTTTGGATTGGGATAGTGAAGGTTTGCTGTTATTGACAAACAATGGACAATTACAACATCGCCTTGCTAATCCTAAGTTTGGTCATCAACGTACTTACTGGGTTCAAGTAGAGCGCATTCCGGATGAAGATGCTATAAACAAGTTGCAAAGAGGGGTGACAATTCAAGATTACCGTACTCGACCAGCACAAGTACGATTGTTGTCAGAGCCACCGCAGCTACCTGAACGCGATCCACCAATTAGATTTAGAAAAAATGTACCAACAGCATGGGTAGAAATGACTTTAACCGAAGGAAAAAATCGCCAGGTGCGACGAATGACTGCGGCTGTGGGGTTTCCGACTTTGCGATTGGTAAGGGTAAGTATAGGTAATCTCAATTTAGATGGTCTACAACTTGGTCAATGGCGTGACCTCACTGTATCGGAACTGGAATTTTTGCGTAATTTGCCCAAAGCAAACTGAAATGTAAATAAACGTCAAAATTAGCCAGTAGTTGTCAGCTATTGATTGAAGAACTAAAAACCATTAGATGAGGTTTAATTGGTACTATTTGGCAAACATCAAGTCAAAAGCTGTATAATACTCTTTTTTTATTCCCCTTAGTTAACTCAGCCTTTGGGTGCAAGTTTAAGTCTTATGAGCCTGAATCAGCGATCGCTCTGGCATCGAACTCACCAACAAGAAGAAATCTTGTCTGCAACACCTACACGCTTGGAACTTGTAACCGAACAAACATGCGATTTAGAGCTTTGCACAGCAGAAACCCTGCGCCGTACCCAACAAGAACTCCAGTGGTATCGCCAGCTTTATGAAAATACCCCTGTTGTGTACTTTAGTTTGGATGCAATGGGGATAATTTCGTCTGTCAACCAATTCGGTGCTAACTGTCTTGGTTACACACCAGAAAAATTAATAAATCAGCCCGTTTTTCACTTGTTTGACCAGTCAGATCAACAAAGACTCTCTGATGCTTTCATAGATATCTTGAGGGCAGCACCTCAAAGTACAGTTAATTATGGGGAATTTCGTTTAAATTGTCCTAGCAGTAGAATTGCTTGGATAAAAATTACACTGCGAATATTGTTTGGTGTAAATGATACATATAAAAATTCAGTAATTCTTATGGTGTGTGAGGATATTACTGCTCACAAGCAGACAGAGTGCAAATTAGCAGAAATTGCTTTGAAACAAAGTCAAGAAGCAGCATTAGCACAGTTTGAAGAAATAGAAGGTCTTAGTCGCCTCAAAGAAGAATTTCTGAGTACGGTTTCCCACGAACTACGCACACCACTAACTAATATGAAAATGGCGATTCAGATGCTAGGAATCGCCCTGCACCAAGAGCAGAACTTTTTGTGGGAAATGGCAAAGCCACTAACAGAACGCTCGAAAGCTGCTCGTTATTTTGAAATTTTAGACAACGAGTGCGATCGCGAAATCAACTTGATTAATAATTTTTTAGATTTGCAACGATTAGATACAAGTGCAAAACCTTGGGTATTAGAAACAATCCAAGTACAGCAATGGCTTTGGCGAGTGGTGGAACTATTTAAAGCACGCAACCCCAACTTCTGTAAACAAAACTTACACCTGAGTATAGCTGTCAATCTGCCGACGATCGCCTGTGATCCATTTAGTTTAGAGCGTATTCTAATAGAATTGCTTACCAACGCCTGTAAATTTAGCCCCGCAGATGCAGAAATTACCATTTCCGCCCAATTAAAAGGTCACAATATCCAGTTTCAAGTAATCAACTCTGGTGTGGAAATTCCTAGCTCTGAACTACCATACATTTTCAACAAATTTTACCGTATCCCCAGCAATGATCCTTGGAAGCAGGGCGGCACAGGTTTAGGACTGGCACTGGTAGAAAAACTTACGAAACATTTGGGAGGAACAATAGAGGTTGCAAGTGAGTCAAATTGCACCTGTTTTTCCCTCCAACTAGCGCTGAGTGGTCAACCTAGGGGCTAAGGGTTAAAAAAGTGTAAAGTGTACCTCATGGAATTGGAAATTGCTATATTAATTAGTTATTTTAGATGTCTTGGTATTTAGCTGAAATGTTTACACGGTAAGGCTTATAAAAAAAATTTTGTTTACTGAAGCTAGAAGTCAGGAATCAGACTCTTTGCCTTGTGAAGAATTGACTTGCGGATATCTGAAATATTTAGCTAATATGCGTCACAATTAATACTGCCACTAAAATTCACTTGTGAAACCACAATCTCTTGTAAGTCTACTATAGGCAGGGGCGGCCAATTGTGGCACTTGGAATCTTAGCGGCTAGAAGCACTTTGGAACCGGAATTAAGGAACTTCCACTATGCTGATTTGCCCTCAGTGTAAATTTGAAAACCCCCATGATCATAAATTCTGTCAAAACTGTGGCACGTCCCTGACCCACAAAGTCTGTCCTGAATGTATGACTGAAGTGCCTGTGAATGCACAACATTGTCATAACTGTGGTGCGGAATGCGGAACAGTTTGGTGGGCAATAATTGCCCAGTCAGGGACTGGAGAAAAAACACAAGAGCAGACGAGTGAAGAACACGATAAGGAAAACTTTCCCAATCTTCCAATTTCGCCATCACAACTGACCATAGGTTCTTATTTAGACCCAGAGCAACGCTATCAAGTGTTAGAACCACTACTCACACTTGATGGAAATGCGGTTATTACTGAAGTATCTACGAAAATTTTAGATTGCCAACCGCATCAAATATCACTTATTGAAGCAATATTAGCAAATCAGCAGCAGGATTCGGTAACGCCATCTGTAGAAGTGAATGCAATTCCTAACCTTGCTAAAGCTTATATTGTCTTACAATCCCAAAATCATCCAGGTATACCATCGATTCATGATGCGTGGCAGCAGGGTGATATGCAGGTGATATTAATCGAAGACCGTTCGGATTGGCAAGATTTGCTCGAACTGTGGCAAAAAGAAACAACGAGTTCGCTGCAAATTTTACACTGGTGCTATCAGATGACCCAACTCTGGACGATACTAGAACCAGTCAATGGTCGTCAAAGTTTGTTGGAATTGTCGAATCTGCGATTGGATGAAGACCAAACACTGGCGCTACAACGCTTATACGTGGAACCACTAAATGCTCAACCTACTATTGAATTGCCAGAAGATGAAGCAGCCGATACCTTTGTTACCCAAAAACAGCCTTTAACTATCAAAGCTTTAGGTCACATTTGGCAAACCCTCTTTAGACAGTCTCAACGCACTCAATTTGGCTCAATAGTGCAGATTTTGGAAGATTTGGAACTAGGTAAAATTCAGACGATCGCTCATTTGCGATCGCGTCTAGAAGACATCGCAATTGAATTAGAAGTACCCATCCCCACAAATTTTGACCCAATCCCAATGGAAGAACAAGATATTACCATTTCCGCTACTGTGCCAACAGATGAGCTAGAGAAAGAGATTGCCGCCAGGAATGATGATTTGCCAACGGTAGTACTGTCAATGCAGTTAAGCACTTTAGAAGATGCTGGACGCACCGATGTAGGACGGCAACGACATCACAACGAAGACTGCTTTGGGATTGAAACCAAAATTGACAAGCTAGAATTGCCCAGAAACCGAGTTTTAGAAGCTCGTGGTTTGTATATTCTCTGCGATGGTATGGGTGGACATGCTGGTGGAGAGGTCGCCAGTGAATTAGCAGTCAACACTCTGCGGAAATATTTTCAAGAACACTGGGTTGGCAACCAACTGCCAACAAAAGATACTATCCGTGAGGCTGTGTATTTAGCGAATCAGGCAATTTACGAAGTCAATCAACAAGATGCCCGTTCTGGCGTTGGGCGTATGGGTACGACTTTGGTGATGCTTTTAATTCAAGACACACAAGCAGCGGTTGCTCATGTGGGAGATAGTCGCCTCTACAGCGTGACTCGCAAGCGTGGGCTGGAACAAATCACAGTGGATCACGAAGTTGGTCAACGAGAAATTGCCCGTGGCGTAGAAGCCAGCATCGCTTATGCCCGTCCGGATGCCTACCAACTGACCCAAGCTTTAGGGCCCCGTGACGAAAAGTCGATTAACCCGGATGTCGATTTTTTTGAGATTAATGAAGATAGCCTTCTCATTCTGGTTTCAGATGGTCTCTCAGATAATGATTTACTAGAAAACCATTGGCAGACTCACCTTAATCCCCTACTGAGTTCTGGGGCTAACTTGGAAAGGGGTGTTACGGAATTAATTGACTTAGCAAACCAATACAATGGTCATGACAATATTACTGCTATACTTGTCCGGGCAAAAGTGCGTCCAAATATGGAAGGGGCTAGTAATTCGTAATTCGTAATTCGTAGAAAAGTAGGTTGGGTTAAGCGCAGCGCAACCCAACAAAACCAAACAAAACAAATTTTGGGTTGAGGAACTAAACCCTCATCTCTGACTCCTAATTTCTAACTTTTATCCAGGTTGTATTTATTGTGGTTACTCTCACCCTGTTAGAACCGCAACAAAAAACACCACTCAAACAGTGGTGCTTTGAAAATCCTTCTGTAATTCGGATTGGTCGAGCAGATGACAATGATGTTGTTTTAAGCGATAGTTTAGTATCCCGCCATCATCTAGAACTTAAACAAGTCAGTTCTAGCAGCAGTGGTGGTTCTTGGCAGATAACTAGTCAAGGCACAAATGGCACTTTCTTAAATGGTGTCCTTGTGATTCAGAGTCAATTGCCAGATAATTCCCTCCTGCAACTAGCACAAGGAGGGCCACTATTGCAATTCCAAATTAAAGAGTCAGTAGCACAGCAAAATTGGTTGTCGTGGCAAGAGTTGGGCAAAGAGAAGGAAAACTTTGCTGTACCAGTATTTTCAAGCAAAAACATTGCAAGTTTATCTGCCACTTGCACTCACGAAGGTAATTCTCCAAATAATCTGTTTTGTATTCACTGCGGTCAACCCCTGTCAGTGCAACAGACAATCCGCCAGTATCAAGTGTTGCGAATACTGGGACAGGGAGGTATGGGTACTACCTATTTGGCTTGGGATGCAGCAGGTATAACTACACTACATCCACAGTTGTTGGTGCTAAAACAAATGAATGCTGATATGGCTAAAATTGCCAAAGCCCAAGAATTATTTGAGCGAGAGGCGCATACTCTCAAATCTCTTAACCATTCTGGAATCCCCAGATATTACGACTTCTTCGTGGAAGGCGGCAAGAAATATCTGGCGATGGAATTAGTTCATGGACAGGATTTGGAAAAGCGAATTTATGCCACTGGCCCAGTCACGCCAAGGCAGGCGATCGCCTGGATGATCCAAACCTGTGATATCTTAGATTATCTCCACAGCAAAGAACCACCACTTATACACCGCGACATCAAACCCGCTAACCTGATGGTGCGAAATTCTGATAATCACGTAGTGGTGTTAGATTTTGGCGCTGTAAAGGAAATCGGGACAATTCCTGGCACTCGCATTGGCGCGGAGGGTTATTGCGCTCCTGAACAAGAACGGGGACAACCCCTAACTCAATCTGACTTGTATGCTATTGGGCCAACACTAATTTTTTTGCTAACTGGCGAAAACCCTTTCAAGTTTTATCGCCAAAAAGGGCGAAATTTCCGGTTTGATGTGGCAAGCGTGCCTACAATTACTCCCCAGTTAAGGGAGATTATTGACCGCGTTACCGAGCCTCTGCCACGCGATCGCTATCAGACTGCCAAAGAACTTGCTATTGCCTTAGGCGATTGTCAATCAAAACAGTGGTGAATGGGGCATGGGGCTTAGGAATAGATTATTTATTATTCGCTCCCCCTGCCTCCTCTGCCTCCCCTGCTCCCCCTGCTCTCTACTCTTCGTCCCAAGCTTCTACAGATAGCAATTCGCTAATTGGGTCTTGCATGCTAAATCCAAAGTCAAGCAGTTCCTGTTTCCAGTGCTGCCATTCATTGCCATAGAGCAAAGCAATCTTCCAAATGCTATCAGCTGGTTTGATAATATCGGATTCCACGAGTGATTGCACATTACGTTGCAATTTCACCATGGGGTGAATCACTTGCTGAGTCATAACCTACGATTAAATTCTGATTTTGTTTAGTAAATGCTTGAGCAAAACTGCTTTCCGTTTTGTAATTGTCACAGATGCGTAGAGTGTTGTAATTGGCAAAGCTAGTCTTAACTTTCTAACTATACCATAACAAACTCTGCTCTTTTGTCAGGGAATTCGGTTTTGTACGGTAATTACCACCACAAAACTGAAAATTCTCCCAAGGGGCGATCGCGGCTGCAAATGAAAAAATTAGTCGTCCTGTACAGTTGCAACAACACAATTGGGGACGACTGGCGAAATTTTATTTTGTTTATAGGCTAGAATCTGTGCAATGGTTGGAAAAACCATATAATTCGGGCGTATTTGAAGTTTTTTAAGCAATGGCGAAAAAATATTTGTCGTGCATATTTAAACGTTATTTACAATATCGCAAACATCTAGTGGTAAACACATTCATTGCAAATCTTTATATAAATTTAATTTTTCCCGTCAATGCTTTGTAGAGACGGCGATTTATCGCGTCTGGTGTCTTAACCAAACAGTATTGTTATGTTTTTATTTTTTGAATAGAGAAAATAAAGGTTTATTTTCCGGACTAAAAAAACCCTTCTCCAAACCTCTCCCCGACGCGGGGAGAGGCTTAAAAACGCTATTTTTTCGACCAAATTGTAGATTTTTTGCCCCTTCTCTACAAGGGAAGGGGTTGGGGTTAGGTTCTGTTGAACTCACGTTAAAAAAAGCCAAGCAAGATACCAGTTATAGATTGCTGGTGCAACATTATTGACACATCTTCGTATTGAGTCTGGGCTAAGTTTGACACTCCCCGAATTAGAAATTTGGGGATTCTTGCTTCACAGGGATTCCAATGAATTTACCCTCAGCAAGCATCTTGACCGTATGCCCTACGGCTGCAAGTCCTCTAAGTAGAACTACCTGTGCGGCGGCAACATCCCTATCGGTTGTATAGCCACAATTTGAACAAATATGAGTAGGTTCTGACAACTCTTTTCTACCTGTCTCCACACCACAGTTAGGGCAAATCTGGCTAGTTTTGCGACTATCTACCTTTTGAAAATAAACACCATTTTTAAAGCAAGTTTGCTCAAGTATGTTAAAGAATTGACCAAACCCAGCATCTAAACAGTGTTTACCCAACATCCCGCGAGATAGCCCGACTAAGTTTAAATCTTCAACAAACACCATTCCCGGATCATTACAGATTTGGTGAGACAGTTTTCTATGCCAGTCTTTACGACAGTTAGCAACGTACTCATGCAGCTTTGCAACTTTCTGAAGTACAAAACTTATTGATTTTGTACTTCATACTTGGGGGCTTTACGCATCACGCTCGTAAAAAATTTGTAATCCCGATGTTAGTTTCTGTGAAGCGGTGGGTACTCTCATAACTAGAGATTGCTGTCATCTAAGTATTTACCACAGCATCCATTGAGCTATGACTAGTTCTGGGGAAGATTACCTTGTTTCGCGCAATAAGAAGATTGAGCGACGAAAAAAAGTTCTGGCGATCGTGTCGATTGTATCTTTCTTTGGTTCCACTGTGTTTGCAGCGGTTCCGATGATACAACAGGCTCTTCAAAATCCCAAACCAGCCGCTGTGTCTGCTGAGTCTCCATTACAGCAACAAGCACGGGGTTATGAGTTAGTTTTACAGCGGGAACCAAATAATCAAATGGCTTTAGAGAAGCTGTCGTTGTTGCGGTTGCAGTTGAAAGATGCAAAGGGTGCGATAGAACTTTTGGAGAAGTTGGTAAAGCAGCATCCAGATAGGGAGGATTACAAAGTTATTTTAGAGCAGATGAAGAAACAACAAGATAAAGGCGATCGGTAGGATAAATAATTAAAACTAAAAATAAGAGTACAAATATGAATAACGATATTTCTAATTCTGAATTAAACCGTTTAATTTATCCTGAAATAAAAAACGATGAGTTTTATGCAGCTATTCAAAGAATTGCCAGAGAAGAAGATATTAAAACAGTTCTAGAAATTGGTTCATCTTCTGGTGAAGGAAGTACTGAAGCATTTGTAACGGGACTTCGGGAAAACCCGAATAAACCAACGTTATTTTGCATGGAGGTTTCAATAACTAGATTTGCTGAACTAAAGAAGAGATATGAAAATGAATCATTTGTAAAGCCTTATAATGTTTCCTCTGTTCCTGTAGGAAGTTTTCCAGATAAGAAACAAGTTGTTGATTTTTATAACTATACCC
Source organism: Atlanticothrix silvestris CENA357 (assembly GCF_016056295.1). Lineage (GTDB taxonomy): Bacteria > Cyanobacteriota > Cyanobacteriia > Cyanobacteriales > Nostocaceae > Atlanticothrix > Atlanticothrix silvestris. The sequence goes on from NZ_JAECZB010000106.1 coordinate 24,020, forward strand.
AAAATAATCTAAAATTTTACCCAATTGAGACTGTTATCGGTTGGTTGCGGCAAGATGTAGAGTACATAAGACAGTCTGGAGTATTTGATAATGGTATTCAAAAAATTAAGCAAGAAAATAATATAGATTTCTTTGATTTAGTCTTAATTGATGGTTCAGAGTTTACTGGTAGTGCTGAGCTAGATGAAGTATATGGAGCCAAATTTATTTGTTTAGATGATATTACAACTTTTAAAAATTATAATAATCATCAGAAGCTGCTTGCAGATCCAAACTACGTTCTGCTTGAACAAAATAATGCCATTCGTAACGGGTACTCTATATTCCATAAAAGTGAGCGAATAGAAAATTATTTTTCATCACATGAAATATCTGAACAACTGCTAGTTAGTAAACTTGTTCGACCGGGAATGCTCGTTTTTGATGTCGGAGCAAACATAGGTGATTATTCAATCCTGTTAAGTAAATTAGTGGGTTCATCAGGTAAAGTTTATTCATTTGAGCCAACAATTATTACTTTCAATAAACTGCAAGAAAGGCTCTCTAAATCGAAATGTAATAATGTTTACCCCTTACAAAACGCAGTTTATTCGCATAATATCCAGATTGAATTTAATGAATTTTCAGAAGACTTCTCGGCATGGAATAGCATCGGTAGACCACAAATGCTTGATCCGCAGGGTTCTGGACAATATGTACCTATTGTTAATACTGGAGTTGTTCAAGCAATAACACTAGATTCTTTTTGCAATGACAACAATATCCAAAAAATTGATTATTTAAAAGTTGATGTTGAAGGAGCAGAAAGCGATGTATTACAAGGAGCGATTGAGCTATTAAAAAATAAAGCTATTTATTTCATCCAGTTTGAAATTTCACAAAAAATGTTAGAAGGCTTAAACCGTAAAGCCAAATCTACTTTTGATATTTTGATTGAAAATGGTTATGAATGCCATCTCATCAAACAAAATGGAGATATTGGAGAAGAAGTAACAGACTCTAATTCTTTCTACGAAAATTATATTGCTTTTCCTAGAGTGCCTATTCACTTTTTTACCATTGTTCTGAATGGGCAACCATTTATCCAATACCATATCGAAGTCTTCAAACAACTTCCTTTCAAATGGCATTGGCATATTGTTGAAGGTGTGGCGGATTTTAAACACGAAAGTATAATGTTTTTTCAAAACGGTGGTTGTATCACTGATGAGGTACATAATCAGGGATTTAGTAACGATGGAACAAAAGAATATTTAGATGAATTAGCCAAACTTTATCCAGAGAATATTACCGTTTACCGAAAGTCAGAAGGAATTTTTTGGGATGGTCATCTTGAAATGGTGAATGCTCCACTTACCAATATTCATGAAGAATGTTTACTTTGGCAAGTGGATGTAGATGAACTTTGGACGCTTAAGCAATTGTGTGCTGCAAGAGAAATGTTTATCAATCAACCAGATAAAACAGCAGCTTTTTATTGGTGCTGGTATTTTGTAGGAGAAAATCTAGTTATTAGTACTCGTCACTGTTATGCTCAAAATCCTAAACAAGAGTGGTTACGCACATGGAAATTTAAGCCGGGATTAGTTTGGGCATGTCATTCACCTCCAATACTCGTTGAACCTTTACTAGATAATCAATGGATAGACATTGCTAGAATAAACCCTTTCTTACACAAAGAAACTGAAAAAGAAAATTTAGTCTTCCAACATTTTTCATACGTTTTAGCAAAACAAGTTCGGTTTAAAGAACTGTATTATGGTTATAAAGATGGGGTGTCACAATGGACAGCTTTACAGCAATACAATAAATTTCCAGTTTTGTTAGGTCAGTTTTTAGGATGGGTTAAAGATAACACTCAGGTAGATACTGCTACTTCAATGGGTATCGTACCAATTGCACAAAGAGAACTCAGCAGCAATAATTGGAAGTTCTTGCAACTAGACGAGGTTAAAGAAAAAATTACACATATTAAAAAATCTACACTAACAATTGTAATTGACGGTGTATTTTTTCAACTCTATCAAACTGGTATTGCTCGTGTCTGGAAATCTTTACTGGAAGAATGGAGTAACAACGGATTTGCTAAACATATAGTTGTCCTTGACCGCGCTGGAACTGCTCCCAAAATTCCCGGTATTAGATACCGTACTGTAGAACACTACGACTACAAAAACACTAATTTAGATCGGGAGATGCTACAGCAGGTATGTGATGAAGAAGGTGTAGATTTATTTATCTCTTCTTATTACACTACTCCCACAACAACACCTTCTGTATTCATGGCTTATGACATGATTCCAGAAGTTATGGGATGGGATATGAATAATCCCATGTGGCAAGAGAAACATCAGGGTATCCAACACGCATCTGCATATATAGCAATATCAGAACACACAGCGCACGACTTGACAAACTGTTTTTCTGATATATCGAAAGAGTCTGTAACTGTAGCTTATTGTGGAGTAAGTAATACTTTTTCTCCAGCCGAATCTCAAGACATTAATGCTTTTAAAAATAAGTATGGCATTACAAAACCTTACTTTCTTTCGGTTGGTGGTGGGAGTGGTTATAAGAATAGTGTTTTATTCTTTAAGGCTTTTTCACAACTTGCTAGTAGTTCTGGATTTGATATTGTTTGTACGGGAAGTAGCGGTTTACTAGTACCTGAGTTTAGAGCATATACATCAGGTAGTACTGTTCAGATGTTGCAACTCAGTGATGAAGAGTTAGCAATAGCCTACTCTGGTGCTGTGGCATTAGTTTATCCTTCTAAATACGAAGGCTTTGGAATGCCTGTAATTGAAGCAATGGCTTGTGGTTGTCCTGTAATTACTTGTCCTAATGCCTCAATTCCAGAAGTGGCAGGAGAAGCGGCAATATATATAAATGATGATGATGTGAACGGATTAGCAAATGCATTATGTGAAGTGCAAAAGCCTAGTGTTCGCAAATCATTAATTGCTGCGGGTTTAGCACAAGCGCAAAAGTTTTCTTGGTCAAAAATGGCGGAAATTGTAAGTTCAGCCTTAATTGATGCTACTCTTTTGAATTTAAGCCTTAAGGAAATTAATTTAATTATTTTTCCAGACTGGTCACAACCAGAAGAGTTAATCAGTTTGGAATTAGAACTAGTGATTAAGACATTAGCAACTCATGCTGAAAGTGAGAAGACTACCTTACTTATTGATACGAGTGATATTGCTGTTGAGGATGCTGAACTCTTTTTATCTAGTGTGACTATGAATTTTCTAATGCAAGAAGATTTAGATATTACAGAGGGTTTAAAGATTTCTCTGGTAGGCGATTTAGCTGAGATTCAATGGGAAACTTTGCTATCTCGCATCAATGCCAGAATTATTGTAGAACATGAAAATCAACAAGCGTTGATGCAAGCAAAAGCAGAAAATTTGGCATCTTACGAAATAGAAAGCTTTAGCCAAGCTAGAGATGAACAGTTTTTTTTTGCTTAAGTAATCAATTATTTCAAGCAGGAAGATGGCAAGAAGCGATCGCCCAATATCAAAAACTCCTAGAGATGCAAGTAGGAGATGTAGAGATTTACTGGCGATTAAGCCATTGCTATAGACAATTAAACCTGATAGATGAATATTTTAATGTTCTTCAAGAAGGAATTAAACTTTACCCGTCAGAAGGTAAATTCCATTTTACCTTAATCATCGACTTGCGGCGCAATGGGCGTATTCAAGAAGCAATTGGCAGTGCAGAAAATGCTGTAAAATGCTTACCTGATGATTACACTTTTCAAATTCTTAAATATCTGACAATTCCGTCAGTATACGACAATGAAGAGGAAATTAACTTCTATCGTCAGCGCTTTATTCAAGGGCTGCAAGATTTAATTCAGCAAACATCTCTCAAAACTCCTGAAGAACGAACCAGTGCTTTAGCTGGTATAGGTAGACTCACGAATTTTTATCTATCATATCAGGCACAAAATGATATAGATTTGCAACGCCAGTATGGGAAATTAGTGCATAAAATTATGGCGGCTAACTTTCCCCAATGGGTTGTTCCTTTATCTATGCCCAAACTTCAGCCACATCAAAAAATTCGCATTGGCTATGTTTCACATTATCTACATTCTTATAGTGGAACTTTATGGTTAACTGGCTGGTTACGTTATTGCAATGATGAAAACTTTGAAATTTATTGTTATTACACAGGTAACGAACCAGATCCGGTTACACAACAATTTCAAGATTATAGTGATGTTTTCTATCACATTCCGCATAATTTACCAGCCGCTTGTGAACAAATTGTTTCTGATCAATTACACATCTTAGTCTTTCCTGAAATTGGCATGAATCCGCAAACTATGCAAATAGCTGGGTTGCGGCTTGCGCCTGTGCAATGTGTCGCTTGGGGACATCCGGTAACAACTGGTTTACCCACCATTGATTACTTTTTATCGAGTGAATTAATGGAAGCAGAAAATGCCCAAGAATATTACTCAGAAAAACTCATTCTCTTACCTAATATTGGTGTTTCTTACCCAAAACCACATATTCCACCAGTAGTCAAAACACGCTCAGATTTTGGGTTATCAGATGATGCGGTCATTTATTTATCTTGCCAAGCGCCTTTTAAATATTTACCGCAATACGATTTTATTTTTGCAGAAATTGCTCGCCGTGTTCCCCAAGCTAAATTCGTGTTTTTGCGGGGTACTTTACTTCAGCAGCGTCTAAAGCGTGCTTTTGCTGCTATCGAACTGGACTATGAAGATTATTGCGTGTTCTTAAGCATTCCAGAGCGACTAGACTATCTGATGATTAACTTACTTTCGGATGTTTATCTAGATACATTTACTTGGTCTGGTGGTAATACTACCTTAGAAGCGATCGCTTGTAATCTTCCCGTAGTCACTTGTCCTGGTGAATTTATGCGGGGTCGTCATTCTGATAGTTTTTTGAAAATGCTAGGAGTGACAGATACCATTGCTAAAAATGAAGCGGAATATATCGAAATTGCTGTGAAATTAGGGTTAAACCCAGTTTTGAGACAGGATATTTCAGAACGAATTAGTCAACGTCACGACCGACTATTTGATGATCAAGTTTGTGTTGGAGGCCTGGAAGCTTTTTATAAACAAGTTGTGAAAGAAGCTTCTATCTACCCACACTAAAACTTAGTGCTAAGGCTGCTGGTCTTCATCAACAACAACTAACTCCACTCCACACCTTGTAGCCGCTTTTCCTAACCGCAAGGATAATTCTAAATAAGCTGCGTCATAAGCTGCTAAACCTTCCTGTCGCCCCAACTCTAAGATTGCACTAAATACATTTGCATCTGTAACCGGATCAATTTGTATTAAAAGTGACTGTAGCAATGTAATAGCTTCCTCACATTGTTCCTGAGTCATGCGGTTACGTCGTTCGGCTACCAGCAGGACATTAGCAATCTCTAGTGACCAAATCCCTGGTACAAATGCCTTAGCATCCGGCATAATTGCCAATATTGCATTAGCGTAATCGTTATTTTCATCTACTAAACACCAGCTAATTGCTACAGAACAATCTAAAACAAACTGCATTTAAAATCTTCGTCCCTCTTCTATCATCAAGCGAATTGTAGTTTTTTCTAATGCCACTTCTCGCCGCAACTGTTGCATTCTAGCAATTGCATTACTTATCGATGTTTTAGTCGTTGCTTTTCCCCAAGCGTTATATTGCGGTTGCTCTTGTCTTGCAGTGGAAATATCTGGTAAAGGCTGGACAACTAGCACTACCTCGACAGATGTATCTTTAAAATCAGTAGGAGTTTGGATTTGCAATATACCATCGTCTCCAATATGCGATCGCAACTTCATTGTTTCCATGTTTGTATTTGTAAACTAAGATCGGACACTATCGTTGACTAGTTTATATTGAAAATTTTGACATATTGGCTAAGTTATTCCGTAGCCTTCATGGCGTAACTTCTCGTCAATGGAATCTTGAGGATAATGTAACTAAGCGAAAAATTTGGTACTCTTGGAGCGATCGCGCTATTCGTTCTGAAAAGCATTATTACACAACTCTTAACTATATTCACTACAACCCAGTCAAACATGGTTTAGTCAAATCTCCTTATGACTGGGTTGAAAGTAGTGTTCACTGGTATTTACAAGTTAACGGGCGAGAATGGTTACGTGATTGTTGGGTTAAACATCCAGTGAGAGATTATGGTAGAGATTGGGATAATTCATAATGTTTGTAGTGAGGGCTTAAGCCGAATGGCACTAAGAAAAGCTGAAAAGCTTGTGGTTTAAGCAGTTTGCAATTGCTTGCGTAATTCTTGCCGGGGTTTGGTCAATCTGGGGTAAGCTTTGGGGCGGCGTTTAATAACTCGTGGTTCGTTGCGTGTGGGACGGTCAGGAACTTCTTTGTGAACGATAATTTTTAGCAAAGTGCGATAAAGGTGAAGGCGTTTTTTAGAGTTAGCAACCTCGAATTTGGGAATAAAATTAATTAAATGATGACGAGTACCTTGTAGCGATAAACGATTTGGAAGAGTATTGTAAGTAGTCCCAGCCTGCCCTTCGGGTTCAGCAGTCGCCTACGGAGGGAAACCCTCCTACAGCGCTGCTTCACCACATCAAGCTCCGAAGTAAATTGTAAGCAAGTAAATAAACATGAATTTCTTTGCGTACCATTGAAGGGGTTTTACATCGTAAAACATCCATTCCCAGAGTAGTTTTCAAATGTCTTAAATCGAGTTCAACTTGCCACCGTTGATAATAGAGTTGAACTATTTTTAGGGTGGGATAAGTTGTCCCGTCTAATAAAGTGGTAATTAAGCTAACTCTTTGAGTACGAAAACCAGGAATAACAATGTAGTAATAAATTTCGCGTACAGTTATGGAAGAAGGTAGAGCTAAAAATTCATCTTTACTTAACCCTTTTGGGCATCTCTTAGGTTTATACCAAGTAACAAGCTTGTCACAATCGCCAACGATTTTACCTTTTCGCATGGTGGTTGTGCGAGATGAATGTTTACGGAATACAGCATCACAGCCGAGTTTTGTAATAGAAAACATATCAGCGTATGCACAAAAAGCTCTATCACCGAAAAGGAGGGCAGGGGAAGCTGAGGAAGCTGGGGGGGATACCCTCCGCAAATGGTTGGAAGCCTCCTTTTTAAAAAGGAAAAAAAACAAAAACACTTGTTTTGAGACGCGTAGCGCAAGAAACAATACGTCCTTGCTTGAAGCCTCTGTGTTAACGCAGAGGTTCGCTCCCCCAGCTCCCCCTGCACCCCCTGC
>NZ_JAECZB010000107.1 GCF_016056295.1 Atlanticothrix silvestris CENA357
CAGTTGCAGTTTTTTGTATTGCCAGTAACTCTTTGAGTTCTTCTTGAGTTTCTTTAATTTCTAGTTTATATACCCCTGACATTGTTCATCCTTCATCTCATTAAATCTTATTCTCTCATCTGTAGCCATATTTTAGAGAATTGGTATTAGAACCAAAACTTATGAAACGCACACAATTAACTAAATCATCTGCCTAAAGCGTCGTGTGAACTTGGCATATTAGACAAGGAGAACACTGTAAGAGGATGTTTGAAAAGTTTTAGACGAATATAATTCGCTACTACACAAACAAAGTCCACCTGCGCGGAATAACACAAAATCAAGGTTTTCAACCCAGGTCTGTGGCATTCCCGGAGGGAAGCCGCTACGCGTCCTGTCCGTGTAACCAAGCCACTGCGCCCTTGCGTCTCCCTTGGGAGAAGTAAGTGGCGCGCGACTTTCAGTCGCCTGGGCTGGTATTAAATTAGACTTTTCAAACACGCTCTAATACCAATTCACAATGACGCTCCTTCGTCGCTCTAAGCGTAGCTATGCCGCAGACTTTACGCTGCGAAGATCGCAAGTCGCAATTCGCAATTAAAAAACCTAGATACAGTAGACCTTGAAAGGTTTACTGTATCAAATTTTTCGTGAAATGGTATAACAATAGAGTTCGAGGACACTTGATAGATACTTTGCTTTTAATTCATGAGTGACTATTTTTCGTGTTGTTCGTATGCAGCTACAATGCGCTGAACTAGAGCATGACGCACAACATCTTTTTTAATGAATTCACAAAAGGCAATGCCTTCAACATTTTTTAAAATTTGTAGTGCTACTGCTAAACCTGACTGTTGATTTAATGGCAAATCAGTTTGTGTTGTGTCACCTGTAATCACCATGCGGGAACGAAAACCCAAACGAGTTAAAACCATTTTCATTTGAGCAGGTGTAGTATTTTGGGCTTCATCCACAATCACAAAGGCATGATTTAGAGTACGTCCTCGCATATAGGCTAGTGGTGCGACCTCAATTATACCGCGTTCCATTAAATTAGGGACTTTTTCGGGATCGATGAATTCATAAATAGCATCGTAAAGCGGGCGCAGATAGGGGTTAACTTTCTGCTGCAAGTCTCCAGGCAAAAAGCCGAGTTTTTCACCTGCTTCTACGGCAGGGCGAGTTAAAATGAGCTTTTCGACTTGATTGGCCAGGAGTGCTTGCACCGCGACAACAACAGCAAGGTATGTTTTACCAGTACCAGCGGGCCCAATACAAAAAGTCAGGTCACGCTTACGTATAGCGTCAATATATTGTTTCTGCCGAAAAGTTTTAGCGCGGATTTCTTCGCCTCGACGAGTTTTAGCTAGAATATCTCGCTGTAATTCTTGCAGTTCTTCTTCTCGATGGGTATCTAAAGCTTGACGGGCTGTTAAAATATCTGCACTGGAGATATTGTTGCCTTTAGTCCAGATTTTTTCAAGCGATCGCACTAACCGAGAAGCCAAACTAATTTCCTGGTCTGTGCCGGAAATGCGAAGTTCTTGACCGCGCAGCACCAAGCTAGCTCCTGTTTGTTGGGATAAGAGTTTGAGATTTTCTTCCCTATCACCGACTAGAGCGATCGCACTAGGAATGTTAGGCAGCTGAATTGTTAAGGCATCTGCCATAAGTATTGCTTAATTTTTAAGGATACAGTTTTTGACAAAGTTTAAGAGCGTAATTTTTTGATTTAATTTCGGTTGATTTTTATACTATTTTATAGTGAAATATTTAGATAATACCCAGTCATATCAAGGTTTTATCTAATTTTGCTTGTGATAAATTATCACTCAAGTTATCTTAATTAATTATTATTTAATATTTAATATTTAAATCGACTCATTTTCACCCAAACGAACTTAAGCCACTCTTATGTTTCACCTCCTTACAGAGATAGTCAGAGTTGGGTTGAAAAATATCTAGAAATTAGTTAGATGAGGAAGTAAGGGGAAGATAAAGAAGCGAGTTACAATTACTTTCCTTCTCCTCCTCATCCTCCTTGGTCTCTAGTTTTGATCTAACGAAAACGGGGTTTAGTAATAGGAATGGGTCTAGGCCCATCGTTTCCACGTCGTTCCCTCGTTTTTGGCGGTGGCGATTGCTCTTCCCGGTCTTCATCAAAAGATGTACCCTCCCGGCCCTGAGCATTGCTGCCGTAGATATCCAGGTATACTGATTGACCAGCAACTTCAGCAGCTGCGGCAATTACTGTACGGATCGCCTGAATATTGCGTCCCCCTCGACCAAACACTTTTCCTTTTTCGGTGCTGTCAAAGGCAATACGAATCCAAGCCCGTTTGAGGGTGTGAGAAATCTCACAATCAACGCTTAAAGTTTCTGGAGATTCTAAAAACGGTTGCATCAAAAACCTAACCAGCCCAACATAGTTGGGGCTAGCTGTTGGGGATTTTGTTTCGACTTTAGGATGAGGCTGTGGCACTGACCTGTTCAAAAACATTGGCTTTTACTAAAATGCGACGAACGGTATCAGTGGGTTGAGCGCCTTGTTGTAGTCGCTTGACGATGCTGGGAATGTCCAATCGCACTTCATCAGTTCTAGGGTTATAGAATCCTAGTTCTTCTAGGGGACGACCATCGCGACGAGCGAGGCTGTTAATCGCGATGATGCGGTAACTTGCTTCCCGTTTTTTACCGTATCGCTTCAAGCGCAGTTTGATCATAGTTGAGGAATTATTCTCCTGTTGTAGTCATGGTGAAATGCTAATTTTAGCACTTGACTAGCGTTCACTGCTATGAGTCTTTGTTTAGTTGTCAGTTGTCAGTTGTCAGTTGCTACTGACCACTAACTACTGACCACTGACCACTGACTTAAAGATTACCAAAACCTTTTTTCTTTTTATCTTTGCTTTTTTTCTTTTTAGTGCCTGCACCACTGTTGTAACCGCGCCATCCTGGAGCAGCAGGGCGATTACCTCCACCTCCACCTGCAAAGGCATTACCCATACCACCGCCAAACATTCCCGGCATTCCAGGCATTTGCCCTTGTCCCATTTGCTGCATGAGCGATCGCATTTTTTGGAAATCTGCAACTAGTTTGCTCACATCTGACTCTCGATAGCCGGAGCCAGAAGCAATCCGCCGCCGCCGACTGGGAGAACTTGCCAATAAATCGGGGTCATGACGTTCTTGGCGGGTCATGGAATTAATCATCGCTTCACAGCGTTTTAGCTGGGTTTCTCCCTGCTTGAGTTGGTCGTCTGAAAGCTTGCCCATCCCTGGAATCATCTTCATGATGCCTCCCAGTGAACCCATATTTTTCAACAGGCGCAGTTGTTTGAGAAAGTCGGTAAAGTCAAACTTTGCTGACAGGATTTTCTCCTGCATTTTCTCGGCATCTGCTAGATCAATTTCTTCTTGGGCTTTTTCTACCAAGGTTAAGACATCACCCATTCCCAGAATCCGCGATGCCATGCGATCGGGATAAAATGGTTGCAGTGCCTCGACTTTTTCACCGACACCCACAAATTTAATCGGCGCTCCTGAAATCTGTCGTACAGATAGCGCTGCACCACCACGGCTATCACCATCAAGTTTAGTAAGAATCGCCCCAGTAATTCCAATTTGTTCGTGAAAGGTGCGGGTGAGATTGGCTGCCTCTTGACCAGTCATGGAGTCAACCACTAACAAAGTTTCATGGGGTTGGACTGTTTCTTTAATGCGGGCTAGCTCCCCCATCATGTCTTCGTCAATTTGCAGGCGACCAGCAGTGTCGATAATTACCGTATTGACACCTTCTGCTCTACCGCGCTCGACACCCTGGCGGGCAATTTCTACAGGGTCAGCACCGCTTCCCATGTCAAAAACTGGCACATTAATTTGCTTACCTAATGTCACCAGCTGATCGATCGCGGCTGGGCGATATACGTCTGTTGCTACCAACAAACAGCTGCGATCTAATTTACGTAAATGCAAGGCTAACTTGGCGCTAGCTGTGGTTTTACCAGTACCCTGTAATCCAGCCATCAGTACAATGGTAGGCTGCTCCTCAGTTTCCGCCAGAGGAATATTTTCTGCCCCCATTACCTGCACCAATTCATCATGAACAATTTTGATGAATTGCTGGTCAGGTCGCACGCCAGCCAGCACATCGGCTCCCTGTGCCTTGGCTTCGACTTCGCTAATAAAATCTTTAACTACCTGGAGGTTGACATCTGCTTCCAACAAGGCGCGGCGCACTTCCCGCAAAGCGTCTTGAATATTGGATTGAGATATTTTGTCCTGCCCCCGTAGTTTTTTCCAGGCAGATTCTAAACGATCAGATAGAGCATCAAACATAATGTAGTTACAGGTAGTTCGCCAATGGGGAAGTTGAAACCGCCGATGAATGCGATTCGGTATTTCCGGTAAAGTGTTAACGTGCTATTTACCAGCTTAGTAGTTTTTACTTCGACTGTAGCAACTGGATACCTACTTCTATTAAAAGCGATCACGATCGTTCATTAGCCAAACTCGGCAGTTTAACGACTCCAAACTGATTTTCTGAAGCTACATTGCATGAAACCCGTTTTGGGTAAAGTTATATTCAAGCGATCGCTGTTCATTTCCAGAGTCATGATCGCTTTTTAAAATATGAAAAAGTACAGAAATATACATAACAATCCAATTCGCTTACTGGATCATTTGTAGAAACAGGGAACAAGAAACAAACAATAAGAGTGTACTGAGTTTTTTCAAAACTCAAACATGAGTTCTATATAATTAATTTTCATTAAATAATTATTAGTAAATAATGTGGTTTTAACTACATTATTGCCTTAATTATATGAGATAAGCTTGCTTGATGTAAGTCATGAAAATATCGACTTTCATTTAACAACAAAAAAGGATAATTTATGAGCAGAGAATCAGCAAAAGTAATAATATGGGAAGAAAATCAAAAAGATTTTACAAAGAAGTTCTACGATCTACAGTTTATTCCCAGAATAGGAGAGGAAGTTTATCTAAAAAAAGAAAAATGGAGGGTAACTAGAGTTGAGCATGACTTAGAAGTTAATGAGGTTAACATTTACTTAGAAATTATCAAAAAAGCAAAACAGGATAAATCATCTAATGCATGAATAAAAGTTTTAGAAGCTCTTGAGCTTAAAACAAGTATAGCGAACCAGATACGCCAGCCTTGCGCTTTTGCTTGCCAATAGTGTTACAGCAAATTTCATTTGGATGAGGTACATTACTCTCGCCTCTAGTCCTTAGTCTCTAGCCCCTTTCTTCTTAATAGGTGTACTACATCCAATCGAAAAACGCTGTATATTGCAGCGATCGCAATTATGGCTATTGTCTAAACAGGAACTTATCACTTAAGATTTCTAGGTAAAAATGCATCTGGCGTAAGTCACTTAAATTTATATTTGTTTGCTGGGGTTAACTTTATGAGGGTTTTATTAGTCGAAGATGAACCAGATTTAGGTGCTGCGATTAAGCGAACTTTAACCCAGCAAAAATATTTAGTTGATTGGGTACTAGATGGAACTGAGGCATGGGCATATTTAGAAAATAGCTGGACACAATATACTTTAGCTATTTTTGATTGGATGCTACCGGGAATATCAGGTTTGGAATTGTGCAAACGCCTGCGTTACCAAAAAAACCCTCTACCTGTGTTAATGCTGACAGCTAAGGACAGAATGGAAGATAAAGTTGCTGGTTTAGATGCGGGTGCAGATGATTACTTGGTAAAGCCCTTTGGTATGGCAGAATTATTAGCGCGGTTGCGTGCTTTGCAGAGGCGATCGCCCCAATTTCAGCCCCAGAAATTAACTGTTGGCAATCTAACTCTAGATTACGGCAACAATTTAGTTGTTAGTCAGAATGCTGCGGGAAATAAACACGAAATTCCACTGACTAATAAGGAATTCCAGCTACTAGAGTATTTCATGAAACATCCCAATCAAATTGTGACGACTGAGCAAATTCGCAATCAGCTTTGGGAAGTGAATGCAGAACCCATAAGTAATGTAGTAGCTGCTCAAATGCGGTTGCTGCGTCGCAAACTAGCTAATAATGATTGCGAGAACATAATTGAAACTTTGCATGGGATGGGATATCGTTTCAATCTCATCAATGAAAGTCACCGATTTTAAAAGTTTTATAAAAATTGAAAGTATAAGAATTTATGACTGTAAGACTACAGGCAGACACAATTACTCACCTTAATACCTTACCCAGAAATGCGATCGCAATCTTAATCAGGTTTGTGTAGATTGGCGTTTTCGTACAGAAGATGCAAGAGTTAAGCTTTCAAAGATTTATCTAACCCTTCAAAATTAATGGGACAGACTACTAGGAAGGATCAAAAGTATTGTACCCGTGCATCAAAACCATTAGAGCGTAACATTTTAGAGATTCGTTCTGCTGATTCGCGATCGCTAAATGCTCCAGCATTCACATAATTCCCTAAACTCGATTGTTCCGAAAAAGCATTAGGTATATACAAACGTACTCTGTTGAGAATATCGTTATTGTTAAACGGTACTACCACTATATAGCGGTTATTTTGATAGCTATTTCCTATAGGAAAACCAGTATTAACTGGTGGCGCTACCATGACATAACCATTATTTTGATAACTATTTGCCACGGTAGCGCCGTTTAAACCTAATGCTTGCCAAGTTTGTAAATCTACATTTCCAGTGGGGTTCAGTCCATAAGATTGCTGGAATGCGATTACAGAACCTCTAGTATAATCACCGAAATTACCATCAGGATTCCCATTAAAGAAGTTTAACTGCAATAAGCGCTCTTGGACGGCTCTAACATTTTCCCCCCGGTCGCCTACAGAGAGAAAAGTTCTAGTTGCTTGACTAGCTGGTTGAGTGGCGTATCTATTTTCCCAAACTCTACGCACTGCCTCTAAAACCTCTACATCTGCATTGCCATCGACATTAAGTCTATTATCTCGCTGGAATCGAGCGATCGCATCCCTGGTTAAAGGGCCGACAGTACCAGTAGGAGTAGTATTAAAGTATCCCAAATCCCGCAAATATTGTTGGAGATCTTTCACTTGCGAGGCTGCGATATTACCTCTAGTGGGAAATCGAGAATACCCCAAGAGGGCATCCCAAGTTTGTTGATTTGCAACTCCAGTGGTGGGTATGCCAGCTTTTCTTTGGAAGGCAATTACAGCATCTTTGGTTATGCGTCTAAAATTACCAGTGGGATTAGCATTAAAATAGCCTAATTGCCGCAAACGCTGTTGCAGTCTTGTCACTGCTGCGCCACTACTACCTTCTGAAAGGACGGGGTATTCACCACCTTCACCAAAATTACTCGGTCTTGGATTACTTGGTCTTTGATTACTCAGTATTGCTTGTGTGGTTCTACTACCAACAATACCATCAGCAGCAATACCATAAGCTCGTTGAAATCGGATTACTGCCTGCTGAGTCTGTGGCCCAAAATAGCCTGTGCTAGGGCCATTAAAATACCGTAATTTCCGCAAATCTTGTTGTAGCCTAGATACATCTGCACCTCTACTACCTACTCGCAACCCGTTAATGCTATTCCCACTGGGAGTTTGGCTTCGGCACGCTCGTTGTAGAGCCTGTTGCGTACTAGCACCTACAACCCCGTCAGCAGTTAGTCTATTGGCTTGCTGGAATTTAACCACTGATGTTTTGGTCAAGGTAGCAAACTTACCTGTAACTGGGCCATTGAAGTAGCCTAACTTTTTTAAGCACCTCTGGATGTTTCCCACTTCAGTGCTATTGCTTCCTTCTTTTTGTAGTGCTAAAGTTTGCCCTGCTACACTCAAAAGTCCCATAGTCAGCGCTACTGATAAAAGACGCATCGCAGCAGTACTAGACAGCTTTTGCCACTGCAAAAATTTTAAATTCACTTGAATAGGAATAATTTCAATATTTTCGGATGTCTCGTACACTGAGGCCAAATGAAGATAAACAATAGCTTCCATATTTTCCCAGCAATTTTTTTAAGGGGGGGTATATAAAAATTAGAGGTACTGATTACTGGTAAAGGGGAAAAAGTTTTTAAATTTTGGAGAGAAATTAAACCACTACCAAAATTTACAGCCTTTTCCTAATCTCCAGTCCTCAATCCCTTGAAATTACTTGCTACAAATTTATGACTACAATAAAATATACCACTTTCTCTGTAGTCAAGTTGCGCTTTTCAGATTTAATTTCAGTAATTTTAAAAATTAAGCGTATAAATTTATTTTCAATATAAATATTTATCAGTAAATACAGCTAATTAAGTAAGTTGGCATCATAAAACTAAATTATGTCAATTAATGATGAACTCGGCTAAAACCATGTCCTAGCCCTTTAATCCTGCTTTACTCAACACGTTCAATATTGCCTGCTTTTACCCAACCTTCTTGTTTGCCACCTTCTAGACGAATCTTTTGCCAGCCTTTATCTTGGCTTTCTTCCAAGATGATTACTTTTTGATTAAAAGTCGCCCCGCCAATACGTTCAGCATCTTGGTTGGGTTCTGCTCTCACACTTAAACCTTCAGCCCAACTAACACGTCCTCGGTAAGCTCCTGGTGGCAATGCTTCTGGCGGTTCTGTAGGAGACGCAGCAGGATTTGCACTAGAAGATGAGGAGGGCGTGATTTCTTTATCAGTTGCCTTGGGAGATTTGGTTTGCAAGGCAGGACTATCATTAGAAAAAATGGGTCTAGTAGGGGGTATGGCAGTTCGATTCATAAAATAGAGCGCAACTGCAACGCCGCTACCAATTAAAACAGCGATCGCTAAGAAAACCCCAAGTACAAATTTTAATAAACCAGAAAGCATAGTTAAAACCTGATCATCAATAGTCAATAGTCAATCGTCAATCGTCAATGGTTATTGAGAAATATAGCGGTGCTTATCCACTCTCATAGGTAAAAGGGGCTAGAAGCTTGAGGCTAGGGACTAGAGTGCTATATTCCATCTATCTATATAAGACCGCTATACTCTGACTTTTTTGGGCTGTATTTTGTTCATCTGAGAATCGTTATAATCCAACTCGTGTGTAGACGAATCAAGAATCCATAATAATTCATCATTCACTATGAACTCTTGACTTTCGGGTTCGTCCTTGTTGTTACCGAAAGATAGCAATTGCTACTGAAAGCGTTAGCGTAGCTTACCGAAGGTATCGCTTAAAGGAGTCTGTCTGGATGCCATACGCGCTCTTCCAGCGGCAGCCCATTCTTGTAGTTGCTGAATTTGCTCAACGGCAGTTCGTGCTAAGGGTATAATTTGACTCGCAGCTTCTAAAACATCGTCTGTAGTAAAGTCACGGTTTTGGCTAAACCCAATATGCATCGCTTCAATTAAAGTCTGCTCAATCTCTGCCCCAGAAAAATCAGGCGTTTCATAAGCTAGCCTATCAATATCATAGCTTTTCAAGTTATGGGGGCGTAGTCGAGATAAATGCACGTTAAAAATTGCTTTTCTCTCTTCTTGGGTAGGCAAACCGACAAAGAAAATTTCATCAAATCGCCCTTTGCGAAGCATTTCCGGCGGTAACGCTTGGATGTCGTTAGCAGTAGACACGACAAATACAGGTGAAGTTTTTTCAGCTAACCAGGTAATAAAAGTACCAAATACACGACTAGTAGTACCTGCGTCACCTTTACTACCAAGCCCTGAAAAAGCTTTATCGATTTCATCAATCCACAGTACACAGGGAGCGAGGGCTTCTGCGACCTGAATCATTTGGCGGGTGCGGGATTCTGATTCACCTACTAAACCACCAAATAACCTGCCTACATCTAAGCGCAATAAAGGTAAATGCCAGTGATGAGCGATCGCTTTTGCTGTTAAAGATTTGCCAGTACCTTGAATACCCACCAACATCAACCCGCGGGGGTGCGGTAATCCGTACTGTCGCGCCTTATTAGTAAATGAGCCTCCCCGACGGAGCAGCCAATCTTTGAGGTTATCCAATCCGCCAATATCAGAAATTTGCTCAGTGGCAGGATAAAAGTCAAGGATTTGGGTTTGGCGGATAGTTTGACGCTTTTCTTCCAAAACTAGATCCACATCCTCTGGTTGCAATTCTCCATGAGTAGCGATCGCCCTCGCCAAAACCCGCCGAATCCTTTCCATAGAAAGCCCTTGACAAGAACGCACCAAGTCATCTAAAACTTTCACAGAAAGGGAGTTACCTGTGCTTTGCAGTAAACGTTCCACCTCAATTTTAATTTCTGGGGCTGCGGGTAAAGGAAACTCAACGACTGTTAAAACTTCTGTTAAATCGTCAGGAATGGCAATTCGTGGTGAAAGCAACACGATATTTTTTGGTTGAGACTTTAAAAGCCGGGCTAGGTTGCGAAGTTTGCGAGCGATCGCCACATCATCTAAAAAACGATGATAGTCTCGTAGAATCAATATTGCTGATGCAGAAGCTGGTAATTTTTCGATGAATTCTAAAGCTTGTAGGGGGTTACGTCGTCCAAATCCTGCATCATTGGGGTTCCCCTGGTAGCCATCGACAAAATCCCAAGTATAAACAGGACGATTGCCTTGATTTGTTGCTTCTTCCCGAATCGCTGCTTCTACCCGTTCTTCTTCATAAGTAGGAATATAAATTAAAGGATAACGGGCACGTAGGAGTAGTTTAAACTCTTCACGAAAGTTCATATATAGTTGTTGTTATTAGTTCTTCTCTCATTGTTCAGGTTTGTATCGCCTCTAACAACTAAAAACTAATATATTTCTCGTTCCCCAAGGGGATGAAGTTTTTGTGCATGGGGCTTACGGAAAAATCATAGTAATAATTAGCTCACCACATACGTAATTTTTTGTAAAATTCAGGAAAGTTGTCTGCTCAACTTGGAGTAGAGCTTAAATTATGTTTTTATCAAGCAAATAAAATGGCAGAAAATAACTCACAGCCCCAAAACACTGGAGGAATGTCCCTGAATATTGGCGGTGGTCAATTTTCAGGTGTTCAAGTTGGACAAGCTGCTGGCGATGTAACCCAGAATCAGCAAAATACTCAGGGTGGAACTGAGAAACAATTGACTTTACCTGAAGTTGCCGAATTAATGGCACAAATTGAATCTATATTTCGTAATTCAGATTTACCAGAAGACCAAAAGAAACAAGCACTGAAGCATCTCGATTACGCAACCGACGCAGTTAAAGAAAAAGAACCAGACAAAACCACTGCGGCTACAAGTTTGCAAAAAGCTAGCAAAGTCCTCAAAGAAGCTAACGAAACGTTTAATGCAGGTCAAGGAATTTGGCAAAAGTTAGAGCCAATTGCCAAACAATTAGCTCCTTGGTTAGGAGTTGCAGTTAAAAGTCTTTTACTTCTTACATAAAAAAAGGTTATGCATCAAGAACCACAGCCACTTCAAAACTTGAATATTGATGGTGCTTTGATTCGAGAAGCTCAAATTGGACAAGCTGGACGTGATTTGCACCAAATCCAATACCTAACTGTGAATGAAACCTTTAGCCTAGCTAAATTAATAGGTCGCAGAGAGGTAAAACCTCCTTCAGGTAAACAGGAGTATCGTTTCCGAGAAGTTTTGCTTAATAAAGTTAAACAATATTGGATTAAAGGCGTATTAGAAAAGTCGCTATATACTAAAGCTCTAATTGATTTGGGACTGAAAGAACGATTAGACGCAGTAAAGCGCCCTTTAAGCAATGTCCCACAAATTCCTGATGAGTCTGGGCAAACCTTACCTGAAGGTCAAAGTGTCTCTGATGTTTTCAATCAGATGGGGAAAGGACGAACTTTACTAATTTTAGGAGAACCAGGAGCCGGCAAAACGATCACTCTTTTGAAACTGGCACAAGAATTAATTACTCGTACCGAAAAAGATTTAAGCCAACCTCTCCCAGTAGTGCTGAACTTATCTTCTTGGGGAAATAAACACCAAACATTTGCTGATTGGCTGATTGAAGAATTGCATAGTACTTATCAAATTTCTCAAGCGCTTGGTAAAGTCTGGATTGAAGATCAACAACTATTACTACTGCTAGATGGTTTAGATGAGGTAAGAATTGAGCAACGAGAAACCTGCATTAAAGCCATCAACCAATTCATGCAAGAGCATGGACTAATTGAGATTGTAGTGACAAGCCGCATCCATGATTATGAAGCTCTTTCTGAACGTTTACAATTGCAAGCTGCTATCTGCATCCAATCTTTGACATCTCAGCAAGTTGAGCAATATTTAGACAGGGCTGGTGAACAACTCGAAGCTGTCAAAACTTTGCTTCAAGAAGACACTACGTTGCAAGAGTTAGCCAAGTCTCCCCTGACTTTAAGTGTTATGACTCTGGCTTACAAAGGTAAAAAACTCGAAGATTTACCCAATACAGGCTCAAAAGAAGAACGCCGCAAACACCTGTTTGATGCTTATATTGAACGGATGTTTCAGCGTCGTCAATCTCAGCAAAGATACTCAAAAGTACAAGCAAGGCGCTGGTTAATTTGGTTAGCACAGCAGATGTATCAAAAATCTCAAACAGTTTTTGTTATTGAAAGAATACAGCCTAACTGGTTGTCCAATCGAGTGCCAAAAATATTTTATCAATTGGGAGTTTTTCTATTCGGAGTAATAACTTGTGGGTTAATCGGCATTTTTGGCAATTTAATAAGTAAATCACAATCAATAAATCTGGTATATATTGTTGTAGTCACTGTTGTATTAACTGTTTACTTAAGTAATACAGAAATCAAACCAGTTGAAACTTTGAGATGGTCTTGGCAAGAAGCCAAAAAATCTCTGACAAATGGACTACTAGGGGGATTATTTTTAGGACTAATTGTAGGAGTGGGTTTTAAGCTAGTGGAACCTCAACCAAATATCATTGATGGTCTAGAACTAGGGTTAATACATGGGCTAACTGGTGGACTAATTTTAGGGTTCTTAGGTGGGTTGAGAGGCCCAGAAATAGAGACAAAAACGATTCCTAACCAAGGGATATGGAACTCAGTTAGAAATGCCATACTAATGGGATTGATTGGCGGATTACTTGGTGGATTTTTTGGAGCATTAATTGGTTTAAAACTTTTACATCCCCCACATCCTTCATGGCTTCAACTGGGGATAGTGTTCGGACTAGTGTTTGGGCTAGTATTTGGAGGTGGTAAAGCTTGTCTACAACATTTCACTTTACGCCTCATTCTCTACAGCCAGAATTACATCCCTCGAAACTATGCCCACTTTCTTGAATATGCGACTGAACACATATTTTTGCAAAAGGTTGGAGGTAGTTACATTTTTATTCATCGAATGCTGCTAGAGCATTTTGCCCAAATGGAGCCAGCATTTACTCAATCGACTTCACAACCAATTCATCAGTCTACTGAATTAAATTCAAACAACAATTTGAGTAGAAATGCTTCATCTCAAACTTTAATAGAATGTACCAATTGTGGTCGGAATAATCCAGGAAACTTCAACTTTTGTACTAAGTGTGGAAGACGATTAAATCAACCACCTAGCTGAGACTAAACCAGGAAGTTGAAAGCAATTTGTCTATCCTGGAAGTTGCTTTTTCAAAGCTTCTAAAGAAGCCCAGCGGTTATCAACTAGCTGGTTTGAACTATCAGCACTATTACTAATGATACCGGGACAATTGCGATCGCACAGCTGACGCTGGGGCATTGCTAGACACATTTGCTCATACAGCCATTCACTGGGATAAAAATAACCATCGGGTGGTAGGGTTTCTATCAAATCTTCCATAGCCACTTCTCTCTCTAAGGGCAAGTCTTCTACTTGATTAGCAGCTTCGTCTAACCAGATGATTTCTTTGGTATCAACCCCTAAACGTTGGTTGTACTGCTGCAAACAGCGGTTACAGGTACAAGTAATAATTGCCTCTGCCTGACCGGACACTTCCAGGTAGTTGCCATGATGCTGCACTCGGACATTACCCCGAACTGGTGTCAATGTTTCTAGACCAGGCAGAAATTCCTCAACCTGAAATTCCTCTGTCCGCTCCGATGCTCTAGTTAGCTGCGGAATATAAATTGCGTCCATAGGATTTGTGAGGCATCCTCACGAAAATAGATGTGGATTATCAGCAATTATACTGATACTACATTTTTAGTTTATCTCTTAGAGATTAAGAGAAATTTTAAAATTATTATAGTTATGAGCTTTTAATTAACTCCTAACTTCCAATTTCTTCCAACGCAGCCGGACGTACAACCAGATGACGATGTGGTTCTTTACCTCGGCTGAAGGTTTCCAAATCTCCAAAGTCCTTCAAGAAGGTGTGAACTTGACGACGTTCAGCTGAACTGAGGGATTTAATTTCCACTTCTTGACCAGTAGAACGCACTTCATCGGCTGCGGCTTCCGCCATAGCCTTAATTTCTGCTTGTCTTTTTACGCGGTAGCCATTCAACTCAATGGTATAAGAGGCTTGCTCCTCCTGCGGTTGATTCAGATTAAGAACTGAATTAGCCAGATACTGAATTGCATCAAGCACAGAACCATCAGGGCCAATGAGAACTTGAATTTCTTGTGGTGTCAGGTTGGTTTCATCAATCGTCAACCAGTAGTTATCTGGTTCTGGAGAATCACCCTCTTGAAGTAAGGCAGTTGCTAAATTACCCTGAATTTCAGCAGGTACTCCTGTTAGTTGCAGCAGGGTTTTTAACCACTGCTGCCCTCTTTGCATGGAACTGTCGAGCATTATCAACCTGTAGTCTTTTTCTTAGAACTTTTTGGCTCAAAAGGTAATGTCTTTTGTTCTGCCGCTGCTGCTTCTTTCTCTTTCTCCTGGGTGGCTACAATTTTTTGTAGTTCCTCTGGTAGTGGTTCACGAGAGAGAATATAAGTTTGTAGTGTTTGGAAAATATTACCAATCACCATATACATCAACACCCCAGCTGGTAGAGGAAAGAACAAAAACATCCCCGAAAAGATAACTGGGGTAATTTTGTTTACTGTCTCCTGTTGCGGGTTCCCACCACTGGAATTTTGCCCAGAAAGCAGTTGGCTAACATAAAGGCTGATCCCAAAAAAGACAATCATAGAGACAATATCCCAATGGATTGCACCGTCGGGATCTATAGCGCCAACTCTACCTAAGGCATCGATGAAGAGAAATCCTTTATCTGCTGCCAATCCAGGAATTGTGCCTTGAATTGTGACATCTCCTGGCTGTAGGGCTTCTATATTACCATCTGCATCGATTTTGACCCTATCTTCCCCTTTGATGACTTTCCATTCAGGCATTAGCTTATTTTCTGGATGTTCAGCTAATAGGACTTGAAATGGTTTGCCTTCAAGAGTTTGATATTGTATTTTGGTTGTTTCTCCCACTGCTAATTTGTTACCGCTAGGAAGAATAGCTGTAATCCGAGTATGTTCTCCATCAGCAATATAGATGTTTTGAGGAGCAGTAGCAAAGGCTTGTGGTTGAATTCGTTCGACTTGTTCAGATGGAAAGATTTGCAGGTTAACAGAGTAGTTCACTCCCGCAAAAGGCGAACCCCGTAGAGTTGCAAACAGCGCTAGTAAGACTGGCATTTGCAACAGCAGTGGCAAACATCCTGCTAGCGGGTTGCCAAATTCTTTTTGGACATTGACCATTTCCTCCTGCTGCTTTTGCGGGTCGTCCTTATAACGCTCTTTGATTTCTGCCATCCGCTTCTGCATTAAAGGTTGCACAACTCGCATCCGCCGCATACTGCGAATTGAGCCAGCACTCAGGGGATAGAGCGCGAAGCGGATTATCAATGTTAAGGCAACGATCGCCAATCCATAGCTAGGCACAATACCATAGAAAAAATCTATGATTGGCAGCATCACGTTGTTCGAGAGAAACCCGATACCAAAATCCATTATTCTGAATTCAACCTGAGGTACTGTAAATTGAACTGAATCTAATTTATCTAAATCAAGATTCGTCTGCGACTATCCTACGCTACGGATAGCCGCACATCCAAATAAAATTGGGCGTGGGGCATGGGGCATTGGGCATTGGGCATAGCTATTATTATTCTCCTCTGCTCCTCTGCTCCCCTGCATCCCCTGCTCCCCTTGCTCTTTACTCCCCTGCTACTTGCTTGCACCAGTGTACAGAGGATTCTTTGCTGTAACCCTCTCATTGATGTAGTCATAAGTTTCCCGGAAATTGGGAACAGCCCGCATTTCCAGGCGACTACCATTTCTCAGGGTTAGCACCATATCGCCCCAAAGACCGATACCACGAGGTACTTTGACAATTTTGACAACTTCTGAGTAAATCACGTCAGTGCGATCGCGTCCTCTCCAACCTCCCATCACGGAAATTCGGCGATCGGTAATGCGGTAGCGTAACCACAATGCTCTGACAATCGCTCCAACTGTTAACGGTATCCCTACAACAGTTAGCCCAATTAACAAGTTGATAATCAAGTCCCCAATATGGGGGCCGCCTTCATAATAAATTTCTTCACGAATGCCCATCGAACACCTCAGTTTGTGCCAACAACTGCTCTAATTCTTGCAGAAATTGTTGGCTTACGCACTTAGATTCTGCCGCTGTTGGTTTCACAACAACTACTAACCGCCAGCCTGGTGACAATTTTGGCAGCAAATGTTGAAAAGCAGCGGCAATCTGACGTTTTATCCGGTTGCGAACTACTGCTCTTTTGCTAACTTTTGTGCTAATCGAAATGCCAATTTGGGTACTGGCTGGCTGGTATGAGTCAGTTGGTAGGTTAGTTTTAGCGGCAGTATCCAAAGAAGACTCTCTTGTCAATGACGGACGTAAGGCTCTCAAAGTGAAATGAGAACTATGCCGCCGAATTCCTTCCCGGAAAACTTCCTGGAAATCCTTACGTGATTTTAGTCGATTCGCCTTGGGCAAAGCCACAGTTGCACTTTTAGCTTGGATTACCCTAGACGCTTAGACGATAACGTCCTCTTTTTCTTCTCGCCCTGATCACGTTTCTCCCGTCTGGTGTCCGCATTCTGGCACGAAAACCAGAGGTTCTTTTTCTCTTACGGCAAGTGCCGCCCAGGGTTCTCTGCATACTGTTCTCCTCTTAGGCGATTTTTATAAAAAGTCACAATCTATGATTTTATCACTATTAAAGACAAAATATAGAGATTTTGAAAAAACTCTTAGTCAATTGCCAATCGCTGCTGACAACTGACTAATGACAAATGAAATTTATCCAATAGTCAAAATCCAACTTCCTAAGTAACGCAGTAATGGCACATCTCCAGGAGAAAGAATTTGACAATTAAAGTAATAAATACCACCAAAGGCAGGGTTTTGAACGTCAGAGAAGACTACCTCAACCTTGGTTCCTGCTGGTACTGGTTCTTCGGGAAATATTTCAATTACACGACCTTCTTTGTCCCACTTTACTTCCGAAAGCGGAACTGCTTTGCCTTTAACCCTGACTTCTATCTTTTTGGGGTTAAAAGTTCCTTTATAATAGTCAGGGTAAGTAATAGCAAACTGAGCAACCGCCAGCTTCATTTTTTCCGCTGGAATCCTTAGATTGTAACGATCCCAGCTATTAGTTTGTCCACCAAAATCTAACCGAAAGGGCAACTGATTTTCACTTTTAACACCACTAAACAGTGTTAATCCAGGTAAACTATTTTGCGCCCAGCTCACAGTTTGCAATCCAGCTAATAAACAGCTAGTTATAGCTAAAGCAGACAGAAGTCTTTGTGGTAGGTGATTCTGAGAGCTTGGAAAAAGTAAACGTCGCATAATTGGGCTTCCTCCACCAAAAATAGGTCTATTATCTAAATAACTAAAGATTTAGTAGTTGTTGTTACTAAACTTTATTACTGACTTTTTGACAATTGACGCGAAATTGAAAGAAAAGTGCCTTTTTTCTCATAAAAAATACGTAGTAATATATTTAACATTTATTTTATTTGTTCCAATTCCCCTTCTATTACAGCCATTTTTTGAGAATCTTGACCAAATTTGAACTAGATAGAAACACAGTGGGGATTTGATTGTGTTTCTGAACATGTATAAGTGTATCTTAATTTAAGAGTTTTGTTATAAAACTTGAGCCATACTCTGGGCGATCGCCATTGAACTTAAGATAGATTGACTAAAATAAGCTTGAATCGTCAGAAATAATCATTAAAAATTAGTTGGGAAATTATCAAGCTTAAAAAATTTGATAAATATTGGATTATGTAAGCAAGGAAGACCAAAATTTTTCAATCCCTAAAACAAGCTAAAGACAAAGAGACAAAATTGGGAATCAACATAGGATTTGCAATATGTAAATAAATCTATGCGTAACTATCAGCAAGCGTGAACCTGTAAACGGCAAAGCATTGCTTTGCCTGGAGAACCGAGAGTGGGAAAGGAAAACTTCAAGGTTCAATCTAGGAAAAAAATTAATCGCTGACAGTTTCTGTCCTGAACTAGGAATGTGAGACATCCCTAAATTGGGAAAAGCGCATATTTTGTAGAGATTAGGTATTTATCTCCAGGAGATTTCATGAGAATAGCAGTTGCTAAAGAAATAGAAGTTTGTGAACGTCGTGTGGCATTAAATCCCGACACTGTTGCCCGCTTGGTAAAACAAGGTTTGGAAGTATGGGTAGAAACAGGTGCGGGAGAGCGATCTTTTTTTAGTGATACCGCATACGAAGCAGCAGGAGCTAAAATTATCAGCGATCCTGACATATTATGGCAAGAAGCAGATGTTTTGCTAAAAGTTAGCCCACCACAAGAGCGAGAAAATGGACGCTCAGAAATTGACTTGCTCAAGTCAGGAGCTGTTTTAGTGAGTTTCCTTAATCCCTTGGGTAATCCTGTAGTGGCGCAGCAACTAGCAAATCGCCAAATCACAGCCTTGAGTATGGAAATGATCCCCCGTACCACCAGGGCGCAAAGTATGGATGCTTTATCCTCGCAAGCTTCACTAGCAGGTTACAAAGCAGTCTTGATTGCAGCGGCGGCGTTGCCAAAATATTTCCCGATGCTGACAACAGCGGCAGGGACAATTGCCCCAGCTAAAGTATTTATCATGGGAGCTGGTGTGGCAGGATTGCAAGCGATCGCCACCGCCAGACGCTTGGGAGCAGTAGTAGAAGCCTTCGATATTCGTCCCGCTGTTAAAGAAGAAGTGCAAAGTCTGGGGGCAAAATTCGTCGAAGTCACATTAGAGGAAGAAACCGTCGCCGCTGGTGGTTACGCCAAAGAAATTTCTGAAGCTAGCAAACAGCGCACCCAAGAAGTTGTCGCCGAACACGTCAAAAATGCTGATGTAGTGATTACCACTGCTCAAGTTCCTGGTAGACAAGCACCACGACTCGTCACAGAAGAAATGGTTGCACAAATGAAACCAGGTTCCGTGATTGTAGATTTAGCTGCTGAACAAGGTGGTAACTGTGCCTGCACAGAACCCGGCAAAGATATTGTATGGAATGGTGTAACAATTATCGGCCCGATTAATCTGCCATCATCAATGCCAGTCCACGCCAGCCAGTTATATGCCAAGAACGTCACATCTTTGATTCAACTACTAATAAAAGACAAAGCTTTGCAAATCGACTTTGCCGACGACATAGTTGATGCGGCTTGCATTACCCACGCAGGCGAAATTCGCAATCAAAGGGTACGAGATGCGCTACAAGCTATGAGTAATCAATTAGTTAGGGATTAGGGACTAGGGGAAGAATTTTTAACTCTTGACTATTGCCTTCTTACCCCATACCCCATTTACACAAGGAGTTTTAATTTCATGACAGAGGCATTACTTGCTGCTTTGTTTGTATTTGTTCTGGCATCTTTTATCGGCTTTGAAGTCATCAACAAAGTACCACCAACCTTACACACACCTTTAATGTCAGGCTCAAATGCGATTTCTGGCATTGCAGTATTAGGAGCAATTGTGGCTGCTGGTGCTAGAGAGACAAGTGTATCGGTGATTCTTGGTTTGATTGCTGTAGTATTGGCGACAGTCAACGTTGTTGGTGGCTTTTTAGTCACAGATCGGATGTTGCAAATGTTCAAGAAGAAGGAGATTAAGGCGTGAGCGACTTTCTACCAACTGGGATTCAGCTGACGTACTTAGTCGCTGCATCTTTATTTATTTTGGGTTTAAAAAAGCTGGGATCACCTGCTACAGCACGCAACGGTAATGTTGTAGCAGCAGTGGGAATGTTACTAGCGATCGTAGCAACAATGCTCGATCAGCATGTGTTGAATTACGAAATGATTTTGTTGGGCTTGGCGATTGGTACAGGAATTGGGGCGATCGCAGCCTACAAAGTCCAAATGACCGAAATGCCTCAAATGGTAGGTTTGCTCAACGGCTTAGGTGGCGCAGCTTCCGCACTCATCGCCGTTGCTGAATTTTGGCGGTTAATGGGAACTTCTCAGCCCATACCCCTTGATGTCAACATTTCCATGCTATTGGATGTGTTAATCGGTGGTGTTACCTTAACAGGTAGTTTTCTGGCTTTTGCCAAACTGCAAGGTTTAATCAGTGGTACTCCGATTACATTTCCATTCCAGCAACCATTTAACATCCTACTCTTGGGTGCTTATTTGGCAGGAAGTGCCTATTTAATCATTACACCAGATAGCCTACCCATCTTCTTGGGAGTAGTTGCTGTTTCTTTAGTGCTAGGTGTAATGTTCGTCATCCCCATTGGTGGCGGAGATATGCCAGTAGTAATTTCGCTGTTGAACTCGTTGTCAGGTGTAGCCGCTGCTGCTGCTGGGTTCGTGGTGATGAACAATATGTTGATCATCGCTGGTGCTTTGGTGGGGGCTTCTGGGTTAATCTTGACCGAGATTATGTGTAAAGCAATGAACCGTTCTCTGTTCAGCGTACTGTTCAGTGCTTTTGGTTCAGCAACTGCTAGCGGTGGCGGTGCAGCAGGTACTATAGGTGATCAAACCGTCCGCAGCATCGATCCCGAAGAAGGCGCGATGATGTTGGGTTATGCCCGTAACGTGGTAATTGTGCCTGGTTATGGTATGGCAGTTGCTCAAGCACAACATAGTGTGCGAGAGTTGGCAGATCAATTAGAACGGATGGGCGTTGATGTCAAGTACGCCATTCACCCCGTTGCTGGGAGAATGCCGGGGCACATGAATGTATTATTGGCAGAGGCAAATGTGCCCTACACCCAGCTGTACGATATGGATGATATTAATCCCCAGTTTGAGCAAGCGGATGTGGCTTTGGTAATTGGGGCTAATGATGTCGTAAATCCAGCGGCGCGGAGTGATGCAAATAGTCCGATTTATGGTATGCCAATTCTAGAAGTAGATCGGGCAAAGCAGACAATTGTAATTAAGCGCGGGATGAGTGCGGGTTTTGCCGGTGTAGATAATGAGTTGTTCTACAAAGATAAAACTACGATGCTTTTTGGTAGTGCTAAGGATATGGTGTCGAAATTGGTTTCGGAAGTGAAGCAACTTTAACTAACCGCAGAAACGCGAAGAACGCGGAGGAATAATTTAGAGAGTTAACTTGCCTTGGGGGATGTGATGCTTCTAAGGCAAGTTTTTTAGTAAATTTGTAGAAAATATTTAAAGTAAAGTTGAAATAGGAGCAACCACTCGAAGTGATCTGTCAAAATGGAATTATTACTGATCTGCGAAGAAAGTTCCATAACATGGAAGAATTATCCTCCTTACAAAAATTCACAGTACATCAAGTTATAGAATTCCGAAAAAAAGTATTACAAGATGATAATATTTACAATATTTCTTTTGAGGAAATTGGTCAGTTATTTCTTAAAGAGTTCATCGGTGATGATATTTTTGAAAATTTTACATTTGAACAGATTAGACTTCAATATATTAGCTTATTAGATATTGGTACAAATAAAATAACTATTCATTTTGAAGGGAAACAAAAAGAAATTTGCTTATCGCCAATCCCTGTACAAGAAAAAGAATTTTTTACTTATATTTGCAAAAAATATATTAGCTTACAAAAAGAACCACGTCTTTGTTTACTTGAATTATATCAAAAAACCTCAGTAGATTTACAAGAAATTGAAGAGAGGATTAGTAAATATGAGAAACAAATTGAAGAGCAAAATCGCCAAAAAAATGAGCTTCAGCCTGATGATTATAAAGTGCAACTTTTAAAGTATTATGTAAATCTAAATATAGAGGCAAAAAACGAAATTATAAAATTTTTAACAAGTAGAAACATAAAAATGTGCGCTCTTGAAAAATCAAGTTCAAAATTTGAATTCATAAGTTCATTGTCTTTCTTTCAGCAAGAGCCTTATACATATTCCTATAGAAATCAACCCTTAAGATATGATGCAGACAAGTTATCTCATATTGCCAATAAATTCTTAGATGTCACTATTCCTGAAATGAGAAATCTAGAAAAGCTATATAAAGATAGTCCATCAGAATTTTATGAGTATGCTCAAAAATATATCATTGATAAAAAAATAATAGAGCATATAGAAAAATATATTAAAGAAAATCATTTTTTGAATGCACGCCGACATGTACTACAACCAGCATTAGATAACTATCAAAAAGATAAGGTTTTATTTCTTAACTTAACTCCACTTCAAATAGAAGGTATATTCTATGACTACTGCATAGGATTAGGTATTCCTGAGAAATCAATACAAAAAGCTAGTATTGGTGAAAAATTAGATAAAATTATTGCTATAAATCCGAATTTGCACGATTTTGAATATTTTAAATTTGTGTTTCCTAAAACTAGGAATAGAGTTGCACACGGTAAATTATTTAAAGAAGAAGAATGTAATCAAATATCATGTACTCTTTTATTAGATTTACATGACGTATGTGGTCGTGTTACATCAGACAATATACCTGTTAATTTACTAGTAATTCTTCTTAAAGAAATAAAAGAAAGTAGAAATATAAACAGTAATTTGATAAAAATTAGCTACGCTAATCTACAAGGTATAAAATGCCCTAATTTTTACAATTTGCAGGAGGCTATTGATTTAGTTGAGAAAAAATGTAACGAAGATCAATTATTTAATTATTTATATGAAATTATAACAAAATCAACAAATAATCTAGTATTAATTAAATGTATAGAAAAAATATTAAATTTCTATAAAAATAAAGGTATCCAAATTCACAATCATAATGAATTATTTAAGGAAATTCAACAAATAAGAGAAATAGAGATATCCATAAAAAATAAAGAAGTGAATTTTATAGAATTTTGTGAAGCTTTAGATAGTTTACTTTAAAAGCGATCGCTCTCTTCTTCCGCGTCTCTGCGTGAGAAAAAAAGCGATCGCATAAGCTACTTCATTGGCAATACGTTCTCCCTAGACTCGTCTTGAAATGTTAAGTGCGATATCTTGGGATTAATTAAGCGTCTAAACCTGACAATGCCAAAAAAAATCAGGGAACTCAAACAAATGTTGGTAAGAGCAAATTTTACAGAAATCCCAGGTAAAGGAAGTCATACAAACTGGATACATCCGTTATATGTGGGAAAACTCACGGTTTCTGGTAAAGACAGTTCAGACGCAAAACGTTATCAAGAGAAAGATGTTCAACAAGCAATTCAAGAAGTAGAAGAAAAACAGCGAGAGATTCAAGAAGATGAGCAAATTTAAATATCAAATGCTAATTCAATGGTCTGATGAAGACAACTGCTTTTTAGTCGGATTTCCCGATTTTCCTGGACAGCCTTTTCGCACGCATGGCGATACTTATGAAGAAGCTGTGGCAAATGGTACTGAAGCATTGGAGTCACTGATAGTAGCTTATGAAGCCTCTGGGGAAGAACTTCCAAAACCGACCGTTTGTAAAGCAGCTTAAATGGGTAATGCGTTAATAAAGTGACTCGCTTGTTTTGTATCGCCTAACCTAACTTTATTATTAAGGCGATCGCTTGCTTTTTATTGAAACGCGATCGCCTCTTATTAACCCTGCGTTCTCTGCGCCTCTGCGTGAGAAAAAAGCGATCACTAAGATATTGGGTGAGAAATATTTAAGACAACAGCTAATGCTTGAGAAACAAGTTGCATTTCTGAGTCGGATAGTTGACCTAGTTTTCTGACTAATCTTGTTTCTGAAACTGAACGTATTTGAAAAGTATCTACACCAGAAACTTTAGCTAAACTGTTTTCTGTGCTTGGTTCCAGCTGTACCATCCAAGGTCTAACAGCATATCTTTCTTTCCAATCTGTAACTGGAACAATAACCTTCAAAGGCAAAATCCCAATAGCATCATCATTGACTATGATACAAGGACGTTTTTTGCTAATTTCTGTCCCTATTGTTGGATCTAAACTAACTAACCAGACTTCACCTCTGTACATAATTTCCTGAGTTATGTAAGTCTTCATCTGGATAGTCGCAAAAGTCTTCTCCCTCCAAATCAGAGAATATATTTAGTTCACTATCAGGTGCATAGTCTGCAATCGCAGTGACCGCCGCTAGTCCTAATTGGCGTTTTTCTTCATCTTTGGTGAGCGAATGTTTTTCTTGAATAACCAATTGTAGGGCTGATTCAGCTATCTTTAGGCGATCACTTATACTCAAACTTGGAAGTGCTTGGAGAATTTCTTTGATTTGCATATCAGTTTATAGAGTCGATCTATGATTAATTCTAATCAAAATATCAAAAGACCGAAGCTTTACTAGATTTCTCCACTGAAGCTGATTCAGTAGTTTGGTTGCAACAGCATCAATAAGATATTTATTTTAACAAGCGATCGCTCTCTTCTCTTCTTCTGCGCCTCTGCGTGAGAAAAAAAAGCGATCGCCTGAAAAATCTTCATCATGCGATCGCCTTAATTTTGAACTTAAACTCTACACTTTTGTAGATAAAGATAACCTTATAGGCTGGTTTAACTTGCTATCTTGATTACTGTTAACTTCTTCTGCTGCTAACAATTCACGAATTAGATTCGCTATGGCCTTTTGCACCAAGCGGTAAGTAATTTGTTGACCCAAACGTTGTACACCTGGGTTGATTAATAACTGGGTAAGTTGAGGAGCCATCTGTACTGGATCAAAACCACGAGTTTCTTGGAGAATTTTTAAAATACGTTTGATATGCTCTAAAGTTTGTTGCTGCTCAATTGTCGCCGCAGGCGCTTCATTCATTGCTGTTAAACCTACTCGTTCTCGCAGCAAGTAAGTAAAGTTATGCAAAACATTTTTACCTAAAGCATTCAGTCCGTTAACAAATTCATCTACCAATTTGTCACGAATGAAAGCACCGCGTTCAGAAGATAGAAACTCTACCCCCTGATTTAGTGCTAGGTTAAAGTCGTAGTCTTGATTTTTTCGAGCATTACGTAACAGATTTTCTAAACGATTCCAACGGAAGCTTCCCTCTTTAAACAGCAAGTTTTGTAGTGATGTTCTTAATTGGGTTGCTGGATCAGTTAATAAGCGTTTAGCAACGTAAGGATAAGCTTCACTAAGAACTTTGAAATTAGGATCTATGTAGATAGCAATACCTTCCAAAGTTACCAGGGAGCGAATGATTAAAGCATAGTAAGGAGGTACGCGGAAGGGATACTCATACATTAAAGCTGAAAGTTCGTCAGTAATGCTTTTAATATTGAGTTCGGCAACACTGGCTCCTTGAGCATCAGCAAACACTCTGGCAAAAGCTGGAATAATCGGCGTTAAGTCGGTGTCTGGTGATAAAAAATCTAGTTTAACGTAGTCGTTGGCTAAACCTTCAAAGTCACGGTTGACGACGTGAACGATCGCTTCAATTAAACCATAACGCTGATGTGGTAAAATCTCGCTCATCATCCCAAAATCGAGATAAGCTAATTTACCATCCGGCATGGCTAACAAATTACCTGGGTGGGGGTCAGCGTGGAAAAACCCATGTTCTAGTAATTGGCGCAAAGAACACTGCACACCTACTTCAATTAGATAACGCGCATCTATACCTTGGTCGCGAATTTCTGTTGTCTGGGTTAATTTGGTGCCGTTAATCCACTCCATCGTCAAAACACGACGATTGGTATATTCCCAGTAAATTCTTGGTACGTAAATGTCTTTTATGTGACCGTATAATTGGAAAAATCGCTCTGCATTTTCTCCTTCATGGATGTAATCCATCTCTTCAAAAATGCGATCGCCTAATTCATCGAGAATACCAACTAAGTCACTCCGTATCCTTTTGAAAGTTTTTTGTGCCCGACCTGCAAGGTAGCGCAAGATGTACAAATCAATGGCAATGCGGTCTCTTAAATCAGGACGTTGGACTTTAACAGCGACTTCTTCACCAGTTTGTAGTTTACCTCTATAGACTTGCCCCAAAGAAGCAGCAGCAATTGGCTGAGGTGAAAGTTCTGCGTAAACTTCTTCTGGTGGTGCGCCTAGTTCTTCTTCGATAAATTGGTAGGCAATTTCGTTAGGGAAAGGCGGTAATTGGTCTTGTAACCTAGTTAATTCTTCTAAATATGCAGGAGGAACTAAATCTGGTCTAGTGGATAAAGCTTGTCCAATTTTGATGTAAGCAGGCCCCAATCCTGTCAGTAATTCTCGCAGCTGACTGGCTCGGCGGCGGTCATTTTTGACGACAATTCCCCGGCGGCTGTCCCACCACAACCCAAAAGCAAAGGAAAGAGTTGGCCCTAAAACTGCAAAAATGCGTCGCAAAACTTGTAGGGGTCTTTTCCGGTAATGAGATGCAATCTCCACGGGATCGTAGCGTATTGTCTCAGACTCGGATTGTATATTCACTAACGCCTGCTGTTTTTGAGCTGCTGAGAGTCTTGGCGATTGCATAACCAAGGTCTCTGTACCATTTTTTGGCACTACTTCAGTAAGGTGTGGTTCGCCCTCAATCGGCCGAGAAGTCGGGGGAAGTGTCTTAACAATCATGAAAAAAGCCACCGGTTGGAGTGATCATGTTAAGTATTGTAACAATATGTTTACAGTCCAGCATCCCTCAAATGGAGATAATATGCAGGATCTTGAGGACAAGATTTTGTTGCACTTAACTACTTAAAATAATTATCAATGGTAGGGAGAGGCCATTGAAAGGTTTGCTACACTTGAATGGGCTTACTAGTTCAATAGTAGTAGGTATTGCTTGCTGGTTGCTAAAAGATAGTGCTGAGTATCCTGTAACTTAAAAGTATCCGGCATCTGCCTTTATGGAGAATTTGGCTTGATGTTGCTCTGCCTGCGAATTGAAAACTTTGCCCTCATTGACCAACTAGAGTTGGAATTTGGCGCTGGACTCAATGTCCTCACAGGTGAAACTGGTGCGGGGAAATCGATTATCTTAGATGCGATTGATGCTGCTTTGGGCGGGAAAGTCTCTAGTCGGGTAATTCGGACTGGGACAAGTAGGGCATTGGTAGAAGCAACTTTTACACATAGCCCTTCGTTAGCAGCTTGGTTGAACGAACAAGAAATCGATTTGATTGATGAGAACTCTGTGGTTATTAGCCGAGAAATTACAGTAACTACTAGTAACGTTCGTAGTAGATCGCGGGTAAACGGTGTATTGGTCAATCGGCAACTCATGGGAGGACTGCGCGATCGCCTGGTAGAAATCACAGCCCAAGGTCAAACTGTACAAGTGGGACAATCTGCCCAAGTTCGTGATTGGTTGGATGTATATGGTGGTAACTCTCTAGTACAGCAGCGTCAATTGATCACCACAGTTTTTAGTCATTACCAACAAGCTCATCTCACCCTAGAAAAACGTAGGACATCAGAACGGGAACGTCTGCAACAACTAGATTTGCTCACCTATCAAGTGCAGGAGTTAGGAGCAGCTAACCTCGATGATCCCCAAGAATTAGAACAACTGTTGCAGGAACGAGAACGCCTAAATCATGTCGTCGATTTACAACAGATGAGTTACAAAGTCTATCAGGCTTTGTATCAAAACGATAATGAAACCCCAGCCGCAGCAGATTTACTGGGGGACAGCGAAGCAACGTTAACTGACATGGTGGAATACGATGTGCAACTCCAACCATTGTTAGATATGGTCAAGGATGCTCAAGCAGTAGTAATGGAAGTGGGAAGGCAAATTAATGCTTATGGAGACAGCTTAGAAGCCGATCCTCAGCGCTTAGAGGAAGTAGAAGAAAGAATTAGGGAATTAAAACAAGTTTGTCGTAAGTATGGCCCCACATTGGTAGAAGCGATCGCCTATTACCAAAATATTCAAAGAGAATTAGCCCAACTCAACGACAGCGAACAATCTATTGAAAGTCTAGAACAGCAAGAACAGGCTTGTTTAGAAAAACTCACTCAAGCTTGCCAAAAATTAACTCAACTGCGTCGCAAAGCTGCTAATAATTTAGAATCTCGGTTGGTGTCGGAACTTAAACCCCTAGCAATGGAAAAGGTACAGTTTCAAGTTGAAATAGTACCGACTGTACCAACCGCCACAGGTGCAGACAAAATTACTTTTATGTTTAGTCCCAACCCCGGAGAACCGTTGCAACCTTTAACAGAAATTGCCTCTGGCGGGGAAATGAGTCGGTTTTTGCTGGCGCTGAAAG
Source organism: Atlanticothrix silvestris CENA357 (assembly GCF_016056295.1). Taxonomy (GTDB): domain Bacteria; phylum Cyanobacteriota; class Cyanobacteriia; order Cyanobacteriales; family Nostocaceae; genus Atlanticothrix; species Atlanticothrix silvestris. Next base: position 28,429 of record NZ_JAECZB010000107.1, read on the forward strand.
CTTGTTTTTCCCAAGTAGATGCTGCTGAGACACTAGTGTTTGATGAAATTGATGTGGGGGTTTCTGGTAGAGTAGCCCAAGCGATCGCCGAAAAATTATACCAACTGAGTCGAAGTAACCAAGTATTGTGTGTCACGCACCAGCCTTTAGTAGCTGCGATGGCTGATCGCCATTTCCGCGTGGATAAGCAAACTATTACTCAAGGCAAGGGTAAAAAAGCAAACAACGGCAACGCCGAGCAGCGTACCGTTGTCCGAGTCACGAGTTTGGATAATTTAACTACTCGCCGAGATGAATTGGCGCAATTAGCTGGGGGTAAATCTGCCACAGAAGCGATCGCCTTTGCGGAATCTCTGTTATCGCAAGCCGCTAATCATCGCAATCAGCTTAACTGAAACTCTTAGTGTCTTTGTGTTTTAATGGTGAAAGGGGAAACCTCATACAGCGATCGCTGGTTTATCAAGGCATAAAGATTAGGTTTATGCTGTGAGAGTAGCAATATCACTGTATTGATTTTCTAAATCCCTTAGTAAACTACGATGTGGTTGAATCAATCTTCCTGAACGCACGACCCATACAGGAACAAGTTTTTCTTTAGCTATCAGTTGTTTACCCAAAGAATCACAAAATACGCAATCACCTTGGACTAAATCTAAAACGGTGATATCGGCAAGTGAACCAACTTTTAAAGTACCAATTTCCGCTTCAGCTTGTAAAACACGGGCTGGATTGATTGTGACAGTAGCGATCGCATCTACTAAATCTAATCCCAAAGCCATAAGTTTAGAAATTCCACCGCACAAGCTGTAAGTAAGAGTTGAATCATCGTGGAGGCTCTTAAAATTACCGTGAGCGTCACTACTAATAGTATGGGGGAAAACTCCTTGCGCCATCATTCGCCGGGCAATGTCGAAGCTAAATTTTAGCCCATGCCCTAAGTCTAAAAGTATACCTTTATCTATAGCTGCAATTAGCCACGCTGGAACTTGGGTGCGTGTTCCCATTAACCCATCTGGTTGACAACTGTAGCAGTGACCTAAAATATCTCCTGGTTTCATATAAGACAGGGCATTTTCTACTACTGTCTCTGGGTTTGGTCGCTTGGCTTCCACTACAGGAAATAATTCTCCTGTATGAACATATAAAGGTAAATTAGTGCGATCGCCAACTTCTCGCGCTAATTTTAATACACCCATTCCCCAGCGAGATATCGAGCCAGAATCAGCGTGTACTTTAAAACCACGGATAATTTGCGGATTATCTTTGGCTAATTGGATTAATGGTTTAATATCTACCTTTTGTGGATCTTCTAAGCCCGATTCGATATTGCCGATGGTTTGTGTTGCAGCATGATTGATTAACAAAAAACAGCGTACATCTGTTTGGGCTTTCTCTACTACCTTTGATTTAAAGCCAGAAAAGGTAAAAGGACTGCTGCTACCTTGGTCTACTACAGTCGTGACACCTGCATTGATGCCAACATCATCAGCAGGTATACCAAAGTTAGTTACCCATTCATACACATGAACGTGTAAATCAATCAAGCCAGGACAAATTAAATAATCATTCGCAGCGAATGTTTGCTTGGCTTTGTAAGGTGGTAACTGTTGTGCAACAGCGACAATTCTGCCGTCACGAACGGCAACATCAAAGCGTCCGTTGAGTGATTGACTAGGATCTATCACCCAACCATCTTTGAGGACTAAATCATCTAAAGTGATGTTGTTTTTCATACTAGATTTACTATCAGCTTATTTCAAAATTTCCTTAGAGGTTAATCGAATGAAGCTAATAATAGTCGCAGTATTACTACAGAACTTATATCAAAAATGACTCTCGTTTGTAACTTTTAACAATCTTGATATTTCAGGATGAAAGTAATTTTTTTGATGTTAATTCCTGGATATGGATGAAATATCAAGCCGTTGGCAGAGATGCAATCTCATGCAACACTTGCAAAAACTGATGAATCTCTTCCATTGAGTTGTAATGTGCTAGTCCAATTCGTAGTAAACCGCCACTTGCTTCTACTTTTAACTTTTCAGTTAGATTGATCGCATAAAAATTGCCGTGCCAAGCAAAGATACCGCGATCGCCTAATGCTTTAGCTGTGGTTTCAGGTGTTTGTCCCGCGAGTCGAAAGGCAACTGTTGGTGTCCGCCAAGCAAAACGAGCCGGATCGGTGATGCCATAAAAACTTAAGCCAGGAATCTCCAATAATCCTGCAATTAGCTTTTGGCTCAATTCTTTTTCGTATTGCTGAATGGCTGACATCGCTGCAACTAAAGCAGCACGACGACTATGATAAGCCGATGCTAGCTCATGACTAGGTTGATCTGGTGAGGTGAGAAAACGGGGACAGTGGAATGTTTCCAAACCTTCTTTATCAGCTTGAGCCAAAGCTGTAACCAATTCACTATCAACTGACGGTGAAACATGACAACCTAGTTTTGCTAAGTAGTTAATCGCCGCCACTAAACCTGCTAACCCTTCATGATTTAGGGTTCCGGTTTCCCAACGAAATGGTACTTCTTCTGGAGCTGGTTTTAGTTTATAAGGGCTAAAATGAGCAAGATGCTCACGCTTACCATACAAAATACCAACATGGGGGCCGAAGAATTTGTAAGCTGAACAAGCGAGAAAGTCGCAGTCTAAGGCATGTACGTTAATAGGAGCGTGAGGAGTGTAGTGGACTGCATCAACAAATACCAAAGCACCAACAGTACGGGCAAGACGCACTACTGCTGCAACATCGTTGATTGTCCCTACAGCGTTGGAAGCATAGCAAACTGCCACCAACTTTGTCTGCGGATTAATCTGTCGTTCTAGATCGCTCATATCTAGAGTACAGTCTTCAATATTGACATCTACAATGCGGACAGTTACACCCTTTTCTTCCAAGGCATACCAGGGAGAAACATTAGCAGCATGGTCAAGCCGTGTGACAATAATTTCATCGCCTGGTTGTAGTTCTCGACCAATAGCCCGACTGACTGCAAAGGTAAGGGTGGTCATATTGGCACCAAATACCACCTCATCGCTATTACAACCTAGAAAATCAGCGATCGCCGCACGAGCAGAGGTAATCAGTGCATCTGTACGCGCACTTGTAGCAAAAGCCCCGTGAGCATTGGCATTTGACCTTACCAAATAATCACTAATCGCATCTAGCACCGATCCCGGTACTTGAGTACCGCCTGGCCCATCAAAAAAAATTGCAGGTTGACCGTTGATTTTTTGTGTAAGTGCAGGAAATTGGGCACGTATCCATTTTAAGTCAAGAGATTCCATATAAACTCCTGGGTTAATAGTTTTTTATTTAAGCGTTGAGCCGAAGTAAAAATTAAATTTGGTTTTTCACTAATAAGTTAGCTCGATTGTATCCATTTTCTGCGGGGATGCAACTTATGTCCGGTTTTTGCATACTTCAAATCGCCAGCTATTTTCCATACCCGTATATCCTGTTTTTACTTCTATGAAGATGCACTAACTTTATAGAAAATTGGTATTCCTAAAAAAATATTGGGCATAATAACGCCAAGCAAATTCAGAAAATTAATGATCAAATTATTGGTCTCTACTATAAAGTGTGATATTTAATTATGGCTAATAGTATTTATAATGATTTTGTAGACCGATACAAATATGTGAAACCTTTTGGTAAAAATTTACATATTCAATCACTCGTGATCTGGCGTTTGGGTATTTGGGCATTATTAGAAACTAATTTACAAGCTGCCCAAAGACAAGGGAAAGTAAATTTATTTTCAAATTCATCAGAGCAATTTATTTCTATTAAGGATTTCAAAGAAACTGATCTATTTTTAATACAGGATAATAAAAGTTACCCGATAATTTTTTTAAAACAAAAACCTCTATTGATTACTGCACCTGAAAACTTCAATCCAGGTTTGCAATTATCTCCACCAGTTCCACCAAAAATACCCGATAACTTAAAACCACCGTCAACTTCCACAGAACCAGTTAAGCCATTTGCTGTTTTAGAAAATCTTCAAATAGATTTTCGCAATGATACCGATAATTTTGGTCAACATAATTTATTCATTGAGCCAACGTTTCATTTTAAGTTGCATAACGGCAATAAAATATTTTTCAAAACAGGGTTAGATTTTTTTGAGCAACGAGATGTAGAATCAGTTACTAATATTCCCTTGCAAATTGGTTGGCAAGGAAAAGTAGGTCAAGTAACGCTACAAACAGCGGCAGGAATTGATGTCTTTAACCGATTGCCTACAGCTATCAATTTCAATGCTAAGGTAGAAGCTCCTATTTTTCCACCAAAAGTTTCGTCTTCAGGTCGATTAATTTCGGGCTTAATAGTATCAGCTAACTTAGAGCAAAGCCCTTATAAATTTAATGCTCAAACCTGAAGGGGTGACAAAGAAGCTACAAAGCAGACTGGATAAGAGACATAGCACGTAGACCCTTGCGAAAATAGGGTAGTTTACTGGGCTTTAAACGCATTAAATCATGAGCTAAATCAGCCCAAAACTCTATTGCACCCACCCATAATTGGCCATACAAACCAACCCAAAATGCGCTATGTCGGCGATGTAGTCGGTTTAATTCCTTCAGACGACCAATATATTTTTGTAATCCCATTTGACGAGAGTTACGACCTGCTAAAACAGCACAAGTATAGGCGATAGCAATTAATAAAATCAGTGCCATCAATCGTTGACCATCAGCAGAAGTAGATTCAAGATTATAGCCACCAGTCTTGCAATCACGGAACATGGCCTCAATGCCACTGCGCAACTTAAATGCTTTAATGGCATCGGCAAGACTATCTAGATTAGTCAGTAAAAACCAGCCAGCAGGTTCAACTTTTCCCCGATATTGACGCTTGTAATATCCAGCTAAATTCAAATGAGCAAAACCTTTTTGTTTAGTGGCTTGAATACCTGTGAGAAACAAGGAGGTACCAGGAATTAATCCCAAAGATTGTAACCGTTGATATGATTGATTTTCTTGTCGAATATAAGTGCCTTGCTTTTGCCGGAGTACAAAGTCAATTCTCTTGCTGTGTAACCAATTCGCCAGTTTGATGCTATGAAATTCCCTATCACCTAGCACCAAGATTCGATATCCTTTAAATA
>NZ_JAECZB010000108.1 GCF_016056295.1 Atlanticothrix silvestris CENA357
CCTCTTCTATCACTCTCCAAAGAGTAAAATATTTGAAAGGATGCTAGCAGACGTTGAAGGCTGCTTGGAGTAATGGATGTACCACTCGAAGTGCTGCAACATAAAGCAAGACCAGCAATTGAAACAGTAACGTTGATTGATGAATACTGTAAGTTGTACCAAGATTTATTTCCAGAAGTAAGAAGTTTCGAGTATTTTAAATATTTACATTTGGGAATGATTTCGGAAATAAAAAGGAAAACATTGCCAGCAATTGCTCGTGCCGTAGGATTAGAAGATGCTCAAGGGCTACATCATTTTTTATGGAAGTCGCCTTGGGAGGTAAAAAACCTAAAAAATAGAAGATTGAAAATTTTAAATAAAGCCCTAAATGGTGCATCATTCCTTGTGTGTATAGATGAAACAGGGGATAAAAAGAAAGGTACAACAACGGACTATGTAGATAGACAATATATAGGCAATCTAGGAAAGATAGAGAATGGGATAGTCAGCGTCAATGCTTATGGAATTATTGAAGGAATTACCTTTCCCTTAATTTTTAAAGTGTTTAAACCGAAAAAGCGATTGAAATCAGAAGATAAATATAAGAGCAAACCTCAATTAGCAATCGAAATTATTAAAGAACTAAGAGAATTAGGATTTAATTTTAATTTAGTGTTGGCAGATAGTTTATATGGTGAGAGTAGTGAATTTATTGATACTCTTCATCAGTATAATATCAATTATATTGTGGCTATTCGTAGCAACCACAGTGTACTAATGGCTTCTGGATGGAAGGTTAGATACACGCGATGGAAAAAATTTGACCGAATTTTCTCTAATGGTAAGTCAGAAGAACGATTTATTCGAGAGATAGTTTTTGGTAAGCGTAGGGCGGTTCGGTTCTGGCAAATCACAACAGATAAAATTACAGTACCAGAAAATACGACTTGGTACATCATGACTGATTTACCTGGAGATATTCAGTTAAGTGTAGGAAATACTTATGGATTTAGAACTTGGATTGAATATGGTTTTAAGCAGAGTAAGAATGAATTAGGCTGGGCAGATTATCGGGTGACTGATTATCAAGAAATAGAGCGATGGTGGGAAATCATTTTCTCTACTTACTTCATGATCAGTCTGCAATCAGAACCATTCAAAAGATTGAGACATTACCAGAACGATAATACTTCACATGAAACAGATTCTGTACCTGATGAAATCACAGATAAGTTCTGTTTACATTCATGGTGGCATCATGAAACAAGTTGGAAAAGTACTTTGAATAACCTCCGTCTCATCATACAGCCGAAGATATTTTTTTGTTTAATTTCTCCTTGGCTTGAAGTATTTCGCATCCCTGATTTAGTCAAAGGTTTTTTAGTTTTAACCAGGATTATGAATGAGTTCAAACCTTATCTTCCTGATGGATAAAAGTACAATTAAAAGATTTTTACTTCAGGAGAGTGACAGAAAAGGGATAAGTATAAACTGTCATACACTGCGCGATC
>NZ_JAECZB010000109.1 GCF_016056295.1 Atlanticothrix silvestris CENA357
ATCCCTCTTCTGTCACTTTCCGAGTATTCTGAATAAAAGGATGAAAAGAAAAAACTCTGGAAGGTAAGTAGGGCAATGGATGTAGAATTACAAATTATCAAACATTTGGCAAGAGCTCCTCATCCAACAGTTGGCATCATAGATGAATATTGTGCAGAGTATAAAGACCTGTTTAAAGAAGTAAGGAATTATGAGTGCTTCAAATATTTACATCTGGGGATAATATCAACGATAAAAAGAAAATCGTTACCAGAGATAGCGAAGGTAGTGAGTATAAATTCAGCACAATCATTACACCATTTCATAGCAAATTCAGATTGGCCAGTAGGAAAATTAAAACAAAGAAGATTAAATAAATTGAAAAAACAATTAGATGGACGTGCAATTACATTAGTAATAGATGAAACAGGAGATAGAAAAAAAGGGAAGAAAACAGATTATGTAGCTAGACAATATTTAGGAAGCGTAGGAAAAGTGGATAATGGAATAGTTTCAGTCAACGCCTATGGAGTTTATGCTAACATAGCTTTTCCATTAATCTTCAAAGTTTTTAAACCAAAAGGAACACTAAAGGAGTCAGATAAATATAAAACTAAAATAGAGCTAGCATCAGAGATAATTACAGAATTAATGGAATCAGGCTTCAATATTGAATTAGTATTGGCTGATAGCTTATATGGTGAAAGTAGCCAATTTATTAGAAAACTAGCTGAATATAACTTAAGTTATGTTGTATCAATTAGAAGTAATCATGGAGTCTGGTTGCCAGCAGGGCAAAGTGTTATAGCCAACAAGTGGTGTAAGTTTGAGAGAACATTTAGCAATCAAAAATCAGAGACTAGATATATACGAGAAATAATTTATGGTAAAAAAAGAGCCATAACTTACTGGGAAATAACTACTGACCCAGAAACCATGCCAGAAAATTCTACCTCCTTCGTCATGACAAATCTTCAAGGGAATTTGAAGAAGACTTTAGGGGATTTATATGGATTAAGAACCTGGGTTGAATATGGGTTTCGACAGTGTAAGCAGGGACTAGGCTGGACAGATTACCGTTTCACTAATTTCCAACATATTGAGAGATGGTGGGAGATTATTTTTAGTGTTTATACGATGATTAGTTTAAATTCTCCAGTCTTCTTAGCCTTCAATCAATCTCGTCAACCTGAGACTGAGGCACAAGAAAATAGTCATGTTGATTTTTCTAATCATCAGCAATGGAATCATGAATCCGGGTGGAAGAATACTTTAAATAATCTGCGTCTCATTATCCAACCACTTTTACTATTTTGGTTAATTTATCCCTGGTTAAGTATTTTCCCTAATTCAAATTTGTTACTGGGATTTAATCATTTAATTGCAGCCATGAATCAATTTAAACCCTATTATGCTTCTGGATGATTTAGCTCCTGAACTACTTGCTTATTCCGGAAAGTGACAGAAGAGGGATATATTCCCAAATATCTATATCCCCACCTCCAGCCAAAGGGTCAGTAAAGTTT
>NZ_JAECZB010000110.1 GCF_016056295.1 Atlanticothrix silvestris CENA357
ATACTTTACAAATTGCAATAATACTCGTAACATAAGTTCATAAGGGCGAACAAAAGCGCCTGATACATAGGTAAAACGCTCGCAATCATAAAAAAATGACAACAACCTTACAACAGCGCCAAAGCGCCAATGTATGGGAACAGTTCTGTAACTGGATCACCAACACCAACAACCGCATATACATCGGTTGGTTCGGCGTACTAATGATTCCCGCCTTACTAGCTGCCACCACCTGCTTCATCATCGCCTTCATCGCGGCACCTCCAGTAGACATCGATGGCATCCGCGAACCAGTAGCAGGTTCATTACTCTACGGAAACAACATCATCTCCGGTGCAGTAGTTCCTTCTTCTAACGCTATCGGTTTGCACTTCTACCCCATTTGGGAAGCAGCGTCCTTAGACGAGTGGTTGTACAACGGTGGCCCTTACCAGTTGATAGTTTTCCACTTCCTGATTGGCGTATTCTGCTACTTAGGACGTGAATGGGAACTATCCTACCGCTTAGGAATGCGTCCTTGGATTTGCCTAGCCTTCTCTGCACCAGTAGCAGCAGCAACCGCAGTCTTCCTAATCTACCCAATTGGACAAGGTTCATTCTCAGACGGTATGCCCTTGGGTATCTCCGGAACCTTCAACTTCATGATCGTCTTCCAAGCAGAACACAACATCTTAATGCACCCCTTCCACATGTTGGGTGTAGCTGGTGTATTTGGTGGTAGCTTGTTCTCTGCAATGCACGGTTCTCTTGTAACATCTTCTCTAGTACGTGAAACAACCGAAAGCGAATCACAAAACTACGGTTACAAATTCGGTCAAGAAGAAGAAACCTACAACATCGTAGCTGCTCACGGTTACTTCGGTCGTCTAATCTTCCAATACGCTTCCTTCAACAACAGCCGTTCACTGCACTTCTTCCTAGCTGCTTGGCCTGTCATCGGCATCTGGTTCACAGCCTTGGGTGTAAGCACAATGGCATTCAACCTCAACGGTTTCAACTTCAACCAGTCTGTGATTGATTCTCAAGGTCGCGTCATCGCTACCTGGGCTGATGTCATCAACCGCGCTAACCTGGGTATGGAAGTAATGCACGAGCGTAACGCTCACAACTTCCCTCTCGACTTGGCTGCTGGTGATGTTGCTCCTGTTGCTCTAACCGCACCTGCCATCAACGGTTAATTCTCAAGTATTAAAACTGAATAAAAAAACGCCTCCCAGTTCTGGGGGGCGTTTTTTATGGGTATGTGGTAATTTTCTGTATAATTGCTACTTGGATTGCACAGATCATCATACC
>NZ_JAECZB010000016.1 GCF_016056295.1 Atlanticothrix silvestris CENA357
CTGATTTTATTAATTGCTATCGCCTATACTTGTGCTGTTTTAGCAGGTCGTAACTCTCGTCAAATGGGATTACAAAAATATATTGGTCGTCTGAAGGAATTAAACCGACTACATCGCCGACATAGCGCATTTTGGGTTGGTTTGTATGGCCAATTATGGGTGGGTGCAATGGAGTTTTGGGCTGATTTAGCTCATGATTTAATGCGTTTAAAGCCCAGTAAACTACCCTATTTTCGCAAGGGTCTACGTGCTATGTCTCTTATCCAGTCTGCTTTGTAGCTTCTTTGTCACCCCTTCAGGTCTTTTGGTTGCAGTTTCAATGGAGATACCAACACAACGGGACAGTGAAGAAGTTGTACGAGGGAAAAGATAAAACTTCCCGCTTCTTGACATCCAGCTATGCCAGTTGTTTAATTGAGTGCTGTAGAATCCCTCTACATGATTGATACAGCGCTCAACAGAGTTCAGTTAAGGCTCTACAACTGGCTAGAAATGAACAAAACCAAATAGAACCTCAAAAAATGAGAAATGTAGATAGCTGGATTGCTGTATAGTTTCAGTTATGCCAGATTATACTCCCAAGAGTTGCTCTATGATTGCTCTACCTGGTATTGCCATCCAAGACAAGATATACGAAAGTTCTAATTCTCTGGTTTATCGGGGCATTAGAGAGGATGGAGTAGCGATCATCGTAAAAATACTCAAACAAGATTATCCCTCACCTCAAGAACTAACCCGCTACAGACAGGAATATAAAATTACCCGCTCCCTAAATCTGGAAGGAGTTATCAAGGCATACAGCCAGCAGGACTATAAACGCACTCTGGTGATTATCTTAGAAGATTTTGGGGGAGAGTCCCTAGAGCAATGGATGCACAAGCGCCCAGATATATTCTGCCCCATGCCTTTATCCACTTTTCTTGGTCTTGCGATCGCCCTCACCGACATTCTTGGCAGAATCCATGCAGCCAATGTCATTCATAAAGATATTAACCCTGGAAACATAGTCTTTAATCTGGATACTGGCGTTGTCAAAATTATTGACTTTGGGATTGCCACCCGCTTTAACCGCACCAATCCGACGTTCAAAAGTCCCCATGTGTTAGAAGGCACGCTTGCCTATCTGTCGCCAGAGCAAACCGGGCGGATGAACCGAATGCTCGACTATCGCACCGATTTCTACTCACTGGGCGTAACCTTCTACGAACTGTTAACTGGACAGCTACCGTTCCCCACTCAAGACATCCTGGAGCTAGTTCATTGCCATATTGCCAAACCGCCGATTCCTGTGCATGAATTGAACGCCACGATTCCCAAACCCATTTCAGGCATAATTTTGAAGTTGATGGCGAAAAATGCGGAGGATCGCTATCAAAGTGCCTGGGGCATCAAAGCGGATCTAGAACACTGCGCCGGGCAACTGGCAGAAATGGGTCAGATCAACGCCATGTCGTTGGGACTGCAAGATGTTTCAGAACAGTTTTGCATTCCTCAGAAACTGTATGGACGAGAAGCCCAGACTAAAGCATTATTGGCGGCGTTTGACAGAGTGGTTAGAAAAGAGACGTTTGGCGAAAATTGTCAACTAGAGTCAGGCATAGAAAATGCTCAATTCAATGTCGAACTCATGCTTGTTGCTGGTTACGCTGGCGTTGGCAAAACAGCATTGGTGCAAGAACTCTATAAACCCATCACAGCAAAGCACGGCTATTTCATATCAGGTAAATTTGACCAATTCAGGCGCAATATTCCTTACAGCGCCATTGTGGATGCCCTGCAAAAGTTGGTGCAGCAACTTCTGGGGGAACCGGATGAGCAAGTGCAACAGTGGCGATCGCGTCTACTCACTGCTTTGGCAAGCAACGGACAAATTATCATAGATGTCATTCCCGAAGTTGAGTTCATTATTGGCAAGCAGCCACCTGTGTCCGAAGTTGGAGCAACAGAAGCACAGAATCGCTTCAATCTCACGTTTCAAAAATTTGTGCGGGCGTTTTGTGCAAAAGAGCATCCCCTGGTCATTTTCTTAGACGATCTACAGTGGGTCGATTCTGCGACGTTGAAGTTAATTGAACTCATATTGCTTGACGAGCAAACTCAATCTCTGTTTTTGATCGGAGCCTATCGAGATCATGAAGTGTCTCCAACGCATTCATTAATTTTGATGCTGGAGAGCTTGCGAAAGCAGGGAGCAGTACTTCAGGAAATCATCCTGACCCCCTTAACGCTGGAACCGTTGAGTCAACTGATAGCTGAGACATTACATCGCAATCCTGATACCGTTCGTTCCTTAGCCCAAGTCGTGTTGCGTAAAACCGAGGGCAACCCTTTCTTTGTTGGTGAATTTTTGAAGCTGCTGCATAGCGAAAACCTGTTAACCTTTGATGCCCAACAGGTGAGTTGGCAGTGGAACTTAACTGAGATTGAAGCTCAAGATATCACCGATAATGTGGTGGAGTTACTGCTGCGTCAGTTGCAGAAATTGTCGGAAGCAACACAGCAAGTTCTCTCCATCGCTGCTTGTGTTGGGTCTGAGTTTGATTTAGGAACGTTGGCGATCGTTTGCGAAAAATCACCGAAAGCAATTTTCCAGGATCTACTAGCAGTAATACAAGCGGGATTAATTCAACCTCTATCTGAATTAGACGAAAACTTGTTAGTTCAAGACTACAAGTTTCTGCACGATCGCGTTCAGCAAGCGGCTTATGCTTTGATTGATGAATCGCAGAAACAGGTTGTTCATCTCCAAATCGGTGGCAATTTGCTCGAAAAAACTTCACCAGAGCAACGATCCGATCGGTTGTTTGAAATCATCGATCATCTCAATCAAGGACTTGAGCTAGTCACTGCTCGATCAGAACGAACTGAAATTGCCAGACTGAATTTAATGGCAGGACAGAAAGCAAAGGCAGCAACGGCTTATGAAGCAGCTTTTAAGTATTTCACTACAGGGCTTAAACTCCTCAATTCAGAGAGTTGGCAGAGTGAGTATGACCTTACCTTAGCGCTGTATTCAGAAGCAGCAGAAGCGGCGTATCTCCAGGGTCGCTTTGATGAGATGGAACAGTTGGTAGAAGTGGTACTCGATCGTGCCAAAACAGTGGTTGACAAAGTGCAGGCTTACGATAGCAGAATTCAAGGACATTCGTCACAGGGCAACCTGAAAGAAACACTAAAAACTGGTTTGGAAGCGTTAAAGCTCTTGGGAATAGATTTAATAGAAAATCCAAGTCAGGCAGATATTCAAAGGGAATTGGAGTCAACGGCTGCACTACTCGCCCAACGAGAAATCGAAGACTTGAGTAATTTACCAGAGGTGGCTGCACCAGAACCACTGGCAGCTATAACAATCCTATCGAATATGGGATCTGCTGCATTTATAACGTTACCAGCACTGTGGATACTGATTATATGCAAAACGGTAAATTTATCAATCAACTACGGTAATGCTGTCTGGTCACCGCTGTATTATGCTGCCTACGGATTTGTTCTATGTGGAGTTGTTCAAGACATTGAACTCGGCTATAAATTTGGTCAATTGGCTCTTACCTCGGCAGAACGATTGAATACCAAAAAAGGCAAGGCTAGAGCATTACAGTTATTTAGTGAGCATGTTATGCAATGGAAAGTACATCTTAAGGAGCCGATACCACTGCTGGTTGAGGCTTATCAGGAAGGAGTGGAAACCGGAGACTTTGAATCTGCTGGTTATGCTGCATATTACGTGTGCCATAACTCATTTTTTGCTGGAGAGGAACTTACTCAACTGGAACAAAAAACAGTAATTTACAGCAAAGCGATCGACCGAATTAGACGAGAAAGTCCCTCGAATTGGCTGACAATATTGCGGCAGACTATTCTTAATTTGTTAGATAGGTCTCTTAATCCCAGTCGCTTAGTTGGTCGGGTGTGTAATGAAGAGGAGGCGTTATCACACGCTATTGCAGTTAAAGATGGAACTGTAATTCAAATACTCTATTTACACAAAGTCATGTTGTGTTATCTATTTGAAGAACACCATCAAGCTGAACAAACTGCTATTTTGGCAAGGCAACATTTTGAAGAGGTGTCAGCAATAACGATTCTACCTATATTCTGTTTCTATCATTCTCTAGCGCTTTTGAGCCTATCGCTCGATGCTTTAAACTCTGAAAAAGTAGCTTGGTTAAACTGTGTTAACACCAACCAAGAAAAGATGCAAAAATGGGCAGAACACGCCCCGATGAATTATATACATAAATTTCATCTGGTTGAAGCAGAGAAAGCGCGAGTCTCAGGGCAATTCTTTGAGGCTGAAGAGTTTTATGAACGGGCGATCGCAGGTGCTAATGAAAATGAGTATATCCAGGAAGAAGCATTAGCTTATGAATTAGCGGCTAAACATTATCTGGCGCGAGGTCGAGAAAAAATTGCTCAAACCTACATGAAAGAGGCGCACTATTGCTACGATCGCTGGGGCGCGATCGCTAAAGTTAAAGACTTAGAAACTCGCTATCCACAATTCTTTCCTCAGTCGTCTAGAGCCGCTTCCACATCAATTCCTATTACTGCTGAAACTATCACTAATCCCTTCCATACTGCTTTCGATTTAGCAGCAGTGATGAAAGCTTCACAGGCGATTTCTCGTGAAATTGAACTGAAGCAATTGCTGCGATCGCTGATGCAAACTTTAATTGAGAATGCTGGCGCACAAACCGGATATCTGATTTTAGAAAACTCAGGAGAATGGTCGATTGAAGCGGCTTGTGAACTCAATGCCGATGAGAATGCTTGTACGACTCAGGTGTTACAGTCTATTCCAATTGCCGATCAATTGCCAGAATCAATCATTCACTATGTGATTCGGAGTCTTGAGCCTGTCACCTTAAATGATGCGACTCGTGAAGGTGCTTTTATTAATGAGCCATACATTCAACAGAACCAGCCTCAATCTATTTTCTGTTTGCCGCTGCTGAATCAAGCTAAGCTGGTCGGTGTATTGTATTTAGAAAATCGATTAGCAACTGGAGTATTTACACCAGAGCGATCGCAGGTCTTGCAGCTATTATCGACTCAAGCCGCGATCGCCATCGAAAATGCCAACCTTTACTCAGAACTGCAAGCTAAGGAAAGCAAGATCGCCCAGTTTCTTGAAGCGATTCCAGTGGGAATTGCGATCGTGGATGCGACGGGTTGCCCTTACTATACCAACCAATGCGGCAATCAACTCACGGGCAAAGAAACTGATCCTTCCATCGCACCGGAGCAGATATCAGAGGCTTATCAGCTTTATGTAGCGGGAACGGATCAAATCTATCCAGCGGAGAGCTTGCCTATTGTGCGGGCATTAAGGGGCGAACGCATTAGGACTGAAGATATAGAAATTCGTCGAGATCAGGTCTCAATTCTAATTGAGGCACGGGGAACACCAGTTTTTGATCAACAAGGCAATATCACTTATGCGATCGCAACCTTCCAGGACATTACGGAGCGCAAACAAGCCGAGAAACTCCTAGCCGACTACAACTGCACTTTAGAGCAACAGGTTGCAGAACGAACTGCTGCGTTACGACAAAGTGAGGCCAAGTTCCGAGCTATCTTTGAAAACTCGCAGGTCGGCATTTTCCGAAACCGCATCTCAGATGGATTAATTCTCGATGCCAATCAATGCTTTGCAGAGCTGCTTGGCTTTGATTCACCCCAAGAGATCATTGGGCTGGAACACACCATAGGCTATTGGGTCAATCCCAGCGATCGCCAATACGCTATTGAGGTGATGAAGCGGGATGGGGAACTGCGAAGCCATGAAGCACAGCTGCGAAAACGAGATGGGACGGTTTTCTGGGGACTTACCTCTTCTTATCTGAATGCAGCCAATGGATACGTCGAAGGGGTGATTGCGGATATTAGCGATCGCAAACAGGCAGAAGTTGCTCTACAAATAAGTGAAGAACGACTACGCTTGGCATTAACCGCTTCAAATCAAGGACTTTACGATCTCAACATCGAAACTGAAGAAGTTGTGGTTAACCCAGAATACGCTTTAATGCTGGGCTACGATCCAGCAACATTTCATGTGACCAAATCTAGCTGGATTGAGAGTTTGCATCCTGACGATAGAGAATCAGTGCTTGCAGTTTACCATGCTTGTATTACTGGAGAAGTCCCCAGCTATCAAGCAGAGTATCGCCATCGTACCCAGGATGGTCAGTGGAAATGGACTCTTGCTGTCGGCAAAATTGTTACCTGGAATGAATTCGGTGAACCCATCCGAGCGTTGGGAGTTGTTACGGATATCGATGATCGCAAACAAGCAGAAGAAGCCCTACAAGCCTCAGAGACAAAGCTACGGACTCTAATTGAGGCAATTCCTGATCCATTATTTGTACTGTCTGCTGAAGGGCGACTCCTTGAAATAATGGTACTGGAACCAGATCTGCTATGGCAACCCTATGAGGAGATGATTGGTAAAACCATGCATCAAATCGGAAAGGAACAAGCTGATGAATTTCTAGGTTATATTCAGCAGGTGCTGAGAACCCAACAAATCCTCACGGTCGAGTACAGTCTGTTTCTAAATGGACGAGAAGCCTGGTTTTCGGCTCGCATTGCTCCAATCGGTCACGACCAGGTGATTTGGCTGGCGCGAGATATTACGGCGCTGAAGCAAGCAGAAGAAGCCTCAATTTTAGAGGAGCGCAACCGTATGGCACGCGAAATTCACGACACACTCGCTCAGGCGTTTACAGGCATTCTGGCTCAGGCGGGAGCGGCAAAACAGGTGCTAACGGATGATGTAGAAGCAACTCAGGCACACCTGGATCTGATCAAAGAATTGGCACGAACTGGACTGACTGAAGCGCGGCGATCGGTTGTCGCGCTCCGTCCTCAGCTTCTGGAGGAGAGCAGTTTACAGAGCGCTCTACACCGTCTCGTCGCTCAAATCAGAGCTGCCGCAATGGATACCACTCTATATTATGAGACTGAGGGTACAGTGTATTCTCTACCGGCTGAAGTCGAGAGTAACCTACTGCGAATGGGGCAGGAAGCATTAACCAATGCAATTAGACACGCCAATGCTGACGAAATCCGAGTGTTGCTAGTCTATGATCGCGATCGGTTTTGCTTGCGCGTGAGAGACAATGGACAGGGCTTTGGAGTTGGGAGTATTCCAGCCTCTGAGGGTTTTGGCTTACTCGGCATGAGCGAACGAGCAGAGCGCATCGGCGCACAACTCACGATTAGAAGTCAACCTGGACAAGGAACAGAAATTATTGTCACCGTCAACCCTTGAGTGAGCATTACAATGAGCCAAGCTACGACCATTCGGGTTCTGATTGCGGACGATCACGCCATTTTTCGGCAAGGATTAGCCACGATTATCAACCGTGATCCAGATATGCAGGTGATTGCACAAGCCGAAAATGGGGAACAGGCGATCGCCGCCTTTCGGGAACACCAACCAGATGTAACGCTAATGGATCTGCGAATGCCTGAAGTGGAAGGAGTTGCCGCCATTGGTGCAATTTGTGCGATCGTTAAATCTGCTCGGATTATTGTACTGACCACGTATGATAGTGACGAAGATATTTACCGGGGATTGCAGGCAGGCGCAAAAGGATACCTGTTGAAAGAAACTGAACCGGACGAGCTTCTGAATGCCATTCGTACCGTTCATCGGGGTCAGAAGTATATTCCGCCCGATGTGGGAGCAAAGTTGGTACAGCGGCTCAGCAATCCAGAACTGAGTGAACGAGAACTAGAAGTACTACGCTCACTGGCGCAGGGAATGAGTAATGCCGAGATTGCGGCGGCTTTGAGTATCGGTGAAGGTACTGTTAAATCTCATGTTAATCGGATTTTGAATAAGTTAGATGTCAGCGATCGTACCCAAGCTGTGATTGTTGCCGTTAAGCGCGGCATTGTCAGTTTGTAGGATGTACTTTCGATCAGATTCGGATTCTAACTTAAGTTATAGCTAGCCTTCTACTTTGCGATGGCACGGTTACTCTATCAATTTGTACTGTAAAAATTTTAACTTGGTATAGACGACAGCTTGAAGGCGATCTCCTATATTGAACTTATTCCGAAAGAAGCTGAGTACTAGAACTGGACACGCCCAAGATAGCTAGGAAAAAATGACATTGATTGAATTTGAATGAAAAAGGAGACAAACCCATGAGCAACACCATTGACACAATGATCGATCCCAACGACGCCGTGCTGCTGCTGATTGATCATCAGAGCGGACTCTTCCAACTTGTGCGTGACATCGAACTCCCAGTCCTCCGCTCCAATGTCACAGCGCTCGCCAAGATTTCCCAACTCGCCAAGATTCCGACCTTCACGACTGCTTCGGTGCCCGATGGCCCCAATGGGCCCCTGATTCCCGAAATCCACAAGCACAATCCTGAGGCGGTTTACATTCCGCGCACAGGACAGATTAACGCCTGGGATAACCCAGCTTGGGTAGATGCTATCGAGAAGACCGGGCGAAAGACTCTCCTCATCGCCGGAACTCTCACCAGTGTGTGCATGGCGTTTCCGACCCTGAGCGCACTGGCCGCTGGTTACAAGGTCTTCACGATCATTGACGCTTCCGGCAACTGGAGCCAGATGGCGACCGACCTCACTCTGGCCCGCGTCGTCCAGGCGGGAGCCATGCCCATCGACACTTACGCAGTAATCGGCGAACTCATGAACACGTGGAACCGTCCGGACGCAATGGAGTTTGCCACTGTCATGGTTGACCTCATGCCGATTTACCGCGCCCTGATGGAGAGCTATGACAAAGCTCAATCCGTGCAACGAGATGGACTAGAGACCAAGCTTGATCGGCAAATGGCACCTGTGTAAAAGCATCTAGTTACAACGCGCACGCAAAAAATAAGAGAAGGGAAGGCGAGGGGTTGGTTATCAGTCAATACCGTTCAGTTAGAACTAAAAACCTTAAATCGCGTAGGTTGGATTGAGGGACGAAACCCAACATTTTCAAGGATTTGTTGGGTAACGCATTGCCTCAACCCAACATATAATTATCCTTAAGTGAACCGTATTGGGTTATCAGTTCCTCGCCCTGCATTCCCGATAAGAATGTCCGTAACACCCTAGCAAGCGGGCTAATCGGATCGAGGCAGGTGTTTTTCCTGCCCCTCCTACACCCCACCCATCATGCGGAGCCGCAATGGGCGGCTCATACTGTTAAATCTCATGTCAATCGAATTTTGAATAAGTTGGATGTAAGCGATCGCACCCAAGCTGTGATTGTTGCCGTTAAGCGCGGCATTGTAAGTTTGTAGGATGTACTTTCGATCAAATTCGGATTCTAACTTAAGTTAGAGCCAGCCTTCTACTCCGCGATGGCATGGTTAATCTATCAATTTGCACTGTAAAAAATTTAACTTGCTATGGGCGACAGCTTGAAGGCGACCACCTATATTGAATTTATGCAAACAGTCATGCAAATGGATTGAGCAAGTAAATCGCAAGGCTCCATGCTTGATACAGATGTAGAAAGATGATCGACGACCATAGTTCCAGTTCTTTAGTTGTGCCAGCTTCAACCCAAGATCACAGTCAAGGTGTGCTAAGTGCCGCCGTGGTGTTAGTGATGTATGGGGATTATCAATGTCTTAGAAGTGCAGCCGTTTACAAGCTGATTAAAATCATTCGGCAAGAGCTTACGGTTTCTTTTGGAGAGGATTATTTATGTTTTATCTTCCGCCATTTTCCACAAACACAGATTCATCCCCATGCTCAACGGGCAGCCCAAGCAGCCGTTGCTGCCGCCGCCCAAGGAAAGTTTTGGTTAATGAGCGATACTTTATTTGACCATCAACAAAGGTTGGAGAACGGTTATCTTGTCGAGTACGCCAATGATTTAGGGCTTGACATTCCTCAATTTCTCAAAGAGTTGTCTAAACAAGTGCATGTCGATCGCATCAATGAAGATATCGAAGGCGGAATACAGAGTGGAGTGACGACTACCCCAGCTCTGTTTATCAATGGAATTCGGTATACCGGGCACTGGAACACGACGGAGTTGATGGCAGCCGTGATTGCTGCAAGTCATTAAGTTCCCCGATCTTTGCTCCCAATTCATATCTGACTTGTCTGTAAGTGCTGTAAGCCATCTAGTTTTTATGGCTAGATTTCGCCTGTTTCACTGAACAAAATTGCCGCTTTGTGAACCATGCCAACAACTGAATTCCTGCGTATTGATTTAGTCAATTACAAATCAGTATTTCATTGAGGATAATTCTATGACGCATTTACTAGTACAAGGCAAGAATGATTCTGGGCATGAAGGTAAACCTCAGACTGATTCTCTTCGCGACTCCTCAGTTAATCATGCCCTGATTGCGATCGCGCAAGAAGTCACTGAGTTGCTGAGGCAAGCTTACCCGATACAAACTGATGAAATTGAAACAGGAGAAACAGAATGATACTGCAAGATAAAGTGGCGTTAGTCACTGGAGGCACATCGGGAATCGGTAGAGCAACTGCGTTAGCGTTCGCGCAGCGTTCCGAAGGAAAGCTTAACGAAGTTATCGCTTATGCCCAACAACAAGCAAAGGTGATGGTGGTTGGTCGTCGAATTGATGAAGGTGAAGAAACGGTTCGATTGATTAAGGAAGCTGGCAAAGAGGCTATCTCTGTGCAAGCAGATGTCACGCAAGAAGCCGATGTTAAAGCAATGGTTGATAAAGCGTTTGACGTTTTTGGTCGGTTGGATATTGCCTTTAATAATACAGGAACGGTTGGCGAAAATCCCTCATTGATTGAGCAAACAGAAGCGGAATACGACCGCACTATGAACGTCAATGTCAAAGGCGTTTGGTTGTCGATGAAATATGAAATTGCTCAGATGTTGAAACAGGGAAGTGGTGCGATCGTAAATACATCATCTGGGGCTGGAGTCGTTGCAGTTCCTACCCAATCCCTCTACACCGCGAGTAAACATGCAATAGTAGGCTTAACAAAAGCCGCCGCGCTCCAATATGCCAAAGCGGGGATTCGCATCAATGTCGTTGCACCAAGGTCAATCGAAACAGATATGTTTGAAGCAGCTCAGGATGAAGTCAAAGCTTACTTGGCAGGACTTCACCCAATCGGACGAGCTGGCACACCTCTTGAAGTTGCAAATGCAGTCCTGTTTTTATCATCTGAGATGGCATCGTTCGTAACAGGTGAAACGTTGATGGTAGATGGTGGGTATGTAGCGCAGTAGTCGATCAGCAGTCCGAGACGACAGACAACATTTGCAGGCAAAGTTGCACTGGTAACGGACGGTTCTCGCGGTTTAGGAGCGGTGAGCGTAGGGTATGCGAAAGGTGTCCAAGATTCTAAATCTGAATGTCGAAGTTCAGTCGGAAGAAAATTAAAAAAGAGAATTGTACGATGAAAATACGCTACGGGTTTCGACAGGTTGGTGATGTCGAAGTGTTCTACCGCGAGGCGGGGGCAAGCGATGCGCCAGTGATACTGCTGTTGCACGGCTTTCCGACCGCTAGCCACATGTTCCGCGACCTGATCCCTCTCCTCGCCGATCGCTTTCGGCTCGTCGCGCCGGATCTGCCTGGTTTCGGACAGACCAAGGCACCGCCGCGCGGGACATTCGACTACACCTTTGATCGCCTTGCCAACGTAATCGAGGGTTTCACCAATGCTTTGTCGCTCGATCAATACGTGCTCTACATCTTCGACTACGGTGCGCCAGTAGGTTTGCGTCTGGCGATGCGCTATCCTGAACGGATATCTGCGATCGTCTCGCAGAACGGCAACGCCTACCTTGAGGGTTTCAGTGATGAATGGGGATCGTGGGAAACCTATTGGCGCGAACCGAGCGCAGCGAACCGGGAAGCCTGCCGACTCTCGATCGCGCCAGACACAATCCGGAACTGGCAGTATGGTACCGGAGCCGATCCAACCCTTTTGTCACCCGACGGCTACGAACTCGACATCGCCTACATGGCGCGGCCAGACGCGGAGGAGATCCAACTCGATCTGATCCTCGACTACCGCAGCAACGTCGCGCTCTATCCGGCCTTCCAGTCGTACTTTCGCGAGCACCGTCCGCCGCTTCTCGCCGTCTGGGGTCGTCATGATCCGGCATTTCTGCCCGCTGGTGCCGCTGCTTATCAGCGCGATCTCCCGGATGCAAAGATTCATCTGCTTGATGCTGGCCATTTCGCGCTGGAGACCCATGCGGAGGAGGTAGCAACGTTGATCCGCGCGTTCCTCGACAGCATGATCGGTTCCACGCTGCATCTTGAAGGGGATTGCACAAGAATCTGACAAAACACCCTAAGAATCTGAAAGAAACCGAGCATTAGGAGTCATTACACCCAGACTATGAAAATAGCAGGTAAGAAGCAAAAACACATTCTTCGCGATCAGGGACATTTCATGAAACTCTATCATATGCCCGGTGCTTGTTCGCTGGCTGATCTCATCGTTCTTGAATGGATTGGTGTGCCGCACGAAATCGTCAAGATGAGCCGTGAAAGCATCAAGTCACCAGACTACCTCACCATCAACGCGGATGGCACGGTACCCTTGCTGGAGCACGGCGACTTTTCACTCACCGAAAACGTTGCCATCCTCGGTTATCTCGCCGACCTATATCCGGAGGCGCGGCTGCTTGGCAACAGCACCCCGCACGATCGGGCTGAGGTAATGCGCTGGCTCGGCTTCCTCAATTCCGACGTGCACATGACGTTCAAGCCGATTTTCACGCCGACCCGTTTTCTGCAAGACCCAGCTTTCGCAGACGCGATCGCAGATACCGCTCGCATCCGCATACGCACATACCTTGAACGGCTCAATGCCCGACTCGACGGACGAAACTGGCTCACTGGCGAACGATCGATTGCCGATCCCTACCTGTTCGTCATTCTGCGCTGGGCGATCAACACTCAGGTCGGACTACAAGGCTTTGAGAACCTGTCACGATTTGTAGACCGCATGAATCTCGATACTGGTGTGCGTACCGCGCTGGCTACCGAAGCAGAATTAAAGCCATCTTAGAGGCGGCAAACGCGGTGATCGCTGCATGACAATTGCGGTGCAACAGACAAAAACACCTCATCGATTTACAACGGAGAAACCTCTCATGTCTTACGTCACTGTCGGTCAAGAAAACTCGGCAAATATTGATATCTACTACGAAGATATGGGAACAGGACAACCGATTGTTCTGATTCATGGATTTCCATTGAACCGACATTCCTGAGAAAAGCAGGTCTTGGTTCTGCTGAACGCAGGGTATCGGGTGATTACCTACGATCGCCCAGGCTTTGGAAACTCCAGCCAACCCTCAGTCGCCTATGACTACGACACATTTGCAAGAGTACTACCCATCTAACACTCATGTTCATCCAAAAACTACAGTCATGTCCAGAATTTATTGCAGGTGACAATACCCTTCTGCGAGAATTACTCCATCCCGATAAACAACCTTTAGCGTTGCGATATAGCCTTGCTCATGCGATCGTGCCCGTTAGCGAAACCTCAACGCCACATTCGCTCAGCACTTCAGAAGTGTATTACATCTTGACGGGCAACGGTGAGATGTTCATCAACGACCAATCTCAACCTGTTGAACCTGGAGGTGCTTTACATTCCGTCAAATGCGAAACAATCGATTCGCAACACAGGTCGTGAACCGCTCAGTTTCATTTGCATTGTTGATCCAGCTTGGCGCAAAGAAAACGAAACAGTCTATTGATCCCAATCGCTGCCCAGTATTTGTTGAGGAATCATCCAATGTCAACTTTTGTTTTAGTTCATGGCTCGTGGCACGATGGTTCTGCTTGGCAAGCGGTCATCAGCCAGTTAGAAGCGAAAAGACATCAGGCTTTTGCTCCGACGATCGCCGGACATGGAAAAGGCGTGAATAAAAACGTCAACCATGCTCAATGTACACAGTCGATCGTCGATTACATTGTTGATAAAGACTTAACCGATATCGTCCTACTTGGACATAGTTTCGGTGGCACAATTATTGCCAAAGTTGCTGAAGCAATTAGCACTCGAATTCGACGGCTGATCTTCTTCGATGCTTTTGTCCTGAATGATGGTGAGAGCCTCAGAGATAACCTTCCATTTCCCACTCAAGAGCTAATCGATGATCTAGTTGAAGCATCGGGTGATAATACGATAATGATGCCGTTCGATATTTGGCGAGAAACATTTCTCAACGATGCTGACCTCGACCTAGCAAAATCTAGTTACGCACAATTGTCACCTGAACCGTATCAACCGTTTATTGACAAATTAGACCTGAAGCAGTTTTACTCGCTGCCCATTCCTAAAAGTTACCTCTACTGTACAGAAGATAATGTCCTACCTCAAGGCGAGTGGGGTTGGCATCCTAGACTGTCTAGCCGCTTGGGGTTGTTTCGACTCGTGCAAATGCCCGGTAGCCATGAGGTGATGTTTTCTAACCCGGTTGGTTTAGCAGAAAAGATCATTGTGGCAGGACGTGACTAGGTCAACCGATTGTACTGATTCATGGATTTCCATTGAACGGACATTCTTGGGAGAAGCAGGTTTTAGTTTTACTGAACGCAGGATATCGAGTAATTACCTACGATCGCCGAGGATTTGGTGCTTCTAGCCAACCTTCATTTGGCTATGACTACGATACCTTCGCCGCCGATTTGAATACACTCATGACCCAGCTTGACTTGCAAAATGCTGTGTTGGTTGGCTTCTCAATGGGAACGGGTGAAGTCACGCGCTATCTTGGCAAGTATGGCTCAGAGCGGGTGCAGAAAGCTGTGCTGATGGCTCCAGTGCCTCCCTTCTTGCTGAAGACCGAGGATAATCCTGAAGGCGTTGACCAAAGCATTTTCGATGGCATTATGAAAGCGATCGTTGAAGACCGTCCAGCCTACTTTTCTACATTCTTCAAAGAGTTCTTCAATGTCGATGTTTTACTGGGCGATCGCATCAGTAATGAAGCGATTCAGGCAAGTTGGAATGTGGCAGCAGGTGCTTCTGCTAAAGGAACTTTGGACTGTGTACCATCCTGGCTGACTGATTTCCGCGACGATCTGCCCCGCATTGATGTACCGACGCTGATTATTCATGGAGATAGCGATCGCATTCTGCCGCTTGAGTCCACCGCAGCCAGACTGCCGAAGCTGATTAAAAACAGTCAACTAGTTATCATTCCTGGCGGTCCGCACGCCATCAACTGGACTCACGCGGATCAGGTCAATCCCCTGTTGCTGGACTTTCTTCAGCAGGAATAACTCAGTTGTCTTTCTGGCTTCAATGGTAACTACCTTACCAAATCGTGCTGACTTGCGAAGTTAGGGAGAACCTACTTACGCTGAGTGTATCGAAATCCCGCCACTGTTTATTTTAACTCAAGGAGAGTTAGCACAGATGGAATCTATGAAAGCAGCTGTATTAAATGCGTTTGGTGATGCTGATAAGTTTGAAATTCAAACTGTTCCCATACCAACACTGAAGGCGAATCAGGTGTTAGTCAGAGTTTGTGCAACCTCAATTAACCCGATCGATTACCAAACTCGTCGTGGTGATTACAAGGAACTGGTTCGATTACCCGCCATCCTTGGAGTCGATGTTTCAGGGGTGATTGAGGCAATTGGCGAAGCTGTGACTGATTTCAAGGTGGGAGACAACGTGTATTACTCGCCGCAAATTTTTGGAGAATTCGGTAGCTACGCTCAGTATCATGTGGCTGATGCAGCGATTGTTGCATTGAAGCCTGCAAATCTATCGCACATTGAAGCAGCTTCTTTTCCGCTTGCAGGGGGAACTGCTTGGGATTGTCTAGTGACTAGGGGCAATCTACAAGTTGGTGAAACAGTTCTCATCCATGCGGGTTCGGGTGGAGTGGGTTCGATCGCAGTTCAACTCGCCAAAGCGATAGGGGCATACGTTTTTGCGACGTGTAGTTCTAGAAACCGAGATTTCGTGACAGAACTGGGCGCAGATCGGGTGATTGATTACAAAAATGAAGATTACGTAGAAGTCATTCGTCAAGAAACAAATGGACTGGGTGTGGATTTAGTTCTAGATACGATCGGCAAAGAAACAATTGGGCGTAGTCTAGAAATCATTCGTCCCTTTGGTAGGCTTATAAGCATTGTAGACATTGCAATACCGCAATCGCTTCTTAAAGCATGGGGTAAGAATCTGACGATTCATTTTGTTTTTTCACCCCAGTACCGAGCAAAATTAGAGGCTTTGACAAAACTCATCGAGCGTCATCAGCTTCGCCCAGTGATTGATTCAGTATTGTCTTGGGATCAGGTCGCTCTGGCACATCAGCGTCTAGAGCAGGGAGGAACACGGGGCAAAATTGTGCTGAAGTTTACAGAAAATTAGACCAGCTTTACGGCGTTGGTAATTGCTAAACGGATCGGAGTTTGATTGTGTGCTGAAGGCCAATCTTGATTGAAACAGGAGAAACAGATGATACTGCAAGATAAAGTGGCTTTAGTTACTGGGGGAACATCAGGAATTGGCAGAGCAACTGCGATCGCTTATGCCCAACAACAAGCAAAGGTGGTGGTGGTGGGTCGTCGAATGGATGAAGGTGAAGAAACGGTTCGATTGATCAAAGAAGCTGACGGAGAGGCGATTTTTGTGCAAGCAGATGTCACGAAAGAAGCCGATGTTAAAGCAATGGTTGATAAAGCGGTTAGCGTTTTTGGTCGCTTAGACATTGCCTTTAATAATGCAGGAACTGTCGGCGAAAATTCCTCATTGATTGAGCAAACAGAAGCGGAATACGATCGCACGATGAACGTCAATGTCAAAGGCGTTTGGTTGTCGATGAAATATGAAATTGCTCAGATGTTGAAACAGGGAAGTGGTGCGATCGTAAATACATCATCTGGGGCTGGAGTCGTTGCAGTTCCTACCCAATCCCTCTACACCGCGAGTAAACATGCAATAGTAGGCTTAACAAAAGCCGCCGCGCTCCAATATGCCAAAGCGGGGATTCGCATCAATGTCGTTGCACCAGCAGCAATCGAAACAGATATGTTTGAAGCAGCTACAGGTGGGCAGGATGAGGTCAAAGCTTACATAACAGGACTCCACCCGATCGGACGAATTGGAACACCGCTTGAAGTTGCAAATGCAGTTCTGTTTTTATCATCTGACCTGGCATCATTCGTAACAGGTGAAACGTTGATGGTAGATGGCGGGTATGTAGCGCAGTAGTTGAAAGGCAGTGCGAAATGTTTGACACAGAACTTCAAGCGACTCACTAAAGCAACACTGAAATCGGTTCGCTAATTCCATAGGAAACTCCATAAGAATCTGCAAGAAGTTGAGTGTTGGAAATGACTACACTCAAGTGAACTAAGACAAAGAGAACTTAGGAGTTGATGATGTCCAAAGTGTCTTTTACCTCACCACCACAAAACTAAAGAAAGGAATCGTTACCATGAGTACCCAACCGACCGAAGTGATCAAAGAGTTTCTGGCAAATACGGCAACCGAAAAGGTCGAGGCGGCTGCCCGTCGGCTCGTCGCGGAGGACGCAACATACATTTCCCTGAATTTCGACAACCCTGAACTGAAGCAAATCTTGCCTTGGACGGGAACCTCCAAAGGTCCTCAAGCGTTCATCGATACGTTCTCCCGGGTTGAGAAATGGTGGACGATCGAGGACTTCGCCGTTACCGCCCTCTTCAGTGAAGGCGAAAACGTTGCTGTGTTCGGCAGGTTCACGTACCGCTCGGTCTCGCTGAGCAAGGCGGTGACCTCACCGTTCTCGATTCACGCAAAGGTGCGCAACGGGAAGATCGTGTACTTTCAGTTCATGGAGGATACTTTCGCGACCGCTCGCACTTTCAGCCAGAAGGGGACTTGGACCATCAAAATCGCTCCGAACCAGCCGGAGTTCGAGGTGTAATAGCAGCCTACGACGCCTGACCATGCGTTGCACCGGAACGCTACAAATTGGTCGGTTGAGTTTTCAAGGTTATCTGCGTCCGGTGAGCTTGGTCGTTAGGCAGCGAGGGTGAAGAATGAAAAGAGAGTTAGCGATAAATTTTTTGTTCTCGTTTGTGGGCGGCGCAATGGTCTGGTTCTTGTCACCATTTTTATCCGGGCAGGTCGAACCGTGGGATGCGAAAGGTTTTTATTATTCCGCAGCACTTCTTCTTGTTGGCCTTATCGTTGGACTTGCTCGGCCTAAACATGTTTGGTCGCACTATGCCGGTATTATTCTTGGTCAACTGACGTATATGCTTTGTTTTCTGCCCGGCGGTCCGTTAATTCCTGTTGGAGTCGCTATTTTAGCGGCTTACTCCACAATCGCTTTAGCAGGAGCAGCAAGTGGGGCCTGGTTTCGTCGCGTCAGCCGGGGTGCGCGGTGATTTTGCTGCCTAACAAGGCGCAGCAGCAAACCCGGCTCTCGCGCTCCGGTTGCAATCCACGCTGTCACCGAGGGCCGGGTCGCTGAGCTTGGGTCGTTATAGACCGTATGAATCTCGATGCTGGTGTGCGTACCGCGCTGGCTACCGAAGCAGAATTAAAGCCATCTTAGAGGTGGCAAACGCGGCGATCGCGCTCAGGCAACTATGAAGGCTTCTTGTCGTTCTGAAGCGATGATACGCAATGGATGCTTGCTGTGACTTGAAGAAGGTTTTGGACAGGTTTTGGAAGGAGAAATTGGACAAGTTGCTTCCTGAAATACTTATAACTTCGTTAAGAATTATGTCTGCAATAGTAAAAACGCCACAGATATCGCGAATTGAAGTGCTGGCATCCGGTCTGGATAGTCCACGTAAGCTGAACTTTGGCCCTGATGGGGCACTTTATGTTGCCGAAGCAGGACGAGGGGGGACAGGTGCCAGTATTCCATCTCCAACTCAACCGGGCGCGTCTCTATTCTATGGTGCAACAGGTGCAATTACCCGGATTCAAAACGGTGTTGTAAAACGAGTCGTAACTGGACTACCATCGCTGGCATTACCCGATGGATCGGATGCAGCAGGTGTGAATGACATTGAGTTTGATGCCTATGGAAACGCCTATGCGATCGTTGGTCTTGCTAGTAATCCAGCTAATCGAGATAACCTTCTACAAGTTCCTGATTTTAGCCAGTTGCTCGCGATCGATAACTTTGATGGTGGTGCTTCCTGGACAAGATTGAGCGATTTTGGTGCTTATGAACAAAATAACAACCCTGATGGGCAAAACGTAGACACAAACCTCTATGACTTGCTGATTGCAGATAATATAGCCTATGTCGTAGATGCAGGTGCCAATGCTTTGCTCTTTCAGCGAGCCTTTGGTGGCGAACCGACTTTAGAAACCGTCTTTCCAACTCGTACCACGACTGATCCACTCACAGGTGAAGCCGTGGTGCGGCAGCCTGTCCCCACCTCAGTTACCGTTGGCCCTGATAACGCTCTCTATGTTGGTGAATTGACTGGGTTTCCTTTTCAAGCAGAAACTGCACAAGTTTATCGCATCAATGCTGAAGGTCAACCGGAAGTCTATGCAGGGGGATTTACGCATATCGCCGATCTAGCCTTTGATAAATTTGGCGGTCTGTATGTCCTGGAATATGATGCTGATGGAATCTTGAATGGAAGTGACGCAGGTGCCCTGATTTATGTGTCTCCAGATGGTAAAACTCGCACCACGATCGCGGATGATGAGCTAATTAATCCGACAGGTCTAGAAATCGGTTCTGATGGTGATATTTACATTTCCAACAAAGGCTTTATCGCAGGACAAGGAGAGGTGCTGCGGTTGAGTTTAGAGAAGGATATAACCTTCGGTTGTGCTCCGCCGTATGACTTGGTGAAGTACTGCATAATGGCGATCTCGGCAGATAGCGATCTGGCGAATGTCTACCATCCTCTGTTGAGTCATTCGTTTCCTATCCAATCATATTCAGGAGCTTGAACGGTGACAAAACCGAACATTTGCAGGAGGTCTAATGTTTATCGATTACCTTACACTCATGCTGATTAATCTATCGGCTGGACTCGCTCTGTTAGCTGCCTATGTATATTTTGGTCTTAGTAGTTCAAATCAGAAACGCTGGATTCCAGGCTTTGGTGTAGTCGGCGCGATCGCTTTAGTCACTGGCTTACACATGACTTTTACCTGGCCCATTATTGGTAGTTTCAATGTTGCCTTTGGTGAAACAACTGTTCTGTTTGGCATTTTGTTTGTAGGAACTTCCCTAACTCTGGCAATGGGTTGGGAATTATTTACCCTGGGCATTTATGGATTCTTTGCAGGACTGGTATCGCTTCTAATTGGCTTTCGCATCATAAACCTAGGAATAACACAACTTCCTTTGCTGTCAGGAATTGGGTTCATTCTCGTTGGCTTAGGAGGAATTTTTTCTGTACCAACCCTCTCTCTCAAATCAACCCGGCTCTTGCGAACTATTGGAGCAATTGTGTTAAGTGTGGCAGCTCTCATCTTTGCTTATATCGGATTGACTGCCTACTGGGCGCATCTTGCGGACTTTTCGACATGGAAGCCCCTGCCAAGATAGTCGCCGTAAAACAACCATCATTAATCACGTAACTAAAAAGGAGTTTGATGTGCAGAAAATCACACTTGACACTATCACTGAAGCCGTCATTAATCATGGCGATCGCGGCAAATCTCACCCGCGACTCTATGAAATTTACACGAGCTTGGTTCGACATTTGCATGACTTTGTGCGTGAGGTGAATCTGACTGAATCAGAATTGCAGCAGGGACGTAATTTTCTCAACCAGGCAAGTCATCACACTCAAGAGATTCCCACTGGAGAGATCCATGTGTTGACGGATCTACTAGGGATCTCAGAGTTGGTAGAATTGCTGCACGATGCCCATCGCAGTACAGAAAGCAATTTAGAAGGGCCATTGTATGTGCCGAATGCACCAGAAAGGCAGATGGGCGATCGCTTGGGTATTGATACAGAAGGAGATTCGCTTTTCCTGTCAGGTAGGGTTTTAGATTTGAACGGTCAACCGATCGCCAATGCTCTGATTGATGTTTGGCAACCCAACTCCAAAGGGTTATATGATGTCCAAGAGCCATCTCAGCCGTTGGGGAGTTTTCGCGGACGCTTCAAAACGAACGAGAGTGGAAAGTATAGGTTTGAAACCGTCGTGCCACTAGGTTACAAAGTGCCAAGCAGTGGTCCATGTGGCGAGTTGCTGGGACTCTTGGGACGGCATCCCTGGCGGGCGGCTCACATCCATTTCAAACTCAGTGCTCCGGAGTACACTCCACTAACAACCCAAATTTTTATTGCTGGCGATCCTCACCTGGATTCAGATACAACCTTTGCAGTGCGATCGGCGATCGTTCAATTGCAAAAGCACGAAGCACCAGAGGAACTCAAGGCACACAATCAAAGTAAACCGTTTTACACGTCTGAGTTTGATTTTGTGTTGAAACCCGCTACTCTCTAGCAGAAAATTATAAAGCAACGGTTGCACATTATGTCTACACCATCAATCCAGAACAATCCGCTAATTGGCATTTGGAAGTTAATTTCTGCAACTGCCATTTACGCTGATGGAACGGTGACTCCAGACGTATATGGAACTCATCCGGTTGGCTACATCACTTACACATCAGATGGTCACATGATGGTGATGTTTTCTAGGAGCGATCGCCCATCGTTGAGTCAGGAAGTGCGATCGCCGTTGAGTCCAGAGATGCAATCTCTACCGGCTGAAGAACTTGCTCAAGCATTCACAACATTCAATGCTTATGCAGGAACTTATACCTTGAGTGGCAACACTGTAACTCATCACATTGAAATTGCATCCATTCCGAATCGAGTGAGTACAACGTTGGTTCGCACCTTTACTCTAAACGAAAATCAGGTAACACTGAGGACTTCGCCAGTCCTAAACGATGGTGTGGAGATAGTGTTTGAGCTGGTGTGGGAACGCATTTGATTACGTCTTGAACCCAGATTTAAGCACATGAAAGCTGCCTCTGACTTGTAGATGAGATCGGTAAACTTCAGTGCTTTAAATAAGATAAACGAAGAATGAGAACAACACAACATCTGTTTCTCAGATTTCTACAACATGAATATTTCTGGCATCAAACACTTGCAGGAGATCTAAATGTTTATCGACTACATTACACTCATGCTCATGAATCTGGTAGCTGGACTTGTTTTGCTAGCAACCTATGTGTACTTTGGTCTTGATGAATCCAATCAGAAACGCTGGGTTCCAGGCTTTGGTATGGTTGGCGCGATCGCGTTAGTCACTGGCTTACACATGACGTTTACCTGGCCTGTGATTGGTAGTTTCAATATTGCCTATGGTGAAACAAGTGTCCTGTTTGGCATTCTATTTATTGGGACTTCTCTAGCTCTGGCAATGGGTTGGGATCTGCTCACCATAAGTATTTATGGATTTTTTGCAGGTCTAGTATCACTTCTCATTGGCGTTCGCTTCATCAACTTAGGGTTAACACCGACGCCTTTGCGGGTAGGAATTGCGTTCATTTTGGTTGGCTTAGGCGGAGTGTTTTCTGCACCAACGCTTTATTTCAGAAAAAATCGGCTTTTACGAACAATTGGAGCAATTGTGTTACTTGTAGCAGCCCTCATCTTTACTCACATCGGACTGGATGCTTACTGGGCACATCTTGAAACCTTCTCGACGTGGCAACCCGGGTTGTGGCGCAAAAACTGATTAGTGGTAAAGTAAGCAGGCTCAAACTGCCCTCCTTGCCCTCCGATGTCTACTTCTTCACAATAGTTTTTGCGACAGAACCTTGTTAAGACGGTGCTCGATCGCTGCATAACAATTGCGATGCAACAGACAAAAACAC
The DNA here is from genome assembly GCF_016056295.1 of Atlanticothrix silvestris CENA357. Lineage (GTDB taxonomy): Bacteria > Cyanobacteriota > Cyanobacteriia > Cyanobacteriales > Nostocaceae > Atlanticothrix > Atlanticothrix silvestris. Next base: position 22,795 of record NZ_JAECZB010000016.1, read on the forward strand.
ACCATTGATTTACAAAGGAGAAACCTCTCATGCCTTACATTACTGTTGGTCAAGAAAACTCTGCAAACATCGATCTCTACTACGAAGATCTGGGAACAGGACAACCCGTTGTTCTGATTCATGGATTTCCATTGAACGGACATTCCTGGGAGAAGCAGGTTTTAGTTTTACTGAACGCAGGATATCGAGTAATTACCTACGATCGCCGAGGATTTGGCGCTTCTAGCCAACCTTCCTTTGGCTATGACTACGATACTTTTGCAGCCGATTTGAACGCGCTGATCACCAAACTTGACTTGCAAAATACCGTGTTGGTTGGCTTCTCAATGGGAACCGGCGAAGTCACGCGCTATCTTGGCAAGTATGGCTCAGAGCGGGTGCAGAAAGCGGTGCTAATGGCTCCTGTTCCACCCTTTCTGTTAAAGACGAACGACAATCCAGAAGGCGTTGACCAAAGCGTTTTCGATGGCATTATGAAAGCGATCATTGAAGACCGTCCAGCCTATTTCTCTGCGTTCTTCAAAGAGTTTTTCAATGTCGATGTGTTGTTGGGCGATCGCATCAGCAATGAAGCAATTCAAGCAAGTTGGAATGTGGCAGCAGGGGCTTCTGCTAAAGCAACTTTAGATTGTGTACCTTCCTGGCTGACTGATTTTCGTGATGATTTGCCCCGGATTGATGTGCCGACTCTGATTATTCATGGAGATAGCGATCGCATTTTGCCGCTTGAGTCCACCGCCGCCAGACTGCCAAAGCTGATTAAAAACAGTCAACTTGCGATCGTTCCTGGCGGGCCGCACGCCATCAACTGGACTCATGCCGATCGGGTCAATCCCCTGTTACTGGACTTTCTTCAGCAAAAATAATCAGTGAGCTGCCGCATTTCTGACTTGTGAAAAAACTCTACGATTCATCTCGGCGGTGCAAGCAGCGAATGAATCAGGTCGTGGAGTGGCGATATGCTGGCGTTTCAAGATCGGTTCTCAAACAGAAGGAGATTTGCGATGAAAATTCTCATGGTTCTCACGTCTCATGACCAACTCGGCGACACCGGAAAGAAAACTGGTTTTTGGCTGGAAGAGTTCGCCGCTCCCTATTACGTGCTGAAGGATGCCGGAGCGGAGATCACGCTAGCCTCACCGAAGGGCGGTCAGCCGCCGCTCGATCCAAAAAGCGATCTACCCGAAAACCAAACCGAATTAACGAAGCGCTTCCGCACCGACACCGCTGCACAGGCTGAACTTGCCAACACGAAAAAGCTAGCCGACGTGTCCGCAGACGATTTCGACGCAGTTTTCTACCCCGGTGGACATGGCCCGATGTGGGATATGCCCGACAACGCGACATCGATCGCGCTGATCGAAGCCTTTGTGAAAGCCGACAAGCCAGTCGGTGCGGTGTGTCATGCCCCGATCGCATTGGTTAATGTGCGGGGAAAGGACGGCGAGTATCTGATTAAAGGCAAGTGGGTGACCGGGTTCACGAATGCAGAAGAAGAAGCGGTGGGCTTAACAGCGGTCGTACCTTTCCTGTTGGAAGACTGGTTAAAGGAACGAGGAGGTATCTACAGCAAGGCTGTCAACTGGACTCCCTACGTCCAAGTGGACGGCAAACTGGTAACTGGACAGAACCCTGCCTCTTCGGAACCCGCAGCGGAAGAGGTGCTGAAGCTGCTTCGCTCTGTCTGATCTAATGTGAATGGACAGCAGACGATTGATCCATCTATTTATCTAGTTCTGAAGAGGCAATTCTATGACTGTCCCTACTCAAACATCTCGAACCATTGCCGGAGTCATCAACAGCGTTGAAACACTCGAAGGAGGCGGATTTCTTGTCCGTCGTCCCTTTCCCAAAAGTAGCTTCTCTGAATTTGACCCGTTTCTCCTCCTCGACGAGTTGGGGCCGATTAATCTAAAGCCGGGTCAGGCAAAAGGTGCACCCGATCATCCGCACCGGGGCTTTGAAATCGTCAGCTATGTCTTGGATGGACGGTTAGAACACAAAGATTCTGCGGGGCACGCCGGGCTACTAAATCCAGGTGATGTCCAGTGGATGACAGCAGGTGCCGGGGTCGTGCATTCCGAGATGCCGGAGTCAATGTTTACCCAAACTGGTGGACGGCTCCACGGCATTCAACTATGGGTCAATCTGCCACAACGACACAAAATGATGCCACCCCGCTATCAGGAAATTCCAGCGGCTCACATTCCGGTAGCTCAAACCGAAGATAGGTCTGTGACGGTGCGGGTGATTGCGGGAGAAGCGTTAGGGGCAAAAGCCGTAATTCAGACGCGCACACCGATAATTTACCTCCACTTCACCCTGCAACCAGGGGCAACGATAATCCAGCCTGTACCCAAAGAGTACAACGCCTTTGCCTATGTACTGGAGGGGTCTGGGTTGTTTGGGACAGAGCCAGCGCCTGGTGATGATGGGCAGATGGTGCTCTTTTCTCAAGATGGAGAAGATGTGGCGATCTCCAACCCTGCTGATGCTCAGCGTCCTCTAGATCTTTTGCTGATTGCAGGTGTCCCCCTTAACGAACCAGTCGTGCGCTACGGTCCATTTGTCATGAACACTGAAGCTGAAATTGCCCAGGCGATCGACGACTACCAGGAAGGAAGGATGGGACGGATTGATGCTTAACACATCTCAATATCAAATTAGTCAACGTCAACGCTTGAGTGAGTTACGAATCAAGCTACTGCATCTGCACAAGCTTTTACTAGAGACTGAGCGTCTTACCTATGAGCAAGTTCGAGGGCAAGTTTCTAAAGGTGAATTGCTACAACTGGTGATTAGTCATGAGCAGTTTGTCTGGTTGCATCGACTCTCAGAATTGATTATCCAAATCGATGAGTTGCTTCATACCGATGAACCTGTTACATCAGAGGCAATTGAAGCGATCGACAGTGACATTCGGACACTGCTCAGTCCCGATGAATCGGGCGATGAGTTTGCCATGAAGTATAATACGGCGCTTCAACGCCACCCCGATGTCGTGTTAGCTCATGCAGATGTGATGATGTTGCTGATTTCTGACAGTATTTAACCCGTTTAACCACAGTCTGGAATTGCTTTGGGAACAGCTTTTGAGGATCTGCTTGAAGATTGGTTCTGTCCAGTCTGTGGCGCGAAGAATGTGAAAAAACTGTGTGATTCACCCCGTTGAGTCAGACTCACACGCTAGGGCGTGTCTGAAAAGTAAACATTGAATGGAGACTTATAGCGATGTCTAAAAATCCAAAAATCGGACTGGAAGGACTGCTTCGTCCAGAAGATAGCATCCTGGTACTGATTGACCACCAGCCTTACCAGTTCACCAACCTGAACAGCCATGAACCTACGATGATCATTAACAATGTTATTGGTCTTGCTAAATCGGCAAAGGTGTTTAACGTACCCACAATCCTTACCAATGTCATGGAAGAAAGAGGGGGTCATATCATTAAGGGACTACAGGATGTTTTTCCTGATCAAAAACCGATCAACCGCACTTCCATCAATACCTGGGAAGAGCCAAACGTTACAGATGTAGTGAAGAAAAGTGGCCGCAAGCAACTTATACTTGCTGCGCTTTGGACCGAGGTCTGTCTCGCAATGCCAGCAATCCAGGCGCTGGGTGAAGGTTATGACGTATTCATCGTTACCGATGCTTCGGGCGGTGTTACTGCGGAAGCTCATGACATGGCGGTTCGCCGGATGGTTCAGGCTGGTGCAGTTCCAATCAACTGGATGGCTGTACTTTTTGAGTGGCAACGTGACTGGGCACGCACAGAAACATCTGCGGATGTATCAGAGATTGTTCTTGAGCATGGCGGTGCTAGTGCGGTAGCCCTTGCATGGGAACTTCAGCTCCTTGCAACAACCGCTCCAGTGACCTCAGGTGGACACTAATACTTGAGGTTTCCTCTACGGAAGCAACCAGTAAAACAGGAGACAGTATTTTGAAAAAGATAAAATACTGTCTCCGTCTCAAGCGTTAGTGATTCATCTGTTACGCCACTATTCTGAGGTCGTACAAATTATCATGCCTGAGAATAAAAGCTTAACTTACAGCCAATTGCAGCAGGCGATCGATTACATTCATGCTCATCTGAATCGTGATTTATCCTTAGCCGAACTGGCAAGTGTAGTTAACATCAGCCCGACTTACTGTGCAAGTTTGTTTAAGCGAACGATGGGGATTTCGCCCCATCAGTACGTAATTCAACGGCGCGTGAAACAGGCAAATTTCTCCTCCAAAATTTACAGATTTTGAACTTGCTCCAATTGTGTAATTGCAAGCCTAAACTTATGCTGATCCAAAAACTAAACGACTGTGAAGAAATCATCGCTGGAGATGGAACTGTTCTGCGCGAACTGCTTCATCCTGACAAACAAGACATCAACTTGCGTTACAGTTTGGCGTATGCGATCTTGCCTGTTGGCAAAACTTCGATTCCCCATTCTCTAAAGACTTCTGAGGTTTATTACATCATTAGCGGTGTTGGAGAAATGTCGATCGATAGTGAAGTTTGTCGCATTGAACCCGGCGATGCAGTTTACATTCCTCCAAATGCAATCCAGTTCCTTCACAACTACGGCGACAAACCCATTGCTTTCGTTTGTCTAGTTGATCCAGCTTGGCGCAAAGAAGACGAAACGATTTATGCACCTGAAATTGAGGCAACCGCATCACTCTAATCCAATCGCTCAAAACTATGAATTCACAAACAGATCAAACCACCACTACTGCTGACGAGTCCGCAATCCGTACTTTCCATCACCATCGCGTAGCGTCTTGGACTCACCGCATCCAGCGGACAGGCACCCTGGGTGTGATGTGTCGGATAGACGCGCAACTCGTAAGAATCTGAAAAAAGTCAAGCATTGAATCAATACAGTTTAGATAGAACTTAGGAGAATTCAACATGGTCAAAGAGCAAACAGCAGACAAACAGGCAGTACAGGCAACTCCAAGCCTGACACCCACTCAGGAAGCCCTGCAAGCGGTCTGGGAAGAGCATATCGGGCACGAGTTTGGGACTCACAGCACTGAAGATGCTCTCGCTACGATGGTTGAGGACGCTTATGTGAATCACATTCCGGTGATGACTGGAGGAGTTGGAAAAGCAGCAGTGGGTGAGTTTTACTCCAAAGACTTCATTCCCCAGATTCCGCCAGATATCGAGCTAGTTCCGATTTCGCGCACGGTTGGGACGGATCGACTCGTCGATGAAATGCTGGCGAAGTTCACGCATACGATTCAGATGGACTGGATGCTACCTGGCGTTGCTCCGACCGGGAAACGGGTTGAAGTAGCAGTGGTAGCGATTGTCCAGTTCCGTGATGGCAAGCTAGCCCACGAACACCTCTACTGGGATCAGGCAAGTGTATTGGTTCAACTCGACATGCTCGATCTGGGTACACTGCCCGTTGTAGGGGCTGACAGTGCGCGCAAGGTACTCAATCCGAGCTTGCCTTCAAACGCACTGATCGAACGTGCTAGTCATAACAACTAAATGTTAGAGCAAGCTTTTCATCAATAGGAACACCATGAAAAAGCCAGAGTTTTTTGTCACCCCTGGTTATGGGGAATACATGCTGAGTAGATTGCACTACTCGCAAGCGGTAAAAATTGGCGATCAAGTGGAGATATCCGGACAAGGCGGCTGGGATGACGATCTGCAAATTCCCGAAGCGATCGCAGATGAAATTGTTCAGGCGTTTCGGAACGTAGAGCGAACCTTGGCGACTGCTGGTGCGAGTTGGGAGGATGTTGTCCACGTTAATTCTTACCATGTTGGCGGGTTTCCCCCGGAGGTTAACGAGGTGATGGTCAGGCTCTATCGCAATTACATGCCCAATCACGCCCCCATTTGGACACAGGTAGGAGTCGCGGCGCTTGGACTGCCAGCGATGCGGATTGAAATTCGCGTTACTGCAATTGTCCCGTGAATTTTGCACAAGCGGCAATGGAGTGATTCGGCAACTACACTGAGGAGAAGGACACGCCCCTAATTTCAGGTTTCACATCAGCCTCAATCATTCTGTTCACCGTTGTCTCCTACCAGGGATACCCAAAAACTATGACCTGCCAACATCTCAACAATCTAACTTTGGAAAACCTGATTTCTAAAGCAGCCTATCCCGTATTTCGTTGTGAAGAGTGCATTAAAATAAATAGCCGTTGGGTACACCTCCGGATTTGCCAAACCTGTGGCAAAATGCTGTGCTGCGATTCTTCTAACCATCAACATGCTCGTCGTCATTATGAAGCAACCAATCATGCAGTGGTTAGTTCGGCTGAATTGGGGGAGCAGTGGTTATGGTGTTTTGCAGATGAACAGGGAAAAGACTATTGATAGCGATTCTGATTTCATCTAGATTTCCTTCTCATTTCTTCAACATGTTCTCCTCATGTGGGTGATTTTCATGGCTGTTTTTAATCAAAGTACTTCCATTGACAGCATTTGGCCCAGTTTGCCCTTAGCAGCTTGGCAGGATACCTATGCAACTCTCCATTTATGGACGCAAGTCATCGGTAAAATCCGGTTGGCACTGGCACCTAAACTTAATCACTGGTGGCAATCTACTCTTTATGTCACACCGCGTGGACTAACAACCGCTTCAATCCCCTGCGGAACTCGTAATTTTCAAATTAGCTTTGATTTTCTCGACCATCAACTACAAATTGACACTAGCGACGGCATTGCTAAAAGAATTGCACTGGCTCCTCGCTCTGTTGCAGATTTTTACCAAATGGTGCTGACTACCTTGAGCGACATCGGCATCGAAGTCCGAATCTGGGCGATGCCGCAAGAAGTGTCAGAACCCATCCCGTTCGATCAGGACTATCAACACGCAGCTTACGATCCAGAATATGCACAACGATTCTGGCAAATTCTTGTGCAAGTCGATCGCATCATGACCGTCTTCCGTTCACAGTTTACTGGTAAATCCAGCCCTGTGCATTTCTTTTGGGGCAGCTTTGACTTGGCTGTGACCCGTTTCTCTGGTCGTCGTGCGCCAGAACATCCCGGTGGGGTTCCAAATATGGCAGATTGGGTCACGCGCGAAGCCTATTCACACGAAGTTAGTAGTTGCGGCTTTTGGCCAGGGGGTGGGTCAATTGTGGAGCCTGTTTTTTACGCTTATGCTTACCCTACGCCGGAAGGTTTCCGTGATTACCCGATCCAACCCAGAGAAGCTTTTTACAGCTCAGAGATGCAAGAGTTTATCCTACCCTATGAAGCAGTGAGACAAGCTGACGATCCAGATGCAATGCTCCTTGCTTTTCTCCAAAGCACCTATGAAGCAGCAGCCAACTTAGGACATTGGGATCGAGTAGCCTTGGAGCGTTCCCCAACTGTGTAAGGCTAACAAATTGCAAATTGCTGAAGCAGACAAGGAGCATACCCAAAAATGGTTAAAGGTAGGTTAGAAGCATTCAGTGATGGGGTAATTGCTATTATCATCACCATTATGGTACTGGAGTTGAAAATACCTCATGAGTCAGATTTAGCTGCGCTACGTCTGCTGATTCCAACCTTTCTAAGCTATGTGTTGAGTTTCGTGCATATTGGTATCTACTGGAACAATCACCATCACCTGTTTCAAGCAGTCCGACAAGTGAATGGTTCAACTTTGTGGGCAAACCTACATTTGTTGTTCTGGTTATCATTATTTCCCTTTGTCACCGCATGGATGGGTGAAAATCACTTTGCTGCGTTGCCTGTGGCGCTTTATGGTGTGGTTCTATTGCTGGCTGCGATCGCCTACTTCACTCTGACCCGCACACTTATTTTTCACCACGGTCAAGGTTCCACACTTGCGAACGCTCTGGGTCGGGATTTTAAAGGCAAGTTATCGGTATTGATTTATGCAGTTACAATTCCACTTGCTTTTGCAACCCCTTGGCTTGCCTGTGCATTGTACGTTCTGGTTGCAGTCCTGTGGCTCATTCCCGATCGCCGTATTGAGAAGACGTTGAACTCATAAAGTTCCGTGTTCGATGCAACAAAAACCAGCTAACAAACCCTCTGCACTAGAACGAATATAGGTTGTTGGTCACGGACAGAGGTGATCTGCATCCGGTGACCTCATCACCATTTCGCACAGAAGCATCAGTCCGAAGTTCAACAACGCTGTCGGCAAAGCTACCTCTTGCGAGGTATGACATTTAATGCCAAAATGTCATTTAATGACAGGTATTGGAAGAACAGACGGCAATGAGGAGTGATGATGACAGCGACAAGACGAGCGATCGCAAATCAGGGGGGATGAGTAAGCAGCGGCAACAGCGAATACGTCTGGAGATTTCGCGGGAGGCGGCACGATTGTTCTGGGAACAGGGTGTCGCCGCCACGAGCGGTGAGCAAATCGCAAACGCAGTCGGAATCTCGGTGCGTACCCTCTGGCGGTATTTCCGTAATAAGGAAAGCTGTGCTGAACCTGTCTTGGCGCAGGATGTCGAGGAGTTTGTGGCGGTGTTGCGCCGCTGGCCTCGGCAGGTTTCCCTCGAAGATCACCTCGTTGAGTGGGCGACGAACCGACCCAAAGATCCCGAGCAGCGAGCCTATGACGATGCCGTGATCAAGATGACGGTGCTGGGCGAAAAAGAGCCGGATCTACGTGCGGCTTTGCTGATGACTAACGATCGGATCGAGCGTGAACTGGTCGAAATCATCGCAGACCGCCTGCGCCGACCGACGGACGATCTCGAGGTGCGGCTGCACGCGGCGGCGACTACCGCAGTCGTGCGCGTCATCAGTGAAGATGTCTGTGCCGCCCTGATGGCAGGAGCCGATCGCGCCTCTCTCGGCAACCCGATCGAACGCATGGCTGAAGCCGTGCGCGTGGCTACGGGTGGAGTCATCGGTGATCCCGTCGAACCTTAAAAGCAATTGCAACGGCAATGCTCAACCCGATCCAAGTGCTACATACACGCACGGGCAAAGGAGACAAAAATGAGAATCAAAGCAACCAAAGGAAAGCAGGGAATTGGAACGGACGTGAAAGACGCAACTTATGTGGAGGCTGCCCGGTGGGGTAAGTATCGGGGGTGGCGGTATGTTCTGGGACTGGTGATCATCCTCTTTGCGTGGTTGGTTGTCGGTAGTGGTGCCAGCGTACTCGTCGCGTTCGCGCTCGGTGGCCAGGCTGACCCCTCGGTGCTCAGTCCCGTGGAATACTACCTGTTTGTCATGGCGAGTTTCCTGTTCTTCCTCGCGGGAATCCTTATCGCTGTCTCCCTCGTCCACCGCCGCCACCCCCGAACACTCGTCACGGCGCAGGAGCGGATAAACTGGCATCGGGTCGGTCATGGATTCGTGGCGTGGTTCGTGCCGTACTGCCTGATCGGTGGGCTGGGGCAGTATCTGTTTTACCCGGATACCTTCTCCTTTAACTCCGACCTCTTAACCCTCGCACTCTTCGTGCCGCTGGCGCTGGTTCTTACCGCGATTCAGACGACCACTGAGGAGCTTTTCTTTCGCGGATACGTTGTGCAGGGTGCGAGCCTCATCTGGAGCAACCGCGTCTTTCTGGCGATCGTGCCAGCCGTGATATTCACCCTGCCGCACCTCCTTAACCCGGAGGTGTCCGCAGGCGGCTGGCTCACGGTCTTTTCCAACTACTTCTTCGTTCCGGGTCTGGTGTGGACTGTGGTCTCGTTGATTGACGGCACCACCGAACTCGCCATCGGCGTACACTTCGCGAACAACATCGGCGGGGTACTCCTGTTCAACATCACTGGAAGTGCCTTGCCCTCACCCGCTCTGTTCACAATCAGCGAGTATCACGCGACCTACGGAGCACTAGCGGTGCTGGTTGCAGTACCCGTGTTTCTGGCGATCGCCTACAAGGTGTTCAAACGCGACGGGGTATCCAAACTCTTTTCCCAGAGCGATCGGAAGGATCGTCGATGATCTCGTCAGTTCGTACAACCATCAGCAAATGTATCAAAGGACTTCATCATTATGTCTAAAGTTCCTTCTAGCTACCTACGGGAGTCAGGCAAAACCACCGCTTCCTCATCTCGACCCAATAAGGTTTCCCGTCCAGGCTGGCCCGAGATCGTCGTTGGTCTCGTCGTCTATTTAATCGTAGGGTTCGGAGGTGTCTCGCTGTTCAGGAATCTCGGTCTTGACCCTGTAGTCCACGGCCTGATCTCGGTCGCGTGGACGGGTGTCGCCACCCTAATCGCGTTCGCGGTGGCCGCGCGGCTGCGGGTTCGTTCCCTGAGCGCCCTCGGTGTGCGCCGCACCTCCAGACGCTGGCTCCTGATTAGCGTCGGAGTAGGACTGGTCGCTTTCGTGCTCAAGGGTCTGGCGATCATGGCCTGGATCCAGATCACCGGGGACACGGACAATGTCCAGGATGTTTACGCAGAGGGTGGTCGCGGCGGGTTACTGTCTCTGGTTTTGGCCACAGTATTGATCTCCGTCTTCTCACCCCTCGGCGAGGAACTGCTCTATCGCGGCATCGTTACCAACGCGTTGCTGCGCTATGGCTCGTTCGCTGGGGTGGTGGGCAGCACCGTGATCTTCGCCCTCATGCACGGTATTAACATTGTTTTTCCGGCGGCCATTGTGGCTGGTCTCGCCACCGCTGAGGTCTTCCGTCGTAGCGGCTCGATCTGGCCCGGTCTCGTCGTTCACATCGTTTTCAACCTGCCCACAATCCCGATCATGGTGCTCGTTGGCACGGGCTGAAAGGACGGATCATCTGGAGATTAAACCAATGGCAATTTTGAAACAATTTGGGATTTTATTTGTATTGGGCAGTGTGGGAATTGCGATGGTTACGATCACGTCTATTCCTATGGTCGAGCAACAGTTAGCAAAACTGTCTCCAGAAAGACTGGCAGAAGTACCTCCACTGTGGATTTTAATGCTTTTGCAAGGACTACAGCTTACAGTTCTACTGGCAATCAGCATTCTGATCGGAATTGGCTGTGTCTATCGCGTTGGATTACACTCCCATTTGATTGATCATTGGGTGTTTCACACCGCTAAGTCTCCATCTTTTGCTGGTGAGATCAAGTGGAGCTTGGGTGTGGGTGCAGCGGCGGCGATCGTTCTCTTGTTGCTCGATCGGTTGATGCAACCTGTCCTACCTGAAGCGCTACAGGCAGCCAATAATACAGAGCCAACTTGGTTGAATTTGCTCACAGCAATGTTCTATGGCGGCATCACTGAGGAAATTTTGATGCGCTGGGGTTTAATGTCGCTGCTTGTTTGGATCGCGTGGAAAGTCTTCAAACAAGGCATTACGTTGCCCAGTCAAGGGATTTACCAGGGTGCGATCGTTCTAGCCGCGTTGGTATTTGGACTACTACACCTGCCAGCGACTGCTGCGATCGTTCCCCTCACTCCAGTTGTGATTATTCGGGCTTTGTTACTGAATGGGATTGCAGGAATCGCATTTGGCTGGCTCTTTTGGCAATATTCGCTAGAGGCTGCAATGTTAGCTCATATCAGCGTTCATGCTTTTGCCTTTGTTCTTAGTCTAATGCTTGCAAGATTTGTCTAAGTTTTTTTCTAAAGTGATTTCACGATTGCTTCACCCTAAACCGATCCACTAGCTATATCACGGGACAACCCTTAGCGATCGATGGTGGATATACAGCGAGTTGATTGAAACAGTTCTATCTAGAACATGAAACTATAGCCCTCTACACACAAGGATATTGCGATGCGTAGACTCGTGAGTTCACCAGATGCCGTTGGCAACCTCACCTTTCAAGACACTGAAGTTCCTACTCCGAAGGCTAACGAGTGCTTGATTCGCGTCAAGGCATTTTCGATGAATCGGGGCGAACTTAAGCGATCGCAAAATGATCCACTGGGCACTCCAATTGGCTGGGATGTCGTTGGCGTTGTTGAACAAACAGCACAGGACGGTAGTGGCCCACCCACAGGGACAAAAATTGTTGCCCTCTCCATCCGCTCGGAGGGCTGGGCAGAATATGTAGCAATTCCGACTCGCTTTCTGGCTATTATTCCCCAGAGCATATCAGATACCGATGCCGCCACACTGCCCGTCGCGGGGTTAACAGCACTGTATGCAGTGGAAAAGGGATCTCGTTTACCAGGAAGTCGAGTGTTGATCACAGGGGCTACAGGGGGAGTGGGACTCTTCGCCATGCAGCTTGCTCAGATGATGGGAGCTAGCGTCGTTGCCCAAATTCGTCAGCCAGTGCAAAAAGCATTTGTGCGAGATTACGGCGCAGATGAAGTGGTGCTAACCGAAACCGGGCAAGAAGCCAAGCAGTTCGCGCCTTATCGACTGATTGTCGATGGAGTAGGAGGTGAGTTGGTCGGGAAGCTAACTGCGTTTTTGGCTCAAGGAGGCACCTGCGTTTGTTATGGCAGTAGCAGCGGCAACGAGATGAAGCTGTCCCTGGCAGACTTCTATTCCGAGAATGGAGGACAGCGCACGCTTTACGGGTTCACGCTGTACACCGAAGTAGAGCTGGAAAGTGCTAGTTCTGGGCTGGCTCGTCTACTGAGGTTAGTTGAGCAGGGGCGGCTCAAAACGCACATCGATCGAGTAGTTTCGTGGCGTGAAGCAGGCGTAACGTCGGCTGATTTGATCGGGCGCAGATTTTCAGGTAAGGCTGTGCTGCATGTGGACTAATTGTTGTTCATCGGCTGAGTTATGTCAGCCACACAGGAATAGATTATCGCTGAGCTTTATTTGCAAAAAATGAAACGATTTACCTTGTTTACTTTCCTGTATCTCGCGCTGGGAGTTTGTCTGAGTGCGATCGCGCTTGGATACCCAAACCTGCCTTCGGGTCTTCAAACCAGCCTGTCCGTTAGTGCAGTTGATCGTGGAATCACAGTGAATCGATCCACCAACAAATCAAACCGCGATCGCTTCTTTAAGAGATAATTAGCTCTGCAATTTTAGATGGTGAATCAAATGATTAAGTACAAAGATTTTGCGCCTCGGATTACTGAACGGGGACCCTTCGGCGGACCTTCCGAGTATGAATCTTTCTCTGAGGTTGTGAATGCTGTAAATCAGTGGATCGAAAGTACAACGATACAGGTGATCAATGTTGAAACTGTTGTCTTACCCGACCGGATTGAAGGCACAAGTGATGATATCTACGGAGTGACGACCAGTAATGCTTTCCACCCAGTGATGATCAGTCAGGGTCTTGCAATCAATTGCTTTCAATGTGTGCGTGTTTGGTACAGAGAATAAGCTTCCCTCAATCAGGAATTCATCATGCAATATCTTTCACAGGACTTAATCCTTCTTGCACTCAATCCCCAAACTGGGAAAACTCGCTTCTCTTTCTACGCGGCGCTCGAATATGGCTTGGTCGGTTCTTTGTTACTAGACTTAGTACTGCAAGGCAAACTTGAGATCGACAACGACAATCGTGTGATCGGTGCGATCGCAGGCAACACAGGCGATGAATTCTTAGATCGACACCTCAATGAGGTTCTGGCATCGTCTCGACCTCGAACTGCAAGGTTCTGGATTACTCGTTGGAGACGAAGATACAGATGGTTTCAGCCGGTTGTGTTGCAGAACTTAGTCGATTTAGGTGTTTTAGAACGACAAGAGCAACGCATTCTTGGACTGTTCTCAACGCAGCGATATTTTCTAACTGATGAATCCATTCAACGCGAGATTGTCCAGCAAGTTCGTGCAGCCGTGTTAGAAGGCATTGGACTGGATTCTCGGATGACAGCATTGATTAGTTTGATGCAAGCCTCTCACCTGACCGATGCGGTGTTCAGACCTGAAGAACGTCCTGAAGCGCGATCGCGAATTAAAGCGATCGCAGAAGGGGAGTTGGTCGGCAAAGCAGTTTCAAAGGCAATTTTCATCATTCAAGCAACCACGCTTCTGAGTGCAGTCAATGTCCGATGAAATCGTTAGGGGTTGTATAGAACAAACAAATGGTCTTGTTGCGCTTCCGGGCATATCTCCTTACGTTGCTAGCAAACATGCAGTGATGGGGCTGACACGCTGCATGTTTGCTAGGCGGAGCCACCGGCGGCTCTCGACTACGCCAAACAGGGCATTCGGATCAATGCCGTTAATCATAACGTGATTTTACGACTGCTCTACCCTAAACCTATCCACTCAAATACTTAGAGGAGACACCATGAAAGCATTCCTAATTCGTTCCACAACTCTTCTGGCTTTAGCAACTAGCCTGATCGCTCATTTCGCCCTGCCTGCAAAAGCCGATTCTACAGCTAATTTGCTCCTCAACTTGCAATGCCAAGGCGGATACAACGTTAATATCTGGAGAACTAAGCAATCAGGCGAACTCCTTTATCGCTCAACCAGTTCCCATGGAAATTTGAGTTTGGGAACAGGGACAAGCCAAGCAACTGAAGGCGTTCGAGTTTACAAGTTTCAGAATGGTAATTATCAATACTGGGTTTGGGATGGAACGTTAGATAGCCAGCAATCTGGAACACTAGAAGTGTACAAAAACAATGCCATCCAACAGCAATATGCCTGTACAAAACGTTAATTCGAGTCATTGAGGCATCGCTTTTTTAGTCAAAGCTTACTACAACACACCCATCAGGAGGTTTCCAATGAACCGGAAGATTTTAGTAACTGGCGCAACTGGGAGCAACGGTACAGAGATTGTCAAGCGACTCACAGCACAGAACGTGGAAGTCCGCGCAATGGTTCGTAACCATGATCGAGCAAAGGAGATTGCACTCCCGAATGTTGAAGTGATGGAGGGGAACTTTGATCGCCCTGAGACGCTGTTGAAGGCGCTGACTGAAGAGTAATGGAGTTTACCCAGTGATGATCAGTCAGGGCATTACAATCAATTGCTTTCAATGTGTGCGGATGTGGTAGAGAGAATAAGCTTTATCGGAAAGAGAAAAAATGAAACGATTTACCTGGTTTACTTTTCTATATCTTGCGCTGGGAGTTTGCCTGAGTGCGATCGCGCTTGGATACCCAAACCTGCCTTCGGGTCTTCAAACAAGCTTGTTCATTAGTGCAGGAGCGTCCTACATCGCTTGTATTCTCAGCACCTTTCCATTTTGGCGTGAGACAGCGATTCGCTTCTATCGCAGGCGGAATTCAGCGGTAATTCTACCCTGGTTGGTGATTGGATTCTATATTGTTTGGATGCTCTGGGAAGCTCAGAGTCAGAACTGGGCAATGGAAGCCATTTTAGGAGCGTTTTCGCGGCTAATATTTGTCTTAGGGTTTGTAGAAATCATTGTGATTACATGGCAAGTGAATTCTGAACATTAATGTCTGAATTGGATAATATCGAAAGCTACATCACTGGGCAATCCTTAGCGATCGATGGTGGATATTACAGTGAGTTGATTGAAACACTTTTATCTAGAACATGAAACTATAACCCTCTACACACAAGGGTATTGCGATGCGTAGACTCGTGAGTTCACCAGATGCCGTTGGCAACCTCACCTTTCAAGACACTGAAGTTCCTACTCCGAAGGCTAACGAGTGCTTGATTCGCGTCAAGGCATTTTCGATGAATCGGGGCGAACTTAAGCGATCGCAAAATGACCCACTTGGCACTCCAATTGGCTGGGATGTCGTTGGCATTGTTGAACAAACAGCACAGGACGGTAGTGGTCCACCCACAGGGGCAAAAATTGTCGCCCTCTCCATCCGCTCGGAGGGCTGGGCAGAATATGTAGCAATTTCGACTCGCTGTTGGCGGATTTCCCCCGGAGGTTAACGAGGTGATGGTTAGGCTCTATCGCCATTACATGCCTAACCACGCCCCTATTTGGACAGAGGTAGGAGTCGCGGCTCTTGGATTGCCAACGATGCGGATTGAAATCCGCGTTACTGCAATTGTTCCGTGATCACATCAGCGACAGCGATTCTCTACACCGATCGGAGCAAGCAGGTGGAGTAATTACTCCGACACGAATTGATGCTAAGTAGAACCCATTCATCAGGAAGACAATCATGAAACCTCGAACTATTTTTGGATTACTAACGCTTGCTATAGGATTGCTCGGAGGTTCGTTCATTCACCCAGCGATAGCGAAGCGCTGCTGCGAAGCGCAGATCGCACACAGCATTCCTTCACAACAAACATCACCCATTCTGATCGCAACTGCATACACTGATTTAACCTTACCCACCTTGCGCCAAGGCGATCGCGGTGAAAACGTGCGACTGTTGCAGCGCATTCTTCAAGACAATGGCTTTTTAGGAGCCGCAGGTGTGAGGTTAGGCAATCCAAGAGGGGCGCTCGTTGATGGCATCTTTGGTGCGATCACAACGTCTGCGGTACACGATCTCCAGCGACGATACAGAATCCCAGTTACAGGGCGAGTCAATCCAACCACCTGGGAAGTCCTAGATATGCACGAAAACCCCTATCGATCGCCGCTTCCCTGGAAACAACAGAACATTACACAACCATAAGCCACAGAAGATTTCTAATGAACCGAAAGATTCTTTCAACCAAAATCACAACTACAACCACAATCGCAATCACAATTCTGTTCGGCGTACTGCTACTGTTCAATTTTCCATCCCTGGCTCAAGTCAGTTCACAAGTGATTCCCAGAATCGAAGCGATCAAAAGTTCTGAAGGGATTCCACCCAGCTACCGTTTAGTCATTAGCCGATCTCAGGACAATGTTTATGTCTTCTGTCCGACTGACTTCGAGCCACAGTTGAACTATCTGCGAAATGTGAAGGCGATTCAATGTAAGCCGTTTACCAGTCCCTAGAAGTAAACCAGTGAGGGGCAACAGCATAACAACTCACACCACTTTGTTGCTTTGAACAGAGCAGAGATTCAGATGTCAGAGAACAATAAAGCAATTTTAGAAGCGGCAAGACAAGATCATTGAGGAAACGGCGGATATGTGGGCTTTTGCCGCTCATTGGACGGGGCTGGATGTGAAGCCAGCGAAGCGATCGCGTCAAACAAATCAACATACGTCGAACTAATCGAGGAAGCGTAACGCCTCACACCACTCTATTTCCGTCAATGCGTAAGTCCTAACAAACTAATTTACAGTCCGCGCTTTGGTGGGGTCATTGATGACCCCGTTAATACCTGAAGCCATCAACAACTAGCTCGAAGGAATTTATCCCCATGTCTCACATTTCTTCTAACCACAAGCGAGATCGTGGCCTATCCACGCACGGCTCAGAGCCAACCGTTCCCGCTAAGAAGAGAACCATGCTTGCTCACAAGCCCCACATCCGAAGCTCGCTAATGATTGGGGCGGTAATATTGGTTCTTAGTGCCTGCGGCCAGCCCACATTCGGGCACCCGTCAGAGCCAGGAGGAAAGATCCCAGCAAAGCTGAAACGCTTCTACGACCAGAAGCTGACCTTCGGCTCGTGCGAGGGCTACGCCACCACGGATGACGACGCTAAGGCCTTCGCCAACGACACCTTCAAATGCGCCCGGCTTGAGGTGCCGCTCGACTACCAGAACCCCGGCGGGCGAACCGCGCAGATTGCACTGCTGCGCGTTCCGGCGAAGGGCAAGCCGAGCAAACGAATCGGCTCCCTGCTGCTCAACCCAGGCGGCCCCGGCATGTCCGGGATGAGCTACGCGGCCATGGTGGCAGATAAGTCGGCCGACAGTCCGATCGCCAAGCAGTTTGACCTGATCGGGTTCGACCCACGCGGGGTTGCGGCCTCGACACCAGCCCTAGACTGCTTCACCGATGCCGAACGAGAGGCCAACTTGTTGGTCAACCCGATCAACTCCGGGGGCAAGGACTACACCGACCACCAGACCCGTCAGTTGTACCAAAAATGCGCCGAGCGTTCCGGCGGTGAGGACGTGCTGGCTCACGTCGGCACGCGCGATGTCGCCCGCGACATGGACGTACTCCGCGCGGTGCTCGGCGATGACAAGCTCTCCTTTTTTGGCGCCAGCTACGGTACCCGGCTCGGCGCGATCTACGCCGAAACCTTCCCGCAGAACGTGCGGGCCATGGTGCTCGACGGCGCGGTCGACCCCACCACCGGCACCACCGAGCGTCACCTCGTCCTGTTCGCGGGTTTCCAGCGTGCCTTCGACAACATGGCGGCCTTATGTGCTAAAACCCCGACTTGTCCGCTCGGCACCGATCCCAAGCAAGCTACCGCCGCCTTCCAGCAGCTCGTGCGGCCACTGATTGATAAACCGATCATCACCGCAGACGGACGCAAGGTCACTTACACCGCCGCAATTGGGGGCGTGATCACTGGGCTTTATAACGATGTGAGCTGGCCTGCGGTGATTCTAGGCATCACCGAACTCAAGGCCGGAAGCGGTAAAACCCTGCTGTTCTTGAGCGACATCCGCACCCAGCGCAATACCGACGGTAGCTATGGCAATGGCAACGAGTCCCTGGTGGCCATTAACTGCCTCGACGAGGAACGCCACACGCCCGAGCAGGAGAGCGCAATGACGCGCGACATTTTCAAGGTTGCGCCCTTCCTAGACACCGGTCGACCCGTCAACGCCCGCGACCTCTGTGAGCATTGGCGCGTGAAACCCACCCTCGGCTACCCCTATGCCCAGAACATCAAAGGACTCCCTAAAACCTTGGTCGTGTCGGCCACCCGCGATCCGGCTACCCCGCACGAGGGCGGCATCAGCCTTGCCAAGACGCTCGGCGCGAGCCTGCTGACCGTCGAGGGCGAACGGCACGGTGTAGCCCTCATCGGCGGCAATGCGTGTATCAACGACATCGTCGCTGACTACCTCATCGGTCTCAAAATCCCCGCAGACGGCGTTCGCTGCGTCCTTTAGGCGCGTTGGGACACTGAGTCCATCTCGCAACAGCTTACGCCATAAGCTATTTAGAGCATTCTGCAATTCCTCATTCCCAATAACTCAAATTAGGATCAATAACTCATGTCTACATTCAAGTACAACCGGTTAGACAAAAATAATGCTGCGGTGCTGCTGGTCGATCACCAAACTGGACTGTTCTCACTTGTGCGTGATATTGGTGCAGCGGACTTCAAAAATAATGTGTTAGCACTGGCAAGTGCAGCCAAGTTTTTTAACCTGCCTACAGTTTTGACAACTAGCTTTGAGGATGGCCCCAATGGTGTCATCATCCCTGAACTGAAAGAGAAGTTTCCCGATGCTCCCTTTATTCCCCGCCCCGGACAGATCAACGCTTGGGACAACGAGGACTTTGTGAAAGCAGTAGAAGCCACAGGCAAAAAGCAATTAATCATTGCCGGGATTGTCACGGATGTATGTGTTACTTTTTGTGCGCTTTCGGCATTGGAGGCAGGTTATGACGTTTTTGTTGTCACCGATGCCTCTGGAACCTTTGATGAAGCCTGTCGCTATGCAGCTTGGGATCGAATGTCTCGTGCTGGAGTTCAATTGGTCAATTGGTTTAGCGTTGTGGGTGAATTGCACCGTGACTGGCGTAACGATATTGAAGGGCTAGGTAGTCTTTTGGCAGGGTTTATTCCTGACTACAAAAACCTGATGACCAGCTATGCAGCAAACTCAAGTGCTGGATCTCCCAGTAAATAATGAGAAAGTGTCTATTTTAGCTCGTGTGTAACTGAGTTGGTATTGTCATCGCTAGGTTATCAACTTTACTTGAAACATAGCGGTGGCAACTACTTCTTGGTAAAAAATTGCCGAACAATCTGGTGTCTCTAAGGTGGTTGTTCTCAATGAAACTTTTTTCTCAATTAATTCTCTCGTCATCTCTGATCTTTGGAGTATGCCTTACTCAGGAATGCCTTTCTAGGTCTGCTACTGCCGAAGATACGTTGCCCGAGCAAGTCACATCTGTGAATCAGCTTACCGATGTGCAGCCTACAGATTGGGCATTTCAAGCATTACAAGCATTAGTCGATCGCTACGACTGCATTGTTGGTTATCCCGATCAAAAATTTCAAGGCAATGTCTTACGACAAGCCGCTTTGCGTCTACGCTCAATCACTCGCTATGAATTTGCTGTCGGGTTGAATGCTTGTCTCGCTCGGCTCAATCAGCTACTAGAAAGTACGACAGCAGATGTGATTAAGAGAGAAGATTTACAAACTTTGCCAAGACTTCAAAAGGAATTTGCAGCAGAACTCTCAATATTGCGTGGACGGGTAGATTCCTTAGCAACACGCACAGATCAATTCGAGTCTCAGCAATTCTCGACGACGACAAAATTTACTGGAGAAGTAGTTTTTGCGGTGAGTGGTGCATTTGGCGATGATAAAGCTGTACCAGCAGGAGAAACACCTGGCTCCAGGGGTAAGGTCGGTGATAATATCATTTTTAGCGATCGCGTGCGGTTGATATTTAACACCAGTTTTACGGGGCAAGATTTACTGAGAATTCGATTTCAGGCTGGCAATATTCCCAACTTTAGGGAAGCCACAGGAACAAATATGTCTCGCCTAAGTTTTGATGGTGATACAGGCAATCAGTTAATTCTCAATCAACTCTATTATCAATTTCCCATCGGGTCTGCTGTTAAGGTGAGTGCGATCGCTCAAGGTACGTTATTTGATGTGGTCGATACCATTAACCCTCTATTAGGAAGTGATGGCAGAGGTTCTATCTCCGCATTGGGGATTCGCAGCCCTATCTATCGTGAAGAAACAGGTGGGACAGGCATTGGTATCAGTTATAACTTTAACTCAGCCATCAATTTGGCACTGGTTTATCTTGCTAGTGAAACCAACAACCCGACTGCGGGATCTGGATTATTTGATGGTTCTTACTCTGCCTTAGCACAACTGACATTAAAACCTACGAAATCCTTAAGTTTTGGCTTAACCTATGCTCGTTCTTTGAATGCGATCGATATCAGTACAAGTAGTACCATTACCAATGACCCCTTCAATGGAGCCAGTAAAAACATTGTTGGCAATAGCTATAGTCTTGCAGCTTCTTGGCTCGTCAACCCTGCCTTCAGATTAGGGGGCTGGGTAGGATATCTCCAAGCATCGGCACAAGATATCCCCAATGATCCCAGTGCTGAGATTTTTTACTATGCTGTTAATTTTGGATTCCCAGATTTGGGCAAGGAAGGCAATCTATTGGGCTTTGTCTTTGGACAGCCCCCCAAAGTAATCAGCAATGAGTTTGGGGTAGTAGATCGCAACACCTCATTGCATTTTGAAGCCTTATATCGATTGCAAGTAAACGATAATGTTTCAATTAGTCCTGGTGCGATCGTCATTATCAACCCCGATCACAACAGCAATAATGACACCATTTTTGTTGGCACCATTCGGACGACGTTTCAGTTTTAGGGTCTGTAGAGGCAAGGTAAGAGCCGTTTTTCTTTTTTAAAGATCAAATTACCCATAACGTTAGATTCTATGTTGGATAAACCATCGGCGATTAATAGCAGTGAAGAAAATTATTTAGTCACAGCTGTGATCTGTCATGTAGTGAGACCGGGGCGCGAGGAAGGTTACGAAGCATGGTTTCATGGCATTGCGGCAGATGCACGAAAATTCAAGGGGCATCTGGGTGTCAGCACTATTCGACCCCAGGATCACACCCATCCGGAGTACGTGGTCATTCTCAAGTTCGATTGCTACGACAATCTCAAGACCTGGCTAGAATCTGATGTTAGGCGGGAGTGGATTGAGCGATTGCAGCCCTTGATTCAAAAGCCGGAAGCCCTTCAAACACTGACTGGATTGGAAACTTGGTTTATTCTCTCAAACAAGCCGATGAAGTCGCCACCACCCCGCTACAAAATGATGTTAGTGACGTGGTTGGGAGTGTTCTTCACTCTTCCTCAGCTCAATCGTTTGTTAGCACCGTTGTTGTCTGGGTTGCCTGTATTGCTTAGTCAACTGATTAGCACAGGACTCGGTGTCGCCCTACTCACTTATGTGATTATGCCGCGCCTAACACAATTATTTCGCAAATGGCTGTATCCCATTCCCTAAAATGCTGCCTCATGTGTGAGGTAAATTATTTGCAGTAGTAATTAATAGCTGCGATCAACGCATCGAGATTCCAGCAATGCCTGCGGTGGGCGTGCGATTTGTTCATACTAAGTTGCATTCAGAAATAGTATCTAGAAATGGGGCATTGCTTATCTATCTGAACCCTGAGTTACTATCTTTGAGCGCAACTCGGTATCAGCAATACAACCGTCAAGGAGAGGCCGGGTTATCAAGGCCAGGGAAAGGGGATAGACATAATTGCTATTTAAACTGGGAACAAGAAAAAGAACTGATAGATTCTTTTAAAGAAAAGGCGCGTCGTGGTCAGGTGGCAACCGCAATGCAAATCAAACTTGCCTATGAAAAAGAATGTGGTTTCCCAGTGCATAAGACGACAATTTATCGGCTATTAGAACGGCATCAATGGCGTCAAATCGTCCCAAGACCAACTCATCCTAAAAAAGACCTAAATGCTGTTGATGAATTGCAGACTCATGATATTTGGCACATCATTACCGGATTTGATACAAGTGAAATTGGAGAAATTGGCTTGCAAGCTTTTTATTTGGCACAACTTCAACTACCTTTAGCAAGCTTGTTGATTGCCAATGCGTTAATTGCTATGACACTGTGGCGACCGCAATTTCTCTCTCCTCTGCTGATGGCAATCTCACGGGGATGGGAAATGGGCAACAATGCTAAACACTGGACAAAATATCGTAACCAGTGGGAGTATGTACACGATTGTGTATAAATAATACTTCTGCTGTTACATTTTTTCAAAAAGTTGCTTCTTAAACCCCGCTTTAATAAATGATTATCTTTAGATAATGCCCGTATATTAACTAGTGAGTAAGAAAACGTAATATTAGTTTTTCAAATTTTTAGAGAAGAGAAAATGAAGAAGTTAACCAGTTTGATGATTATCGGGGCAATATTGTCGATGAGTGCGCCGGCTTATGCTGAAAGTCGTGCAGTTAATATCAGTATTGGCAGTATTGGTGGTGCCCTAGATAATGCAGCTTTGAGAACAGTTCGTCAAATTATTGGGTTTGGGGTTGGCACTGGCACTGTCGATAAATTCATTGTATATAGTCCTAGGAATGGTTCTCCTATTCCCATTGAAGGAGGTTTATCTGCTTGTGCTGAAGCTGGTTTCAGCATAACTGATGCCAGATTTAATGCTTTTATCCAGCAGTTGCGTTCAATTACACCCCGCTCAGGAACTTTCTTAAATGTAGAACCTACCGCAAGCTGTAAACTCAGCTAAGAATGTTGGTACTTAACCCTCTCCTAAAAAAACAGAATGGTTTCTTTCATCCATAGTGGGCGATCGCTCATGAACAGCTTCTAAGAAACATTTCTGTTTTTTTACATCCATTGGAGATGTGATCGCTTTCCTCAGGCGCTTGTGTCACTTATGGAAAGCACTATCAAAGCTTAATTGTGAAACTGAGAGCGATGGGGTTCTCTCCATTTGGTACAAGAGGGTAAAAGGTCTAATTGTTTGAGTAAGTTGACAAGGTTAGCGGCACTGACCACATACATAAACCCTATTAATCTTTTGTTGTGCAATTTTGTTTAGGGTTACTAATGCTAAATGTTCTAGGGTAGGCATTTAGCCTACCCTAGAAAAACATTCTTTGATTCAGCAATATCAAAAACCAAAAGGTATAAAGCCCAGTCTAGAGTTTTAGTCTAAGAAATTTGGCTGGGGAGTAGTGACACCATTACTACCAACTGCGGGTATTTCCACCAAAGGATCTGTAGCAGTAGGAGTTCCATTGGTATTACCACTGGAAGTTACTGAAAATTGATTACCTGGATGTCCATTAGGGATAAACAATTGTGGATGGTCAAAGGGGGCTTTTTCAAGAAGGACTCGCTGATCAGTAAGTCCAGTCCTCATGAAAGTGACCAAATCAGCTTTTTGCTGTAAGTTTAAGTTCAATGGCGCTACACCAGCCCCACCATCGTCACCTCGACCACGATTGTAAAAGTCAACAACTTGCTCCAAAGTTGCCATACCACCGTTGTGCATATATGGTGCTGTCAAGGCGATGTTACGCAGAGTAGGAGCTTTAAATCTTGATAGGGTAAAGCTTCCGGCTCCTGGGTCTTCGGAAGCTGGTCTAACACCATAGTTAGGAATGAAGCCGTTAGCAAAATTATTAATCAGCGGATTGCCAGAATCAGTTGAAGCTACTCCTGTGGTTCTTCTTACCGAAGCCATAGTGAATTCTGGAATCGTATGGCAAATGTTACAATTTGCACCACCATTAGCTCCAGACTTAACAAACAAAGCTAGACCGTTTTTTTCTTGAGGAGTGAGAGCATTAACATCTCCTGCCTGGAATTTATCAAACGGTGTCTGGTTAGATACAAGAGTAGACATATACTTCTGCATTGCTAACCCAGCAAACAATGAAAAATTCCAGTCTCTGAGCGTAAACTGATTTTCAGATAAAACCAGTTTTTCTTCACTATCAGAAGTAGTAGCCAAAGAATTAATACTGAAAGCCGCATCAGTAGCGAGAGATCCATCAGTAATGGTAGCTCCATCAGTAATGGTAGCTCCATCAGTAGTGAGAGACCCATCAGTAGTGGTAACCAATGCTCCAGGGAGGATTGTTGTTGTTTTATCACTCTCAACTTGAATGATAGACCTTGACCTCCACCATTGCGGCTTAAAGGCTTTCATAATCAACCGATCATAGGCTCCGATTGACAAGCCTTTATAGGGGAAGCGACTAAAAACTCCTAAAACACTGTCTTGCGGATGTACAAGTTGTTTACCTAACGGTCTGAGACGTTTGAGTTTCTGACCTTTTCTTCGTAAGAACTTAGCACCGATTTCAGGAAAAGTTCGGCCATCCGCAGACATCTCAAATGGACTCAATGGTGGCCCAGTTACTAAAGAAGCTATAGAGGAATTATTAAGCGAAATGGAAACTGGAGTTAGTTGGTTTAGTCCTGAAGCCTTGAAAACTTTAGCATTCAGGTCTGCTGCTCCTTTTTCATTCACTCCATTGAAGGTTTCCTTGGCACGACCATCCCAAAACTGGATTTTATTGAAGATAGCATCAATTACTGTTGGGGCATTACGTGGCTCAACTCGGCGGACATTGATGCCATTAATTTGAAAGCCGTCTGGATCTGGTGTAGATGTGACATTATCCTCTGCTTGACCTGGAACAGTTTCTACCAGAACACTATGAAATACGCCTTGGGAGGAGGCGACATCGTTAACATCAGAAACAACTGTACTGGTTCGATCATCAGGATTTACCAGTTTGTGAAATGGAAAATCTGCTGCTGTAAGTTGATAGTTTGGATTACCACCAACCTGGAAAGTTATATCTTTCAGTGATGCCAAAACACCAGGACTAATTTGATTTTTTGATCTATTATCTGCTCCGGCATGAAAGTGACAACTAGCACAGGACTGAATGCCGTCGCTACCAAGCTGCATATCCCAAAATAGGGATTTTCCTAGCTGGAGTAAGGCTGTGTTGTCCCGAACAAAGTCTCCGAGATTACTTGGTTCAGCCACTGCTGTCAAGAGTGGTGGGGTTGCTGGAGTAGGGTCTCCAACTGTAGCTGGTGGAAGACTAGTTATGGCGTTTAAGGGAGCCGGATTGAGGGTTACTTGTGCTGATACAATACCTCCACTAGCAATCGCTAGAGAAACTAGGAGGAAAATTGCCATAGGGCGTGAATATTTTGATACTTTTTTGGATTTAAAGGCTAAATAAATCCAAAAAGCCATCACAAAAAGCATCAGCAAGATTGCTAATGTACCACTTGAATTTATCATTAATACCTCGGTATACCCGTGGGAACTGTGGATTTAATGCTGACGCAGGAAAACTTCGCCTTTTTTTAGGTAGTATTACAGCACCTAATTACTGCGGTCTTATGTTACCATTTACCGTATATTTACGGCAGCTTTTTAATAAAATATTTGCCTTCTATTCATCACTAAGAATGATCAAGATAATGGCAGTGCATTGTCTGTCTACATCAACTTTGAGGATGAACTGGGTGAGATTGTCGAGACTGATGTACCCACAAAACAAACTTGCTTCAGCCCTTACCAGTACCACAAAAAGGTAGAGGCGTGCATCCGAGAGCATGAAAACCATCGCCGCGCTCCTTCTCAAACGCAATGTTCCATTGCATCGATGTCGTTCTGGGCTGTTTGAAAGATTGGAAATGCAGAATTAGCGATCGCGCATTTGGGTTATCTTGGCAGTTATTGTAGTCGTGCATTCGCACGGAAGCTGTTGTGCCTGAAAGAGTGGGCATAATAACGAAAAACCCACAATGCAAAATAGTCAAACATTTAAATGGCAACGGATTCTGCTGCTGACTGCTGTTGGTTTTATTGCTGTGATGGTACTAGCAACCGTTTACCAAGAATGGCGAAAGCGCAACGGCTGGTGTATGCGCTTTTATACAGATGTGAAGCAACAAACTCTGTATGGAACTGAATGCCAAAAGCCAGCAAGTTAGGTAATCCCAAGCTAAACTCAAACGCAATGTTTCTCTGAACAGTAGTGATTAGTTATTCTTAATACACATATCATTCCTTCCAACCATAAAATTGTAAATAATTTCATAGATATTAGATTTTTTTAGGATAATTGCAGTTTTATCCTACACTGATCACCACCAGATAATCTTTCACCGACAATCGTAGCCGATAACAATTTTTGGTACAAAATTATTTTTTTTTATGACAGAAATTCATTGAGCTTCACACCAAAGCACCGCCACAACTAGAACCGCATCCAGCAGTACAACCATAGCAATATGCCGCAGCTTGAATTTCACTAATTAAGTCTAAACTATCAGCTTCTAGTAATTTCTTAACTGTTAATGTTTCACCATTCAGAGCTTTCGCTGGCAAATTCATCATCTGGTTAAAGTCGCAATCATACACATTACCCAAATAATCAATTGAAAGTTGATCACGGCACATTAAATGGTCAATTGTACCGTTATTAAAATGCGACTCTAAAAACTGCAAATAGCTGGTGTACAGTTTTTTCCGTTCTAAATACATTTGAGTTCTACCAACTGGTAAGTTAGTAATGGTGAAGAGATTATTGAAGACAATACCAAAATGCTTTTGTAAAAATATTTTGTAGTCTCGTTCTAAGTTAGCCTGTTCGGGAGCTAAAGAAAATTTTTCACTTGTGGGTAACTGCGGATTGTATACCAAGTCTAAAATTAAATTTTGTTCTTTCCCATAACCAAGTTTATTCAGCCATTGCAAAGCTTTAATTGAATGATCAAATACACCGAAACCACGCATTTTATCAACATTGTCTGCGAGATAACAAGGCATAGAAGCCACAACTTTTAATTCATGTTGAGCAAAGTATTCAGGTAAATCACTAAACCCATCTACAAAGTAAATAGTCAAGTTAGATCGGACAATTACTTGTTTATTATTTGCTCTTGCTGCTTCTACTAATGGTTTAAACCCGTAGTTCATTTCTGGCGCGCCACCAGTTAAATCCACAATCTGAATTTCCGGGAATCTATGAATTATCTCAATTAATTGTTGGCAAACCTCTGGAGAAAGTTCTTCTGTACGTTTTGGCCCAGCTTCTACATGACAGTGTGTACAGGCAAGGTTACAGCGCTTACCTAAGTTAATTTGTAAAACAGTAATGTCCTTTTTTGTCAAAGGGTAATTTAACTTATTCTTAAATGGTGTAATTGATATAGTATGCATTGGTTAATATTTCTCAAAATATGGACAAATTTACTCAATTGTTTTATCCTTGCAATAATCTATAGGTTATTCCACTAATAATTGCTGCAATAGGTAAAGTGAAAAACCATGAAAATAAAAGCTGATAAAAAACGCGTATATTGGTTTTTTTCTCAATTAATCCTACACCAACAATAGAACATACAGAAACCTGAGTAATAGAAACAGGAAGCCCAAATTGAGTAGCAGCAATTACAAGCAGTCCTGTAACCATATTGGCAGATAAACCCTGAATAATGTTCATTGAAGTAATTTTTTCGCTCATGGTTGCAGCAATTTGTTGGGAATTGAGTAAACCCCCCAATGCCATTGCCATTGCTACCGTAATCATCCCTCCCTGGATTGAGAAATACTCAATAATGACAATCAGCGAGACAATTTTGGGTGTATTATTCAATCCTCTAGCAAAACTAATAATGCCTGCACTGATAAGGTGACAAGCATCAATCGTTTTTTGATTGGCTTCTAGGTTCCATTGAGAATTACTGTATTTTAATAAACTATAAATAAATGCTGCCAAAGAAATAGCAATTATAGGACTGAGGAATAGGGGTAAAATAAATAAACTTCCCAAAGCTACAAAATTAACTTTGAGTCCGATCGCCACTAAGCCAGCGCCAAGCAGCGCACCTGTTAAACTATGAGTTGTGGAAATGGGAAATCCCGTCAGAGCAGCAACTAGCACCGTTAAACCAGAGGCGATCGCAACTGCAATATGAAACTCTGGAGCATTGGCGATCGCATCTGGCAATAGCCCTTTACCAGAAAAATTTCTCACTAATGTACTAGCAAAAAAAGTTGCTGCTAATCCACCAGCAAAAGTTGTAAAAGTTGCCCACAAAATAGCTGTTTGATAGCTCGTTGTTCGGCTACCAAACAGTGTTGCTACACCTTTAAAATTGTCGTTGGCTCCATTAGAGTAAGCTAAAAAAAGCGTAGACAGAAATAAACTAATTAAAAACATTGGGGCTTACTAAAGTTAACAGCAACCACCGCCGCTATAGTGCCAGGTAGAATCAGTAATTATTATTTCTCCTGGTTTTAAAGCTGCAAATTTAGCAGCGGTTTTATCACAAACTGCTGCGGGAATACCACGCTGAAGCAGATGCCCTGCTGAATCATCAAACAAAGATTCTGTACCAGCATAAATTGCCGTTTTGCCTGTAAAAACACAAGCACCATCTTCTGGAATAGCTACTTTGAAAGCAACAGAATCGAGGCTTTCTAGTAGTAGATTTTCTTCTAGTTTGTAAGTTTGGGAATCTAACAAACGATAAGGACGACGGGCACGAATTTCAATTTGACCAAAGCCAGCATTAATGATGCGTTCAGTATACTCATCGTATGTGAGCGCCCCTGATAAACACATGGCTCGTAGCTGCTCATCCTGCCGTAGATGTTCGGGAATTGCGCGGGTGGCAATAGGATCGCTCATTTGCAAGCGTCCACCTGGTTTTAATACTCGATATGCCTCTAGTAAAGCACGAGTTAAATCTTCTGGTTCAAAAATATTGAAAAGGCAATTCTGGGCGACGATATCAACGGCAGCATCAGCCACAGGTAAATTAAAAGCATCGCCTGCTTTAATTTCCACGAAACTGGTGTCAAACCAGGGATTTTCTGTAGCGGCAATTTCCAGATTGCGGGTGGCGGCTTCTCGCATAGCAGCAACCGGTTCAATGGCAATTACACCACCTGGACGACGGGAAAAATAAGCGAATTGCAATGCCTCTAAACCACCACCAACGCCAACATAAAGCACCGTGGGTTGGCTTGAAAGTTCCGTGGGGTGTACAGTAGTGCCACAACCATAGTTCATTTCCTGCATCTTGCAGGGAATTTTCAATCCTGGTAATTGCAGAGGGGTACTTTGAACGCAACAAAGTCCTACTTCTGGTGTTTGGGCAACTTCACGGTAGAATTGCGCTGCTGTTTCTAGATAGGCCATTGCAGTCTGAATTTTTTGTGTTTTTGTATAGAGTTAACTCCGTGCATCCTAATATAACTAACTATCAATTACATGAGATTTTGCTGAGAACGGGATAATCCGGAAATTAGGGGTTAGGGGTTAGGGGCACGGGTAAGAAGGGCAAAGGGGAATGGGTAAGGGGGAAAGGGTTTATTTCTTTATCCTTTACCCTTTACCCTTTTCCCAAGATTGTTGCTCCTCTACTCCCTAATCCCTACTCACGCAAAGCGTAGCCGACACCACGCAAAGTTTGAATGAGGCGCTTTTCGTTATTGGCTTCGAGTTTTAGGCGTAAGTAGCGAACGTAAACTTCGATGATGTTGGAATCACCCATGAAGTCATAACCCCAGACTTCTTCTAAAATGCGATCGCGGGTAATTACCTGTCGTGGGTGGGCGAGTAGATATTCTAGTAAATCAAACTCCTTGGCAGTTAAATCAATTAACCGCTTGCCCCGAAATACTTCCCGCGTGCGACGATTTAAACTTAAATCTTCAAATTCTAAAATATCTGCGGCATCTGCTTCTTGGTTTCTTCGCAGGTGAGCGCGGACTCTGGCTAATAATTCTTCGACGCTGAAAGGTTTAATTACATAATCATCAGCACCAGCGTCTAAACCTGCAACGCGATCGCTCACTTCGTCTTTAGCTGTTAATAAAACTATCGGCACTTTATCGCCAGTACTTCGCAGGCGACGGCAAATTTCTAAACCTGATAAACCAGGCAACATCCAATCCAAAATGATTAAGTCTGGATGTAATTCCCGCGCTGCGGTAAGCGCAGTTAATCCATCGTAGGCGACGCTGACTTGATAACCTTCGTAACTCAGTTCAAGTTCTACAAATCGCGCCAGTTTGACTTCATCTTCAACCAGTAAGATGTGCGTCATGATGATGTTAGTGATTTCAGCAAGGTATGGTAAACAATACAGATTGGTAACACTTTAGAAGGGTACTAGCTACTAAATAGCCAGACATCTAATTAGGCTTACGTTAGCTTAGTATAGACTTAAGTAGGTTACAACCGTAAATCTGTAATTACCGATACTGCCGCATCAAGCAATTAGCTAGTCTTAACAATAGGCTGTGACATCTTCACCACATTCATCTGCAAGATAACAAAGCGCTCTAAAACGTAGAGTTACTACTTGTTCATAGAGAGGATTTAATTTACACATTGGCGGAATGTGAAACAGTTTACGACCAAACAGCTTAATATCGCGTTCAAAGGGACATTGGGCAGGAATGGCTTTACATAACAGATGAGCTAGTTTCGAGTTATGAATTTCAATGTTTTCTAACCACTCACGGATTGGGTGCAGTAGGTCGTTGTGTAAGCGGACTTGAGTAAGGCTTGTCATCATTCACCTGCATAATTTCTAACTTGACTTGGTTTAAGAGATTTGACTCTCTATACATAGATACAGTTGGGTTCTGTCGTTTTATGCATTCACTTTTTAAAGATTCAAACAAGTAAGAGTGAGTGCCTACATACTTTGTAGTTGCTATGTCCCAACCATCACATTTCTTAATGATGCTGTAACTGAGTTTAGAGTTCCCCAAAAGCGACTAACTATAACAGGTAACAGACAATCAGCTTGAAAGTCTATTGGTGTAAGGATTTGGTGTTTGATTCATGCCCTAATCTACCTAAACACTGCTATATTTTCGTAGCTTTAGCCACGCTCTTGAGTGTTACCCGTACCTTTGTGGAGAAGAAACCCGACACCCTAAATCGTTCCAGCTTGAAGTGCTTTGCAAGAATTAAACAACTCTGTTATACCAATGTGATACCATTTCACGAAAAATTTGATACAGATTTAACCATTGAAAGGTTTACTGTATCTAGGTTTTTTAATTGCGAATTGCGATCTTCGCAGCGTAAAGCCTGCGGCATAGCTACGCTTAGAGCGACGAAGGAGCGTCATTGTGAATTGGTATGACTTCGATGAACCTCTCCGAAACGGAGAGAGGGAGTGAGTGAGTGAGAGGTTCATCGAGCTCACGTTTTTTTAGAACCGTCGAACTCACGTTGATTTATTGAATTTAAAAAACTGATCCCAATAAAAAAGGGGCGGATAATCCGCCCCTCTATCGACCCAGGAAACTGAAACTGCTTTAAAGCAGAACTTTAGCTAAAATTGGTTCCACAGTCTTAGAAATTTCTGGGACATAGACCTGTGTAACGTAGTCGGCAATCATTCTATCTGTGTTGAATAGCGGCGCATTTGTCTTAATCGATGCTTTCATCATTTTTACCCAGTGGTGGGGAACGCCTTGAGCATCTTGGTCATAGTATAGGGGAACAATTTCCTCTTCTAACAGCTGATACAGCGATTGCGAATCAATGCGGTCTTGCAATTCTTGGTCACTAGTATGAGCATCTTCACCAATTGCCCAACCGTTAGTGCCTTTGCCATCGGGGCCGGCTTGGTAGCCTTCACACCACCAACCATCTAGAACGCTGCAATTAATGCCACCGTTGAAGCAGACTTTTTGTCCACTTGTACCAGATGCTTCCAAGGGACGGCGGGGGTTATTCAACCACACATCCACACCCTGGACTAATTTTTGCCCTGTGTAAATGTCGTAATCTTCAATAAAGGCAACTCGGTTAATAATCCCTGAGTTGTGACACCACTCCATCAAGCGCTGGATAATCCGCTTGCCTTCTTCATCAGCTGGGTGAGCTTTACCTGCAAAGATAATCTGTAATGGACGTTGGGCATTACCAAAAATCTTCAATGCCCGTTGTGCATCACGCAAAATCAGATCCCCTCGTTTGTAAGGGCTGAAGCGTCTGGCAAATCCAATGGTTAGTACATTGGTGTCTAGCAGGCTATCACTGGCTTGAATCAATCTGTGATCTTCACCGCGCTGTTCTCGTGCTTTTTTGACTTTATAACGGGTATAAGCTACTAGACGTTCTTTAAGGATAATGTGTCGTGACCACAATTCTTCGTCGGGGATTTCGTCAATTTTCGCCCACATCTTGGGATCAACGGCACGATTTTTCCAATCTGCTCCTAAATACTGATTATATAGGTCAGCCAATAAGGGAGCTGTCCAAGTTGGTGCATGAACGCCATTGGTAATGTAACCAATTGGTACTTTATCTTCAGACCGCTGGGGATAGAGAATTGTCCACATTTTGCGGGAAACCTGACCGTGCAATTCACTTACGCCATTAGCAGCACGACACATTCGTAATGCTAAAACGGTCATGCTAAATGGTTCCCAAGGATCACCCAATCGTCTAGCACCTAATGCTAAAAATTGCTCGCGGGAAAGTCGCAATTGCGGCCAGTAATGGGCAAAGAAAGAGTCGATTAAATCGGGAGAGAAGACATCGTGACCGGCAGGAACAGGGGTATGGGTGGTGAATACGCAGCTATTACGGACTTTGCCCTCAATGTCGTAAAATGATTTACCTGTACGTTCTATTTCTAACCGGGCAATTTCTAAAGTACAGAAAGCGGCATGTCCTTCGTTGAGGTGATAGACAGAAGGTTGAATACCCAAGGCATCCAAAGCCCGGACACCACCAACTCCTAAGACGACTTCTTGAGCAATGCGGGTTTCTAAATTACCACCGTAGAGGTGTCCAGTTAACCAGCGGTCAATGGGATCGTTATCGTTACGATCGCTATCTAATAAATATAATGTGACTCGCCCGACTTGCACGCGCCAAACTTGCACTTTTACTTGTCGCTGGCGAATTTCGAGGTGAATGGTGAGTGGTTCCCCTTGCTCATTTTTAATTAACTCTAGGGGCATTTTGTCGAAGGGGTTATCAAGATAGTAATCTTCTTGCCAGCCTTGACGATTTAAGCGTTGCCGAAAGTAACCTTGGCGATACAGCAACCCGATACCAACCATCGGCACGCCCAAATCTGATGATGATTTGAGGTGATCCCCAGCTAAGATTCCTAAGCCGCCAGAGTACACGGGGAGGGATTCGTGGATGCCAAATTCTGCACAAAAATAAGCTATGGGGTTGTCTTGAGATACTTGTGGTGCAACGCGACTCACCCAGGTATCTTGCTGGGACATGTAAGTATCAAATTCCCGTGCTAGGGCGGAAATCTGCTTGAGGTAAAATGGGTCTTCGGCTAATTGGGTGAGGCGTTCATAACTAGCCGATTCTATAGTTGCTACTGGGTTATGCCCGCAGCGTTCCCATTCTTGGGGATCAATAGTTTGGAACAGCGCGATGCGATCGCTAGTCCAACACCACCAATAGTTATAAGCTAAATCTGCTAAACGCTTCAGGGGAAAAGGTAACTTTTCACTCAAGCGGAATGCTGCTGTAGTTGCACTGCTATTACTCATTCAAATCTCCGCGCGCTCTTTTCTTTATTCTCTATTTTGTTTAACTTCTGCTCACAATCAATTACACTTCAGGTTAATGATTACCGAGTGTTCATTGACGAATACTCCCCTGAAGTTAGGAGCAGTCTATAGACATCAAACTTTATCCAAATTTAATGGTTTTTCTTGTTTTTGCCTTGTCAAAGATTATCTCTGGTTTTTGACACTTGGAATATTTTTTTATATCAATTTTAGTTGACTTTAGTTTACATTATTTATTATCTTGTTAATTTGTATTTAATACTTGTCAATAATTTAGCGAATCGTTTACAAACTAGTCCGCTTTCAATAGGTCTCGGTTAAGATTTTTTGATAAATCACAAAAACGCGATAAATCACCGTCTTGTGAGGACTTACGTAAGTGTCACACAAGATTACAATTTTTTGTTTTTAGTAAGGGCTTTACCTCTGATATTGGCGTAGCTGACTTACTTTGATAATTTTACAATCACAGCCTGAAAATTTTTAGATGGAGATGAAGCGTATTGACAATTAATTGGCTGAAGTCTCAAAAGATTTACAAACTGAAGAAATAAACTTATCGAAAAGTTTATTTGAGTTTTTGAGATCTAGACAAAAAGTTCTGTATCATTACTAAAATCATCAAAATATGACTAGCACAAATAGCAGCGCTGAAGGTGACGAATACAGGTAGATTCAGCCTTTTAATTAAAATTACTGTCCCAAAACTAAAAATTATACTAGCTATAAAAGCTAATAAATTTTTACTCACAATATTCTCCTAGTCATTAAGTTATTCAGACTTAATTTACTAATAAGGTATTGCTTAAGATCAATACAGTAAACAAGGTAACTGACAAAGCTATTTATGAAGTTTATTTAGATTAGTTTAATCTTCACTAAATTTTGCCCAAAGCGATCGCATGGTGGCGGATGTGATCTGCAATGAAAGTAGCGATAAAATAATAACTGTGATCGTAACCGTCTTGGTAACGCAAGGTGAGGGGCTGTTTGAAAGCCATACAAGCTTCCTCAAACACCTCTGTCAACAATTGTTCAGCTAAAAATTTATCAGCAGTTCCTTGGTCAATCAAAATCGGGCTGTGATATTGGGTGTGCTGAACTAATTCACTAGCATCATAAGCACGCCAAGTTTCTTGATTGGTTCCTAAATAACGGCTAAAAGCCTTTTGACCCCAAGGACAACGCATAGGTGCAACAATAGGTGCAAAAGCAGATACCGATTTGTAAAGTTGCGGGTTTCTCAAAGCACAAACAAGCGCCCCATGTCCGCCCATCGAATGACCGAAAATGCCTTGCTTTTCTGGTTGTATGGGGAAGTTAGCAGCAATTAAAGCAGGTAATTCTTGAACAACATAGCTATACATTTGATAGTGCGATCGCCACGGTTTTTCTGTAGCATCAACATAGAAGCCTGCACCTGTGCCAAAATCCCACTCGTCATCCTCACCAACAATGCCAGTATTACGAGGGCTAGTATCTGGTGCAACTAACATCAAACCGTACTCAGCTGCATAACGTTGCGCCCCTGACTTTGCCATAAAATTCTCTTCAGTGCAAGTCAAACCAGAAAGGAAATAAAGAACTGGTACTGGTTGTTGAGTAGCTTGTGGTGGTTGATAAACGGCAAAGCGCATCTCACCATTACAGGTAGAAGAGGGATGAGAGTAAAAGCCGAGTTTGCCGCCAAAGCTTTGATATTCTGAAGTTAGTTGAGGATTATTCATTCTATTAAATCATCCGTTGGGGGTTCACCTGGATAGAAGCGATCGCTCATATAGGGTAAAACAAAGGCATACGCGCTTTCGGTGAAGCTAATCGTTAAGCTCCAAACCCAAAAATATGAATCTTGACAAAGACAATGCAATTGCATTACTCTGAAATAGAGCTTAACCGACAAATTTAGAGGTCGCTATGGCTGTAACACCAGCTCAATTCTCAGAATCTACTCTTACTGATCGTTATCAGACTACCATCCCTGATCCCGTTCGCAAATTCCTAGGCTTAAATAAGCGTGATAAAATCTGCTACACCATCCAGTCTGACGGTCAAGTAGTGATTTCTCGCGCTGACCAAACAGAGAGTGATCCTCTACTTGGGCAGTTTTTAAACTTTATTGCACGAGATATAGAAAAGAATCCTCAGCACTTACAAGCAATTAGTTCTGATTTGGTAGACCGTGTTCAGTCCTTGGTTTTTGAAGTTGATTTTGATATTGATGCACCACTTTCAGACGAGGATGAATAAGTTTGTCTGTAAATCAGCCACTAGTTATTAATGGATGGAACATATTTGCTCATTCTCTTTTTCTCAACCAATTTGAAGAGCTTCTGACACAAGTTGAAAATTTGCGTCAGAAGAATCCTCAAGACTACAAGAAGAAAAACGCCACAAAGCGTCTAGCCGCTATAGTAAAACTGGCATTTGATGTGATTCCTCAAGATCCAACACGTAGTTATTATCGCCAGGGCAATACGCTTGGAGATGATTACAAGCACTGGTTGAGAGCTAAATTTTTTCAACAATACCGACTGTTTTTTCGATATCATCAAGAGAGTAAAATCATTGTTTTCGTCTGGGTCAACGATCAGAACTCTAAGCGTTCCTATGATAGTAATACAGACGCTTATCGAGTTTTTAAGAAAATGCTTGAAAGTGGTCATCCTCCAGATGATTGGGATGACTTACTCAAATATGCAAAAGGTGAAACTAATCGTTTAGAGAAAATAGCCAAAGCAGAAATTTAACTGATAGCACTCTTATTCCATCAAATCATCCGTTGCAGGTTCACCTGGATAGAAGCGATCGCTCATAATTTCTTCTAGGGTATAAGAGCAATTTGGGGGAAATGTTTTTAGAGGTAGATTTGTTTCTCCAGAAGCTAAGGCAATTGCTTTGAGATATGCTTTCGGCAGAACTTCTTGCAGGTATGCTTGGAGACTGGGATTTTCTGCGAGTAATTCCAAAATATCTAGACGCTGGATACGAATTGTATTCAACCAACTACGACCACGTTTTGCTGATTGATATTCCCACTTCAATAAATGCCCTATTAATATACTGAGGCGATTTCGCAATTCTTGGCGTTCCTTTCTGCCCAAAGATTCAATTTCCTCAATTAAATTGGGCAAGTCAAGCTGGTTCCATTCCTGATGTAGCAATAGGTTAGCTTGTTGCTGAGTCCAAGCGTAAAAGTCGGTTTCATAGAGATTTGCTTGCAGGTTTGTCGTTGTTTGTCCGGTTTGTGGTGTCTGCATCGTCAAAACCTGGTGACTTAATTTACGCTACGTAGGTCAGTTGTCAGTTGTCAGTTGTTAGTTTTTTGCCACTGAGTACTGACCACTGACCACTGACAATTTATTTTTAATCAAGGTGAGCATTACCCACCCTACTTTGAATCTAACAATTAAAATGTGACTACGCTGCGGATTGATTCGCCTCTGTGCATTAAATCAAAAGCATCATTAATCTGCTCAATCGGCATGAGATGGGTAATCAAATCATCGATATTTATCTTTCCTTCCATATACCAATCAACAATTTTCGGCACATCTGTACGCCCTCTAGCGCCACCGAATGCCGAACCTTTCCAGACGCGTCCAGTGACTAATTGAAAGGGACGAGTACTAATTTCTTGCCCAGCACCAGCAACACCAATAATGACGCTTACGCCCCAACCTTTATGACAGCATTCTAATGCTTGACGCATCACATTGACATTGCCAATACATTCAAAGCTGTAATCAGCACCACCTTTCGTTAAATCAACCAGATAGGGTACTAAATCACCCTCCACTTCTTGGGGATTAACAAAGTGCGTCATGCCAAACTTTTCTGCCAAAGCCCGCCTGTCGGGATTAATATCTACCCCGACAATCATATTGGCTCCCACCATTCGGGCTGCTTGGATGACATTTAAGCCCACACCGCCTAAGCCGAAAACTACAACATTTGCCCCTGGTTCTACTTTCGCTGTATTAATCACTGCACCTACCCCTGTTGTTACACCACAGCCGATGTAACAAACCTTTTCAAAAGGCGCATCTGGGCGAATTTTGGCCACGGCGATTTCTGGCAACACCGTATAGTTAGCAAAAGTGGATGTACCCATATAGTGATGAATCATCTCTCCACCGATGCTAAAGCGGCTAGTACCGTCGGGCATGACACCGCGTCCTTGGGTAAGGCGAATCGCTTGACAAAGATTAGTTTTAAAGCTCAGACAATATTCGCATTGACGACATTCTGGAGTATAAAGGGGAATTACATGATCCCCTGGTTTTACACTCGTAACACCAGCACCTACTTCTACCACAATACCAGCACCTTCATGTCCTAAAATTGCTGGAAATAAGCCTTCAGGATCTGCACCGGAAAGGGTATAAGCATCGGTATGGCAAACGCCAGTGGCTTTAACTTCAACCAGCACTTCTCCTGCTTGTGGTGCGGCTAGTTGAACGGTTTCGATAGATAACGGCTTACCCGCGCCGTAAGCTACTGCTGCTTTAACTTCCACAGTCAGCCCTCCTATGTAAAGTTGTGTTAATGGGCTGATCTGAGTTTATATCGGGGAGCGATCGCAAAAATTATTTGTTACTTTTCTGTAAATTAACTTGTAAAATTACAAAATTACATCTTCCCATGAGATTGGTACATTAGTTACAGGTGAAATAGCTCAAAGATGATAGCTATACCACTGCAATAGACTTATAAATTTGTTCAACCCTCAGTTATTTCTAATTTTACAAAGCTTATGAACCCTGCCCTCACTAAAATTGGCGCTCAAATGTCCAACCTGACTGGTGTGCGAGCGATTATGAAAGATATCAACGAAACATTAAGAGCTGGTGCAGGGCAGGAATTGAATAATTTAAGTGCCGGCAACCCGTTGATTTTGCCAGAAGTAGAGCAGTTATGGCGAGATTGTACAGCAGAACTCTTAGCAAGTCCAGAATATGGTGAGGTAGTTTGTCGCTATGGGTCAAGTCAGGGCTATGCACCATTAATTGAAGCGATCATTAACGACTTTAACAAGCGCTATGGGTTAAATTTAACTGAACGCAATATCCTCATCACCCCAGGCAGCCAAAGCCTCTATTTTTACGCTGCTAATAGCTTCGGCGGCTACACCACCAGCGGCGAACTCAAGCAAATTGTTTTACCCCTAAGTCCTGACTATACAGGTTACGGCGGTGTTTGCTTAGTTCCAGAAGCCTTAATTGCCTACAAACCAACTCTAGATATTGATGAAACTGCCCACAGATTTAAATATCGTCCAGACTTTAGCCAACTGTCGATTTCAGAAAACACAGGTTGCGTCATCTTTTCTCGTCCTTGTAACCCCACTGGCAATGTTCTCAGCGACGATGAAGTAAAAAAAATTGCTGCTCTAGCCGCACCTTACGGTGTGCCTGTGTTAATTGACTCGGCTTATGGCCCTCCCTTCCCAGCGTTGAATTTCACAGAGATGACACCAGTGTTTGGCGATAACATTTTGCACTGCATGAGTTTATCAAAGGTAGGATTGCCAGGAGAACGCATTGGTATTGCCATTGGTGATCAAAAGATGATTCAAGTGCTAGAGTCCTTTCAGACAAATTTATGTATTCACCCATCACGTTATGGGCAAGCAATTGCAGCTTTGGCAATTAACTCTGGTGCTTTGCCCACCATAGCAGAACAAGTCATCCGTCCCTTTTACCAAAATAAGTTCACTGTTCTAGAAAATACTTTAGAAGCAGCGATGCCCAAGGATTTACCTTGGTTCCTCCATCGCGGTGAAGGAGCAATCTTTGCCTGGTTGTGGCTACAAAATTTACCTATTACTGATTGGGATTTCTATCAGCAGCTCAAGCAAGTTGGTGTAATTGTTGTGCCCGGTAGTACCTTCTTCCCCGGTTTGCGTGAAGAGTGGCAGCACAAGCACCAATGTTTACGCATCAGCCTCACTGGTAGCGATGAAGAAATAGTCACTGGAATGCAACGTTTAGCAAAAGTAGTAGAGGAAACGTATCAGCGTGCAGCTGTGAGTACTTGATTAAAAGAGCAGAGGAGCAGAGGAGCAGGGGAGCAGAGGAGGCAGGGGAGCAGAGGAGGCAGGGGGAGAGAATAATAAACAACTAACCACTGACCACTGACCACTAACCACTGACCACTGACAACTGACAACTGACTAATGACAAATCTAGATGATTGGCTCGAAATTGGAAAAATCGTTGCCCCTCAAGGATTGTCTGGGGAGGTGCGGGTTTATCCACAATCAGATTTCCCCGAACGATTTGAAGTACCGGGGAAACGCTGGTTATTGCGTCCTGGTGAGAGTGAACCACAACCCATCGAATTATTGACAGGACGTTACATCAATGGCAAAAACTTGTATGTTCTTAAATTAGCGGGTGTGGAAAATTGTAACCAAGCAGAAGAATTGCGTGGTTGTAAGTTAATGGTACCAGCAAGCGATCGCCCCCCATTAGGTGAAGATGAATATCACGTCATAGATTTGATTGGCTTAGAAGTCTTTATGCAAGAGTCTGGGGATCTTGTCGGTACAGTGGTAGATGTGATTCCTGCTGGTAATGATTTATTAGAAGTGGAGTTGCACCCATCATTTGCTCATGACAAAAAACAAAAGACTGTTTTGATTCCCTTTGTCATGGCGATCGCACCCGTGGTAGATTTACGAAACGGTCGTATTGAAATTACGCCACCGCCTGGGTTACTAGAACTCAATTCGTAATTCGTAATTCGTAATGACGCTCGTTACCACTACCCTCTAAGCCCAGCTATACCGCAGGCTTTACGTAATTACATTTTTGCAAGGGTGTCAGAACATTTATCATGGGTCAATACCGTTTATTTAAGCCAAAGAGCCTCATGTAGAGACGCGATTTATCGCGCCTGATAAGACCAATTATCTACTTACAAAGTTTGGCGGGACGGAAACCCTTCTCCTGTCGGAGACGCTGCGCGAACAGGGCTGTCTCACCGACACCGCCACGCCACTTGATACAACCGGGGGAACCCCGTCAACGTAGTGGCTAAACTTTGCGCTTATTTCCGCGCCTGCTGTACTAGGTTAGATTAATTTAAAGATTCATGCTGTTTTCTGAAATCTTTTTGTCTTAAAAAAGAGCAAAAGTTTCTACCTAACACTATGGTTGAGTTACGGCAAGGTGTATCTACCATTATCCAATGTTGTGTCGCTAACACAACTATTCTCAGTTTAATTGTTTGTACAGCTTGCGGTTCAATGCAAGCACAAAACAACCCCCGTGATTCTCCTATACCTACTGAAGTGACTACTTCCTCTCAAGTAGTGGCTTTGGGTAAGTTAGTTCCCCAAGGGGATGTAATTAAAATTTCTGTGGTAAACGCTCAAGATAGCCGCGTTAACCAAATTTTGGTTCAAGAAGGCGACTTTGTACAAGCCAATCAAGTTATTGCGATTCTCCAAGGACAGAATAGAGTCGAACAGCAACTCAAGGAAACACAGGCGAATGTCGCCATAAAACGCGCACAATTACGAAAAATTCAACAAGGAGATTCTAAACAGGGTGAAATTATAGCCCAAAAAGCAGCGATCGCCGAATTAACCGCTAGGTTACGCACTGAAACCAAACAAAGACAAGCAACTATTGCTCAAGCTGAAGCCACAATGCGTAACGCCGAGCTAAAATACCAGCGCTACCTCACTTTAGTCGCAGAAGGAGCAATTCAGCGTGCGGAATTAGATGATGCTCAAGAACAATTTGAGAGGGCTAAAGCCATTGTTGCTCAAAATCAAGCCGAATTAGAAAATACCACATCTACATTAGCAGCCCAGCTTGCCAAAGAAACAGCCAATCTCAAACGCTTACAAGAAGTGCGTCCAGTTGATGTAGAGATAGCCAAAGCCGAACTCCAACAAGCCCAAATTCAGGTAGAACAAAGTAAAGCCCAATTAGAAGATACCCAAGTACGAGTTCCTGTTGCGGGACAAATTTTACGTATCAATACCCGCGTCGGTGAACAGGTAAACACCCAAGAAGGAATCGCAGAATTGGGACAAACAAAACAAATGTATGCGATCGCGGAAGTCTACGAAACTGATATCGTCAAAGTGCAGCTAGGACACCCAGCCATCATTACCAGCGAGTATGGCGGTTTTAGTGGCGAACTGCGGGGAAAAGTGGATCAAATTGGTTTGCAAATCGGTAAAACCCGCCTCAGCCAAGACCAAAATAACCCTACTAACGATGTGAATGCGCGAGTAGTAGAAGTAAAAATCCGCATTGATTCTGAAGATAGTCCCAAGGTGGCGGCTTTGACTGGGATGCAGGTAAGAGTGAGGATTAAAGTTTGAGGAAAGTTTTGGGTACAGAGAATCTAAGTTTATTTTCAAACTTTCAAGTTTTCAGTTACAAACCCCAATTTCCATGTTTAGAACTAGAACATTCCCACTTAAAACTAGAAGTTTCTCATTTAGAACTAAAACACTCCCACTTAGAACTAGAAGTTTCTCGTTTAGAACTAAAACACTCCCACTTAGAACTAGAAGTTTCTCATTTATAACTAGAACACTCCCGCTTAGAGCTAGAAGTTTCTCGTTTAGAACTAAAACACTCTCACTTAGAATATCAACTCCCCTGTTCCCATTCCCACAAGTTCTTTAATTTTTAATCTTTAATTTTTAATTTTTAATTGATTTGTCTCCAGTTCCCATGATAAAACTTATTTTCAAACATCTCCCCCTAGAAACTCCCCTAGCTTGGGCACAATTATCTCATCAAAAAGTACGTTTAGCTGTCGCCACGACAGGCGTATGCTTTGCCAATATCCTGATGTTCTCCCAGATGGGACTCTTGGCTATGCTGACTGAGGGAACAACCAAACTGCATGAAAGTTTAGGCGGAGAATTAATCTTAGTTTCCACATTTAGTCCCAGTTTACAGTTTAGAATTTCCTTCCCTCGCGCTTATCTTTATCAAGCCGCCTCAGTCGATGGTGTAGAAGCTGTTGCACCAGTTTATATTAGTAGGGCGAATTGGGTGAACCCCAACGAATTATCTCGCCCAAGCAGTTCTAGACAGAGAACACGACAAAGACGCGGGTTTTTTGGTAATGAAGTCCGGGTGATTGCGTTCAATCCTACCCAATCTTTTGTTTTGAACTCACCAGAAATTCAGCAACAACTTCCCAAATTAACTACACCAGATGGGGTTTTATTTGATCGTTTCTCCCAAGCTTCTTTAGGAGACATTCCTCAATTACTGACTCAGCAAAAAGAGTTAGTCACTCTCATGGATAATCAACGCACCTATGTAGTAGGACTTTTTAACATGGGTAGCACAATGAACGATAAAGGTAATGTGATAATCAGTGACTGGAATTATGGGCTAAGGAATGGGCAAAATAGCCTCAACTCAGTCAGACTGGGGGTTGTCAGCCTCAAAACAGGCGCAAATATCAAAACAGT
This sequence comes from Atlanticothrix silvestris CENA357, assembly GCF_016056295.1. Lineage (GTDB taxonomy): Bacteria > Cyanobacteriota > Cyanobacteriia > Cyanobacteriales > Nostocaceae > Atlanticothrix > Atlanticothrix silvestris. Next base: position 66,225 of record NZ_JAECZB010000016.1, read on the forward strand.
CCAAGCACAGTTACGTCAACGTCTCCCCTCCGATATTAGCGTGTTTACCCACAAAGAATTAATTCAACGGGAACAACAGTTTCACGCTTCCCAGCCAGAAGGAATCATCCTCAAGTTTGGTACGATTGTCGGCTTTGTGGTGGGAGTAATTATTCTCTATCAAGTTCTTTACTCTGATGTCAGTGATCATTTGCCAGAGTATGCCACACTCAAAGCAATGGGTTATAGCGATCGCTCTCTATTAATAGTAGTTTTACAAGAAGCCGTCATTCTCGGTGTGATGGGATTTGTCCCTGGTTTTTTTGCCTCAGTCGGAATTTATGATTTATTGGTGACACTCACACGTATACCTCTTGTGATGAAAGCCAGTGTAGCCATCCAAGTCTTTCTCTTAACTATTATTATGTGTAGTGTTTCCGGTGCGATCGCTACGACAAAACTCCGTTCCGCCGATCCCGCCGACGTGTTTTAAAATTCAAAATTCAAAATTGTATGACTCCCTCCCCCACTGTGACTGTCACTAACCTCAACCATAGTTTTGGACAGGGGACATTACAAAAACCCGTGTTAACTGATATAGATTTAGCAATTTACCCAGGAGAAATTGTAATTCTTACAGGCCCTTCAGGTAGTGGTAAGACAACTTTACTCTCACTAATTGGGGGTTTACGTTCGGTACAAAAAGGAAGTTTGAAAATATTTAATCAAGAACTCAGAGGTTGTACTAAAAAGCAGTTAATACAAGTTAGAAATCAAATCGGTTTTATCTTCCAGCATCACAATTTGCTCAAGTGCTTGACGGCTTATGGTAACGTGCGAATGTCCTTGAAACTACACCCAGAGATTCCCAAATATGAATATCGCCAAAGGGCTGTAGCTATTTTAGATGCAGTGGGATTAAACGATCGCATAGACTATTACCCAGAAAAATTATCAGGGGGACAAAAGCAAAGAGTTGCAATCGCGCGCGCTTTAGTTGCTCAACCTAAATTGGTCTTAGCAGATGAACCCACCTCATCATTAGATAGTAAAACTGGGCGGGATGTAGTTGATATTATTCAACGCCTTGCTCAAGAAGAGGGTTGTTCTGTTTTACTTGTAACTCATGATGTGCGTATTTTAGATATCGCTGATCGCATTGTTCACATGGAGGACGGACGGTTACAGGATGAATGAATATCACGGGCGTTGCTGAATCGGTACATGATTTACTTAAAGATGACAGTCTTGACATTGACTGATTTCCTGTAGCTGTTGTACTGCACCATCTTGCTGAGAAAGTATCAAAGTTGTTGCTGCCACTGCAAACATCCCAATAATGGCTAGTCCTAGCATAGTAGTTCGTTTGCTAAATGCGATCGCAGCAATTAAAGTTTCTATAGTTGTGACACTACCAGTTACCTGAATAGGCTTAATTACTTCCAAGGCAGCAGCAGCAGTGGCATAACGATGATTCCACTTAGGTTCTACCATTTTCATCAACCACGACCTGAAACGTGGATTCAGTTGAGGAACTAATTTTTGACAATTGAAGCGATTGCGCTCATCAATTAATTTACCAGCATCGATAGAACTAGTATCAGTAAGTAAACAAATCAGTGTTACGCCCAAGCTATATAAATCTGAAGCTTGGGTGAGAGAATAACCAAGATATTCCTCTGGCGGCATAAAACCTGGGGTTCCTGCTGCCAAGCTACTAAAAGTAGTTGTCGCTTTCTGTGTCTGAGCCAAACCAAAATCAACTAGATAAGCATTCAGGTGTTCGTCAACTAAAATATTCTCTGGTTTAATATCCCGATGGATAATTGGGTCAACTTGCTGTTGTAGATAAACCAAAATTTCTAAAATTGACAGAGCTATTTGCTTGATTTCTTCTGGGTTAAAGCTGCGACATACCCCTAAAGATGGAGCGTTTTTATACTCCTGCACTAAATAAAAACCCGTTGGTGTTTCAAAAGAACTTATATAACGAGGAATACGGGGATGATTAATGGTTTGCAGAATTTTAATTTCACGTTCATAAGCTTTCAAACCAGACCAGTCAGTTCCTGTACTAGCAAGATTAAATTCTTTGATTACCACCTGTTGATGAGATTTCCGGACATTAGCTAGGTAAGTAATGCGTCCCCCTTCCTGATTACGTCCTAGTTCTTGAATAACTTCATAGCCTAGCTCGGAAAAATCTGGATGGTAACTTAAGGGAATTTCCCTTTGATTACGCATATCAAGCTCCATTACACACACCACCTGAGTCTGATTTTGTCAATACGCAATTAAAAAAAGTAAAAGGTACTCAGCCAGAGTATTAACTGCATTTCTACCCTGCCTACACAAAGATGTAAGCACAATGTACTTTTGAAGGAACATGGATTTATTAATAGACATCTCCTAATGCCAACTGTATTAGTGAAGGCGTAATCTACCTTTTAGGATTGTTCAATGCACCTTATTCAACCCATGTTCCTTAGTGTCTTTGCGTCTATCTACAGTAAGACGCTCAAAATGCCTTTATAGTCGTCGTAGTCACATTTGGCTTAACCAATCAACTATCTGGGCATTGACAACATTTGGAACCTCATCGTGGGGACAATGACCAGCATTAGGAATGGGAACAATTTTGATCTCTTTGCCATTCTTATAAGCCTCCTCGTAAATCTTGGCTCCAGTAATTGGTGTCCAAGGATCATCAGCACCCCAAATTACTAATAAAGGACGTTCTACTTTCGGCAATAGTTCCTCTGGAGTTGGGCCAGGGGGTGCTGTGAGGATAGATACGAAAACTTGCTGCGCTCCCGGATCACAAGAGGGAGTATAAAGTAAATCAACTAATTCATCAGTTACGGCTGTGCGATCGCGGTAAACTTGATGCAGGGTACGGCGAATTTGGGCTTTTTGGCGGATGCGGTTAAAGACAAATTTACCTGTTATCGGCGATCGCACGACTCTATTAAAAGCTGCCATCACAATCCGTAACGGTGGGTTCAATTCGTGGGGACGATGGCTTAATCCACCAGCTGAGTTAATTAAAACACCACCAGCCGCAATTTCTGGATGTTCTGCTAGTACCATTAAGCTCAGAAGTGCGCCGATAGAATTGCCGATAAATACGGCAGGTTCTTGAACGTGTGTGGAGCAAAAATCTTTCAAAAGTTCCACCCACACTTCCACGCTGTAATCAATTGGCGCTTTGTCGGAACCACCAAAACCTAAAAGATCAAGGGCAAAAACCTGGTAGCCAGCATTTGCCAAAACGGGAATATTTTTACGCCAGTGACCAATAGAAGCACCAAAGCCGTGAACTAATACCAGAGGTTTTCCTGTACCCATGACAGTGTATTGAATTTTGTAACCTTGCCAAGTCCAAAAAAGTTTTTCTAAGGTACTTGAAGGTAACTGCTGTGTGGTTCCAGTCATTGTTAATATTCGTAAAGTATGGTTCTCTATAGTATTGTCTCTGAACTTGCAGTGATCTCCGTCGGTACTATTGATTGTATTACAACACTACTTCCATGAAATCTGTGAGAAACAGTATTTTCTCTGGAAATTTTTTTTGACACAGCCAACTTGGGCGATCGCTTCTCAAAGCCTCAGCAAATACTCATGCATTCTTGCCTTCAGTGTAACGACGAGGCGTATAAACAGAAATCCTGTCATCGCCGCGTTGAATAATCCGAGTCTGTGTTGAACCAACAAGAATAATAGTCCGCATATCAGCGACATCTGGCGCTAACTGTTCAAGAGTAATCACTTTAACTGTATGCCCTGGTCTACCAACATTCTTTGCCAATACTACTGGAGTATCAGGTGTTCTATATTGCAATAAAATATTTCTAGCTGCTGCTAGTTGCCAGGTGCGTTCTTTGGAAACTGGATTGTAAAATGCGATCGCAAAATCAGCACAAGCAGCGGCAGCGATTCGTTGTTCGATAATTGACCAAGGTTTCAAGATATCCGACAGAGAAATCGCACAAAAGTCATGTCCCAAAGGAGCGCCAATCGCAGCCGCCGCAGCTTGCATTGCTGATATCCCTGGTGCAACATGAATATCAATACTGTTCCATTCCTGTTGGGCATGGTGATCCAGTACCTCAAAAATTGCTGCTGCCATTGCATAGATACCAGGGTCGCCAGAGGAAACCACTGCGACATATCGCCCCTCTGCTGCTAAATCCAGTGCCATCCTTGCCCGTGCAATTTCTTCGCGGTTATCTGACTCATGCCGTTGTTTGCCATAAGCAAGAGAACCGACTAAATCTAAGTATGTTTTATACCCTACTAAGTCAGTAGCAGACTTGAGTATTTCCTTCACTTCCGGAGACATCCACTGTGACCAACCAGGGCCTGTACCCACAATTGCTAAGCGTCCCCTTGGCTGACCTATAGTACTGGGGTCGATTACTTGGGGGGCAATCGCGATCGCTAGGTGGGAAAATGAAGAGGTGAGGAGATGAAAAGATGTCCCTGTTGCAGCGATCGCTGCTGCTTGGGCAGGGCTATAACCTTGTGATAGCAGAGTCTCTAACTCATTTGAAGTAAAAAAGCGTGTGGGCACTCCCAAGGCATCAGCAATAGCGTTAATGGCTGGGTTAGTTGCCATAGCTAAAGGTGCAAATATCCCTGCTACAGATGTAGGAGCTAGTTCGGCATCAGTAAGTAACTGTTGTACTGAAGCTACATCAACAGTATCACTAATGGCGATCGCTATAGTTGCTGGGTGATACACAAGGCAATTGGGTGCAAGTGTCACCGAGCATTCCGTAACCCGGATGGTTAAACTTCCGTTAGTGTCTATGGGTAGTTGACTATTACTCAACCACGATGCCATCCCCTCCAACTTCACTTGCGCTCCAGCTAGCAAATCCGAGATAAATGTCTTCGCATCATCCGGGTTGGCTAAATGGTATCCAGGAGGAGGCGATAACAGCGCAGTGCAGAAACGCAGATCACCTGTAGTTGTGATTGCAGCTTTAACATCAAGTACCTCAGCAATACGGCGTGCTAAATCGTTTACCCCATTAAGTCCACCCAAAAGAGGAACCACAGCACTACCATCCTCAGCAACAGCTAGTACTGGCGGTTCCTGCCGTTTATCTGAGAGCAGAGGTGCTAATGTCCTGATCAATATACCTGCTGCACAAATACCAATCAGTGGCCTTCCCTCCACGAACAATTCCCGCAATGTATCACCGAAATTCGTAAAACTCACATCAACCTCAGAAGTGCGACCCGCCAAACCATATAATGTCGCCCCTGGCAAAACACTCATCATTTTGCGGGCTATTGCTACACTATTTTGACCCAGCACTGCAATAACGGGTGCAATCTTTGTCGTCATAATAATTTTTAAACCTTAATAGAATCTACAGCAGCTCGGTAGATAATTACTCTTAGTCAAAGGGAATTACTAAAATGGTGAGTTAACCCTCAAGACTTTTTAAAAAAACTGCATATCAATTCACCAGGGTCGTTTTGTCCAAATGACACAACAGTTCTGTCTCGTTTCACCTTGACTCGTTCACGACAGTTGTAGACTTCATTAGGATTTTTCACTCCATCCACACTAACAGATGCTCTGTATTCCCAATAATTTTTGGCACTGCGGTTAATACTTAGGATACAAATAATATGATCATTGTAATTACGACATACAGATGGAAAAGCCGAAAACACCACTGTGTTTATAAGTATTAATAGCAGGGCAAGGGGAACATATTTCCTCATGCTCGTATTTCCAAAACCAACCACTAAGTGAATTGCCAATTCGCTATCAGCAAATCTCCCAATAAGAAATACCAAGGTCATACTAATAGCATAACCTTGGTATTTCATTAGATAAACAGACCTGGCATCGAGCTATTTTTGCGTAGGGCTACCCCTAAACTATCGTCGCCGCAACAGCGTTTCACCTCTGAGTTCGGGAAGGGTTCAGCGTGGTTCCACCGCGCAATAGACACCAGGAAAACCTGATGGGAATTAAAAATTAAAAATGTAAAATTAAAAATGACTTTTGAAATTTTACATTTCTAATACTTCACAAAACCCTGAAGACTGCAAGTAACGCGAATGAATTGGTAACCAAATGTTTGAGAGGTCAAGCCCTCGGTCTATTAGTACGGCTCGGCTGCATACATTACTGCACTTCCACCTACCGCCTATAAACGGGTGTTCTGCCCGTGACCTTACCTACTTAACGTAGTGAGAGCACTCATCTTGAGGTGGGCTTCCCACTTAGATGCTTTCAGCGGTTATCCGCTCCGCACTTGGCTACCCAGCGTTTACCGTTGGTACGATAACTGGTACACCAGCGGTGCGTCCTTCCCGGTCCTCTCGTACTAAGGAAGGCTCCTCTCAATGCTCTTACGCCTGCACCGGATATGGACCGAACTGTCTCACGACGTTCTGAACCCAGCTCACGTACCGCTTTAATGGGCGAACAGCCCAACCCTTGGGACGTACTTCCGCCCCAGGTTGCGATGAGCCGACATCGAGGTGCCAAACCTCCCCGTCGATGTGGACTCTTGGGGGAGATCAGCCTGTTATCCCTAGAGTAACTTTTATCCGTTGAGCGACGGCCATTCCACTCTGCGCCGTCGGATCACTAAGGCCTACTTTCGTACCTGCTCGACTTGTCGGTCTTGCAGTCAAGCTCCCTTTATGCCTTTACACTCGTCGCACGGTTTCCAAGCGTGCTGAGGGAACCTTTGCGCGCCTCCGTTACCTTTTAGGAGGCGACCGCCCCAGTCAAACTGCCCACCTGAAACTGTTCCCTGACCGGCTTACGGTCATGGGTTAGAATTCTAGCTTCGCCAGAGTGGTATCTCACCGTTGGCTCCATATTCCCCACAAGGAATACTTCAATGCCTCCCACCTATCCTGCGCAAGCGAAGCCCGAACACAATTCCAGGCTACAGTAAAGCTTCATAGGGTCTTTCTGTCCAGGTGCAGGCAGTCCGTATCTTCACAGACATTCCTATTTCGCCGAGTCTCTCTCTGAGAC
>NZ_JAECZB010000111.1 GCF_016056295.1 Atlanticothrix silvestris CENA357
AACCACTACTGCTACCAAAAACCACGTAGCTTGACCCTGCACTAGACTGACCGTTGGGGTCGGCATTACTTGCCCCGATAATCAAGTCATCGATGCCGTCGCCGTTGATATCCCCCGCACTGCTGACGGAGGTGCCTAAGAAGTCACCGCTATTAATACCGTTAATTACAAAGCCGTTACTACCATCAAGAGATGAAAGGTTAAGGCTAGCGTTAAAACCACTACTGCTACCAAAGACTACGTAGCTTGACCCTGCACCGCTTTGTCCGTTGGAGTCGGCAAATATTGCCCCAATAATCAAGTCATCGATGCCGTCGCCGTTGATATCCCCCGCACTGCTGACAGAACTGCCTGAGGAGTCACCGCTATTAATACCGTTAATTACAAAGCCGTTACTACCATTAAGGGTTGAGAGATTAAAAACTGAAATCAGCTTGGGTGCGTCATTGACTCCGTTAATATTCAAGTTGACACTAGCTGTATTATTAAAGCTGCCATTGCTAGTGGTGTATGTAAATTTATCAATGCCGCTTTCACCCACATCCAAAGCCTCAAATAAAGCATTGGGGTCGTAGGTCAAGCTACCATCAGCATTAAGGGTAACTAAAGCACCAGAACTCAGGGCGACGGTAGTGCCAACAACAACTGCCTTACCATTGAGAGCCGTCACCGTTAGGGAGTTGTTGTCGTTGGCTAAGACTGAAATATTAACGGCAGTATCTTCATCGGTGGTAGCAGTGTCATTAACTGCGACAGGAGGTTTATTAGTGGGCGTAGGAGATGCAAAACCAAAAACTACGTAGCTTGACCCTGCACTAGACTGACCGTTGGGGGAGGCACTTGATGCCCCGATAATCAAGTCATCGAAGCCGTCACCGTTGATATCCTCCGCACTGCTGACGGAGGTGCCTAACCTGTCACCGTTATTAATGCGGTTAATCACAAAACCTTCACTACCATCAAGAGATGAAAGGTTAAGGCTAGCGTTAAAACCACTGCTGCGGCCAAAGACCACGTAGCTTGACTCTGCACCATACAGACCGTTGGGGTCGGCACGTGTTGCCCCGATAATCAAGTCA
>NZ_JAECZB010000112.1 GCF_016056295.1 Atlanticothrix silvestris CENA357
AGCTCTCATTTGTCACTCTAGGCAGAGGAAAAGTAGAAATCAGGGTGAGTCAGGAAAATGAAAATTGAACTGGTGAGATTATAAATAATAGATTGAAGTTTAGAAAAACCCAAGGACAATTGGGGAATAGGAAAAACTGTTAACCAGGGGTATATCAGGTTAAATAGGATAAAAGGTTGGGCAATTAAACGGAGATTGTTCAGAACATTCTTCCAACCTTTGCCATCATCCCACCAAGGATGTTCAGCCAATTTTGATGGTGACTTTGGCACAGAAAACTGCATTTGTTCAGAGTGGAGACTAACCATCAAGTAAGCACTCATAACAATCTCCCACCATCGTTCAATATCACAGTAGTGAGTTAGACGATAATCTGCCTGCCCAACCTAATTCATTTTTACTTTGCTTCAAGCCATATTCAACCCAAGTTCTTAACCCATAAAAATTACCAACATCTCGCTTGTTAATGTCTGGATACTTACTGATCACATACCAAGTAGTGTTATCAGGTAAATTCTCACTGTCTGTGGTAATCTGCCAATATCTTTTCTCTTGTCGTTTGCCGTGAATTATTTCTCTAATCAACCGCTTTTCACTTCTAAGGTCTGAAAATACCCTTTTAAACTTATGCCACTTTAAATATTGAGTATGTTGCCTTGGAAGTAAATCCACATAATGGTTTGAGCGAATCGCTACTATATAGTTTAGATTCATTTCATCTAACACAGATATGAAGTTAGTTCCACTTTCTCCATACAAACTGTCTGCCAGTACTAAGTTAAAGTTAAAGGGCGAGGAACTTTCGGACATGACTCCAAACGGTAATACACAAGTTTGTGAACTGTCTTGTAGCAAGTATTTACTCCCAAGTTTTGTTCTAGCCATTCGACAATTTCTTGATAACCATTAAACCCTTGTACTTCGTGCAATCTTTTATCTAGTGCTTTTTCTGCCCATGTTGGAATGGTTCTTGGTCTTCCTGGTGAAGATTTTTGTTTTAATAGT
>NZ_JAECZB010000113.1:0-78727 GCF_016056295.1 Atlanticothrix silvestris CENA357
TACCAATTCTCTAAAATATGGCTACAGATGAGAGAATAAGATTTAATGAGATGAAGGATGAACAATGTCAGGGGTATATAAACTAGAAATTAAAGAAACTCAAGAAGAACTCAAAGAGTTACTGGCAATACAAAAAACTGCAACTGGTAAAGAACGAGTGCAGTTACTCTATCTACTCAAAACAGGGCATGGTCAAACAATTTCTCAAACCGCAGAAATGATTGGTCGCAACCGAGTCACACTACACAAATGGATTCGACAGTACAAAGCGGATGGAATTGAAGGACTATTAAAACAAAAATCTTCACCAGGAAGACCAAGAACCATTCCAACATGGGCAGAAAAAGCACTAGATAAAAGATTGCACGAAGTACAAGGGTTTAATGGTTATCAAGAAATTGTCGAATGGCTAGAACAAAACTTGGGAGTAAATACTTGCTACAAGACAGTTTACAAACTTGTGTATTACCGTTTGGAGTCATGTCCGAAAGTTCCTCGCCCCAAAAGCTCTAAACAATCACAAGCTAAAGTAGAGGCATTTAAAAAAACCTTGCAGACAACTTATTAATGCTCCATTGGTTTTGTTTAACAGTTAGTTTTATGCACAACTAAAACGATTCGTTTTTGCTGTGAGGAGGAAACTCGAATTGGATTGAAAACAATTACAGGTAGGAAAATCACTGCTGCGGGTATTAAACCAGTTGGTGTACATCAATGGCAGTTCAAAGCAACATATTTATATGGAATTATTGAACCACTCACTGGAGAAAGCTTTTTTTGGGAATTCTCACACCTTAATACTGACTGTTTTCAGATATTCCTCAATCTAGTTTCTCAACATTTTGCTGATTCAGTACTAATTATTCAACTCGATAATGGTGCTTTTCATAAAGCCAAACGTCTTCAAGTACCAGATAACATCATTTTATTATTTCAGCCTGCACATTCTCCAGAGTTAAATCCCATTGAGCAGGTTTGGCAATATATTAAGCGCCGACTTCGTTGGTTATTACCTGAGAAACTTGATGATTTACGTGCTGCTCTCTACGCTCTTATTAGAAAATTAACCAAACCAATTATTGCATCTATTGCCCGAAGGCAATATATTTTGGTGGCTTTATCTGTAGCTGGCTTTTAGAGAATTGGTATTAAAGCCTCGAAAGGCTTTCAGCGATTGGGTTCTCCCAAAGTGATAAAAGAGGGTTATATTCTGTAGCTGTGAGTGGAATTATCTGCTCGTTACAAGTTACTTTGCCAGGGATTTGGTCTAAACAAAGATTTCCCCAAGTTAACTTGGATAATGCAATTGTTCCACTACGGCGTAACAAAGACCGAATTTTTGCCAACAATGCTTCTGAATCGTAGGGCTTGATGACATAATCATCTGCTCCAGCATCTAATCCTTCTATAATATTTGCATTGCAATTTTTGGCAGTTAGTAGCAAAATTGGTTTGCTGTAGCCTTGCGATCGCAGTTGCCGACACAAGGTAATACCATCCAGTTTCGGAATGATCCAGTCCAGTAAAATTAAATCATATTCAGCCGACATCACTAGGTCTAACCCAGTTTCGCCATCGTTGGCTAAGTCAATACTATAATGATTTGCTCTCAGTAACTCTGCCAGTGCCGTACTGAGTACTATGTCATCTTCTACCAACAAAATTTTCATGAGCGATACCCTGGAAGATGCTTATGACAACTTCACTACATCTCGCATTATCTTCCGCCCAATTATGATCGTGTCTTACCTACATACATCATTACATGCTAAACAGTAAATCAAGGGTTTTAGTTAGTGTCTAAAAATTTTTGTAGTATTCATGTAATGCTGCTGCTCTCGGTTTCTGTGCGGATGCTACTAATACCCCAAGCTCTACTGGTGTAATACCATTTCACGAAAAATCTGATACAGATTTAACCATTGAAAACTTTGCTGCATCTAAGTTTTTTAATTGCGAATTGCGAATTGCGAATTGGTATAAGTCACCAAGCTGGGAAATCGCCTGCCGTAGGATGCCCGTTCGCGTAGCGTCTCCTTTAGGAGAAGGGCTGTAGGGAGAAGACTGCACTGTCTCCAGAGAGCAGAGGGCAGAAGGTTTGTTCAAAAGAGGATTCTGACCCCTACTGAGGTAAAATCTCCTCTGCCTCCTACTTTCTTCAATTAATCTCCCTTGCTAGCGAATTTCAGCGACAGTAATAATTTTTTCATCACGGTTAAGTTGGAGGATGCTTTCACCCTTACCATCTCTACCTAAGATAGGCACTGTTTCCACAGGTATTCTCACTACTCGCTCTTTATTAGTAACTAGTGCCACCTCAGCAGAGGCGATCGCCTTAACCATACCAGCTAGATTGTCAGTTTTGTTACCAAATTTAAATGCTTGCGTGCCTAAATCGCCCCGATTAGCTGCTCTTAACTGACTTGCAGCCATCCGCTTGGCATATCCCTCTTGAGTAACTAGCAGTAGTTGGTCATCTTTACCTACAGTGACACAGCCAACCATCAGCTGATTTCTCAACAGCCTAAATGCTTGTAAACCCATTGCTGTGCGACCCATGACAGGTAGTTGTTCATCATTGACTGCAAACCGCAACACTCGCCCACTGGAACTAGCTAAAACTAAATGTTCCCCCGAAATAGTGAATTGAGTATAAGACAATTCATCATCATCTTTGAGCTTCAAAATTGTAATTCCGCGACGAGTTAGATTAGTCAATTCTCCTAAAGACAGGCGTTTAATTCGCCCGTGCTTTGTTAGTAGAATCAGCTGTTTAGTGTCTAAATTTTCTGGTAGCAACAGACGGCTTACCACAGCTTCTTGAGCGCTTTGAGCAGTGTTAGTAAGTGTAGTAATTAATGGTGTTCCCCTTGAAGAACGTCCAGTAGTTAAAGGAATTTCTCCTACCTTCACTGGGTAGACTTTGCCACTACTGGTTAATACCAGTAATTCTTTTTCTGTATCAGTCAACTCGGTTTGGATGATGAAGTCATGATCATGCAGACCGTTTTCGGCTTTCGACTTTCTTCCTGATGGTTGAGTGTGGCGTACATAACCCCGTTGGGTAAATTCTAAAATTGCTTCTTCTGCTGACTGTTCTAATTGTGAATTGAGAATTTGGGATTTGGGATTGTCCTGATCTGAATCTGCTCCTTTTTTCCTTGTCCCCTTGCTCTCTTGTATTCTTGTCTCACTAATATTAGGTAAGAGCTTGGTTCGTCGGGGATTGCCGTACTTGCGTTTGAGCGATCGCAAGTCTTTTTTCATTGACTTCAATAATTCTCGGCGATCGCTAAGTAATCTTTGCAATAAAGTAATTTGCTCGCTGAGTTGGTCAAATTCTTGCTGCAAATTCTGCTGTTCTAAACTGGTAAGGCGGCGCAACGGCATAGACAAAATTGCATCACCCTGCACCTCACTCAAATCTAGTTGACTACAAAGGTTCATTTTTGCTGTGCTACCATCGGCAGCTTGGCGCAAAATTTCAATGACTGCATCTAGATTAGACAAAGCTTTGAGTAACCCTGCTACTACATGCAACCTGCTCTCCGCCTTACCCAACTCGTAACCGTAGCGACGATTTAGCGTCTCTTCGCGGAAGTTTAAAAACTCCTGCAACATCTGCCGCAAGCTCAACTGGCGGGGTTGTCCATCTACTATTGCTAAAAGAATTGCGCCAAAAGTCGTTTGTAAAGCGGTTTGGTGATACAAATGCTGGAGAACTTCTTGGGGGTTGGTATCACGTTTGAGTTCAATTACTACCCGCATTCCTTCGCGATCGCTCTCGTCGCGAAGATCAGAAATTCCATGCAGGCGGCTTTGATTAACTAAATCTGCTACTTTCTCGATCCAGCCTGCTTTATTCACTTGATAAGGCAGTTCCGTGATGATAATTGCTGTCCGCCGTTTGCTGCCTCTAACAGGTGCAATTTCTTCCAGCGTTGCGACTCCTCGCAATACAATTCCACCTTTACCAGTGCTGTATGCTTCTTGAATTCCTGTATCACCTACTATTTCTCCACCAGTGGGAAAGTCTGGGCCAGGAATTAATTTTAATAATTTTTCGTCTGGCAAATCCGGTTGGTCGATTAAAGCAATTAAACCATCGACCACTTCTTCTAAGTTGTGCGGAGGAATATTCGTTGCCATACCCACAGCAATACCAGCACAGCCATTCAACAATAAAAACGGCAACTGAGCAGGTAACACTGTTGGTTCTTGCTGGGAATTATCGAAGTTACCAACAAATTCCACAGTTTCTTCACCAATTTCTGCCAGCATTCCCTCGTGGCTAATAGGTGACAGCCGCGTTTCTGTGTAACGCATCGCCGCTGGTGGATCATTATCAACGCTGCCAAAGTTACCATGTCCTGCCAGTAAGGGATAACGACTAGAAAAGTCCTGTACTAACCTCACTAAGGCATCGTAAACTGCTTGATCCCCGTGGGGGTGGTATTTACCCAGCACATCTCCCACTACACGAGCGCATTTACGATAGGGTCTATCGGGTGTCAGTCCCAGTTCGTGCATGGCATACAAAATCCGCCGATGCACAGGTTTTAAACCATCACGCACGTCTGGTAACGCCCGCCCAACAATCACACTCATGGCATATTCCAAGTAAGACCGTTGCATCTCGGTATGCAGGGCTGTTGTGATGACCTGTCCCGTTGAGAGAAGGTTTAACTGTTTGGCCATGAGTTTTTTCCCTGAATTTTAACTACACAAAAGTCGCTATAACTGAACACTGCAGCAAACACAGCATAACGGATGAAATGGGATTACTAACACAATCTTGATAGTCAAAAGATAAACAGCAGTAGTATCATCCTTGATGACGGGGATGCACTTTGATTACTAAAAAGGAGCTAGACAAATGTTTTGCTCAGGTTGTAATCTTCCTCACCTCTATAAATAAAATTCTCATGAAAACCGTTCTAATTGTTGAAGACGATCTAATTAATGCTCGTGTTTTTTCTAAAATATTGACCAAGCGAGGCGGTTTAGATGTGAAGCACACTGAAAATGTAGAAGAAGTAATAAACATTGCCCAATCAGGAGAAGCAGATCTGATTTTAATGGATGTTTCTCTTTCAAGAAGTGTTTATCAAGGTAAATCTGTTGATGGAATTAAAATCACACAAATGTTGAAATCTGACCCAAAAACAGCAAACTTGCCTGTTATTTTGGTGACAGCACACGCAATGGAAGGCGATCGCGAGAACTTTCTGAAGCAAAGCGGTGCTGATGGTTACATCTCTAAGCCGGTTGTAGACCATCAACAGTTTGTTGATCAAATCTTGGCACTTCTCCCATAGACAACCACTAAAAGCTGACGACATTTTTTCAGAAAGATTCGCCCAAAAGTTTTAGGCGAATCTTTCTCTTTGTATAGTATATATGTACTATGAGAAGGTGGTATTCGGCAAGTAATTTAATTGAAATAGGGGAATGGGGTATGGGGCATAGGGCATGGGTAAGAAGGACAAAGGGTAATTGGTAAGGAAGGGATTTCTTCATCCTTTACCTTTAACCTTTTCCTCTCTGCGCCCCGCACCCTGCCCCTCTGCCTCTTTCCCATGCCCTATTTTCTATTGAGTAGGTTGTTGTCTTTCGCTTTGTTGTAGGGCAGCTTGGATACTGGGTAATTCTAAGAATTTTTTCGTATCAGACAGTAAGCGTTCACCCCAAAGATTTTGCTTGAGGAAGTCCAAATCACCATAGCGTCCATCGATGCGGAGTGCAGATTCTCCCATCTTCAGAGCTTGTTGCCGTAAGCGTAGCTCGCCGGAGGCATCGCCTTTGTTATAAAGGGCTACTGCCAGTGCTAACAATGGTTCTGCGGCTTGCTTATCAATACTAACAGCACTTTGCCATTGCTTAATTGCTGCTTCAGTGTCGCCCTGCTCATATTTGATTAAACCAATATTGTTAATCGCTGGCCAGAATTTTTTATCTTGAGATACGGCTTTATTGTACTGAGCGATCGCATCGGGCAATCGATTCAGCATATAGTAAGCATTACCCAAATCAAACAACCCATCTGGGTCATTAGGTTTTAGCTGCAAACCCGCTTGGTAATTGCTAATAGCTGCTTGATATTTTTCTTGTTGAAAATTAGCTGAACCCAAAGCAAATAAAACGTCGGGATTTTTAGGATTGAGTGATTGTGCCTTTTTCAAGGCTGCGATCGCCGCATCAAAATCTTTGGTTTGCAACTGCAAACCACCCAACAAAAACCATACCTTATCATTTTGAGGAGCTAGTTGACTAGCCAGTCTTGCCCTTGGCAAAGCCAACTCAAACTGTTGAAATTGACCTAGTTGAGCCGCTTCTTGTGCTAAACTCAACCCCTGCTTCTCCAACTTTGCTGGATCTAGTTGCAGTGTATGTGGTACGAGTGCCTGCGCGTGAGCTGCCTTGGGCATACTCCACAAACTACAGGCAACTAGAAAAGAAATTAAACGAATATGTTTAGGCACACTACCGCCTCTTAACCACAACTCAAAGAATCTTTCAGCTAGCTTAAACGATCTCCACTCTGCAAGGACAGCAAAGTTGACAGTCGTTAACGCTGGCTGCATCAATCACCTTAACCTACTTCCCTTATTGATATCACCATTGGCAAGAAATAAAATTTATCATTTGAAACTGTGACAATCCGCTGACATCCGGGCTAAAAACAGCAAATACAACTATATTTTGATGCGGTATTTCAACTAATTATTTACCTGAAATATCCCAAATAATTACCCTATTGTCTGGGGAAGTAGTAATAATTAGTTTTCCATCTGAACTCTTGTAGGGTTATATGTATCTTGATTCGCTTTAAATTTTGATAATTACTGACTTGTACTGAGCTTTGTCGAAGTAGCGATCGCCGAACTTCCTTGAGCCTCAACCGTTCTGTGAAAGCGTTCCCGAACCTCTAAGCTTAAGTAATAAGCTAAGGGATCACAATTGTGATTGTGACTCATAAACCAGATATTGCTGCCCAAACTATAAAGAATTATTCGAGTTCAAGATGGTTTGATTGTTGGCTGATAAAGGCGTAATTGCATATTCATCTTTCTTAAGTTCAAAGTAATTACTTTTACTTTTGAAATATTGACTCATGACTAAAGTCACCCAATCAGGTGAAGCATACGGAAATGCTAAAGGCTAATATAAAGGGGCATTGAGCAAGTATTGAGCTAACTTTTGTTGATTTATTGATAAATATTTAGGCTACCAGCAGCTTTTCACATTCCCGCACTTGCCATCCCACTAAACGCTACTAAGCATTAGCACAGCAATCACCGTAGGCTAGTATTTATGATTACAAATATAGAAATTCCCGGTATTGGCAAACTTAAGCATCCGCGACGTTGGTTGATTGGGCTGATAGCGGCGGGTTCTTTGGTTGTTGGCACAGCAACAACTTATACCCTGGTCAATAGGGGAGCAAGCCAACAAGATATTACTGAATTAACCGTGCCTGTAGAAGCAAAAAATGTCACTCTGCGGATTTCTGCCAGTGGTAAGGTAGTGCCAGTTCAAAGTGTGAATATCAGTCCCAAAAATCCTGGTGTGCTAGCACAGTTATATGTGGAACAAGGCGATCGCGTCCAGCAAGGACAAATTATTGCCAAAATGGATGTAGGTGAAACTCAAGCCCAAATCCAGCAATACAAAGCTAACTTAGCCCAAGCTCAAGCCCAATTAGATGAAGCTCGTGCAGGAAATCGTCCCCAAGAAATTGCTCAAGCAAGAGCGCGTTTGGCCCAAGCTCAAGCCCAGTTAGCCCAAGCCCAAGCCGGGAATCGTTCTCAGGAAATTGCCCAAGCAAGAGCACAAGTAGAATCAGCAAAAGCCCAAGTTAACCTAACACAAGTACGGGTAAACCGATATCGGGAATTAACAAGGCAAGGAGCAACTTCTCAAGATCAGTTAGATCAGTATCTTAGTGAAGATAGTAGAGCTAAAGCTAGTTTAGAAGAAGCGCAAAAACGACTATCACTGTTAGAAAGTGGAACTCGGAGTGAAGAAATAGCTGCAAGAGAAGCAGCTGTGACTGAAGCACAAGCAGCACTGGTTTTGTTAGAAAATGGTAGTCGTCCCGAAGAAATTGCCCAACGCCAAGCAGCAGTTAAATCTGCCCAAGCCCAATTAGTAGCAGCTCAAGTGAGGCTGGAAGATACTATTATCCGCGCTCCCTTCAGCGGAATCGTGACGCAGAAATATGCCAATATCGGTTCATTTGTGACACCTACAACTTCGGCTTCTACTAGCGCATCGGCAACTTCTAGTTCAATTGTTGCTGTAGCACGCGGTTTAGAAGTTCTGGCTCAAGTTCCAGAAGCTGATATAGGCAGAATTAAACAGGGACAGCAGGTAGAAATTGTTGCTGATGCTTATCCCGATCAAGTTTTTAAAGGTCATGTCCGCCTGATAGCACCAGAAGCAGTAGTAGAACAAGGCGTGACATCCTTCCAAGTACGGGTTGCTCTGGATACTGGTACAGATCAATTGCGTTCTGGCTTAAATGTGGATTTGACTTTTTTAGGCGATCGCGTCAGTGATGCTTTGGTGTTACCTACTGTGGCAATTGTTACCGAGAAAGGACAAACTGGAGTACTCGTCCCCGATGAAAAAAATCAACCCCAGTTCCGCGAAGTTACCATTGGGGCACAAATCCAAGACCAAACCCAGATTTTAGGGGGAATTAATTCAGGCGATCGCGTGTTTATCAACCCACCTAAAGATTACAAATTCCAAAAGGCTAAAGAAGAGAATAATTTATAATTCATAATTCGTAATTCGTAATTTTTAAGACATGAATATTGTAGAAAGCGTGCAAATGGCGGGGAAAACTCTGCTGTCGAATAAGTTGCGTAGCGCCCTCACCATGTTGGGTATTGTCATTGGTAACGCCTCGGTGATTGCCATGATTGGTATTGGCGAAGGTGGGCAAAAGTTCGTTAACAAACAGCTGGAGTCACTAGGGCCAAATGTACTGTTTATATTGCCAGGTAATCAAGAAACTCAGCGTATCTCCTTTGAAGTACCAAAAACTCTGGTGTTGCAAGATGCCGAAGCGATCGCTTCTCAAGTACCAACAGTTGTAGGAGTTGCGCCAGAATTAAACAGAAGACAGGTAGTTACATACCGCAACAGAAACACAGATGTCAATATCATTGGTACAACTCCCAGTTTTCTATCAGTGCGGGATTTTGAAACTGATAAAGGCAGGTTTTTCTCTGAGGTAGACATCAAGCGAAGTAACCAAGTCGTTGTGTTAGGTGGAGACTTAGCAGAAAAACTATTCGGTAGTACTAATGCTATAGGTCAGCAATTGCGAGTTGGAAATACCAGTTTTCAAGTGATTGGCACATTAACATCCAAAGGTTCCAGCGTCGGAGCAGACTATGATGATGCTGCCTTGATACCAATTACGACTTCAGCAAACCGACTTGTAGGAAAAAATTCTCCTTATGGTATTGCCTTAGATTACCTTGTCGCTGCGGCTCGTGATTCAGAGAGCGTAGATGCAGCAGAGTTTCAAATTGCTAATTTGTTGCGTCTAAGGCACAAAATTAATGGTGAAGATGACTTTACTGTTCGTTCCCAAAAGGATGCTTTGCAAACAGTTGGTCAAATTACAAGTGCATTGACAATTATGCTAGCAGCGATCGCCGGGATATCGTTGTTTGTGGGTGGTATTGGGATCATGAATATCATGTTGGTTTCCGTCACTGAACGTACCCAAGAAATTGGACTTAGAAAAGCGATCGGAGCAACTGAACAAGATATTTTATTACAGTTCATCATTGAAGCTGTGATTGTTTCTGCTGTTGGTGGCTTAGTTGGAACAGCGGTTGGTGTTAGTGGCATCCTATTAGTGGGAGCCTTGACTCCTTTAGAAGCGAGTCTTTCTCCTGTAGCGATCGCAATGGCAGTTGGTGTTTCTGGCGGTATCGGTTTATTCTTTGGTGTTGTCCCTGCACGTCGCGCTGCTAAACTTGATCCCATTGTGGCTTTGAGAAGTGCTTAGTGATGGAATAGCGAAACTTAATCTTCCTGATTAGATTGAGGTAAAGAGATATTTCCTAAGTAATTCACTAAATCACTTTGATTATTGAAATCTAACAGCGCCTCAGCTAACTCTTCTAGTTGAGTTATAGATAAAGTGCGAATCTGCTGTTCTATCTCCGGCTCAATTGCACCAAACCGACGTGTTAACTGACGCATAATCAGTTGTAGCGCCTCCTGCTTCTTTCCTCGTTCTTCTCCTTGTTGCAATCCCTTTTGGAGGATGTCTTGGTAAATCACAGATTCTTGCATAATCTCCTCTCTAAATAGCTGTTTAATTAAACTTTTATCAAACCGTAAACCAGCCAAAACTTGTACACAAGCTGATATATTCTGTCTTTCGCCCGTTTCCTCAATCATATCGACACTAGCAGCGACTTGCTCTAATAAGTCTGCGGGTGAGTCGGTTCTCGCCAATGTCGCCAGTGGTAAGAGTGCAGGGTTAGCTAACAGTGGTGTGGGATCTTCTTCCCATAAACGAATCACTCGATATCTATGTGTGGTGTTGGTGTCTATATACTGTGTATTCAATACAATTTCTGAGGAGGTAGCTTGCAAGAAAATCAACACCTGCTCAATGTCACACCAGTATTCTCGCTTTAATCTGGTGTAGTAATCCAGCATTCTAAAGTCAAGGGGAGGTGTTGATTTGGGTGTAGTTTGAAACTCCAAATGCAGAATTTGGCTGGAGATTTGCAGGAATGTCACCGAATCAGCGCGAATTGGTTCGAGGTTCAGTTCTGTTTTCAGTACTTGGATATCTGAGGTGTCATTTGAGAGTAACCAGCTGGCAAACTCGGCTGGGTAGTTTTCGGCAAGGTATTTGCAGGTGTTGTCGTAGGCCAAGAGGGATGTGTAATTAGTAGTGTATTATACTACTTTACTAATGAAGCGATGCTTACGACACGCGTAGATGCAGCAAGTTTATTTTGTCGTGACCAACATTACAACATTAAAGACAAACATTACAAGATTGGTCATTAACATTACGACATTAAGGACAAACATTACAACGTTGGTCATTAACATTACGACATTAAAGACAAACATTACAAGATTGGTCACTAACATTGCGCTAATCGCCAACAAGCCATAATAAAAAAGGTGTTACATGATACTTGCACCTGACTATGAATGAACAGCGCCTACAAGTTTATTACCAGCTAATCGAAAGTCTGCTAAATTGCCCTAATGGAGAAGAACCAAAAATTTTAGTAGCTAATACAGAATTGCTTGATGCTGGTTTTTTGCAAGTGTTGGCAGCAGTAGCAGATAATTTTGCACAGCAGGGTAATGAAAATACTGCAAACTGGTTGAGAAACCTAGCGACACAACTCACCTCGGAAGCTACCCCCATCACCCCAGAAGATATAGAGATTTACGGGCAATTTTTACAAGAGGTACTGTTAAAAACATTAGAAAGCAACGGCGATGCTCAAGTAATTTACCAATTGCTGGCAACAAATACCGATAAACTCAATGATATTTTTGCAGAATTATTGCACCGTTGGGCAACAAATACCCTAGCAGCAGCGGAACCAGATGCAGCAGCAGACATCGCCGCAGTGATTTTTGATCTGAGTAATCTGATTCAGCAGTTCACCTTAGGTAGCAAAGCCAGCAACATGAAAATTGCCATCGCTGGCTACGAAATTGCTCTAACTGTTTATACCCGCAGCGGCTTTCCTGTTGATTGGGCAATGACACAAAATAATCTGGGGAATGCTTACAGTCACAGAATACTAAAAGAGCAAGCTGAGAATATTGAAATGGCGATCGCTGCTTATACCGCTGCACTGGAAGTATACACCCGCAGCGCCTTTCCCCAAGATCATGCGAAAACTTTATTCAATCTTGATTTTGTCTACCAAGATACAAAACAATTTGACTTAGCTTACACGACCTTTGCCTCTGCTATTGCAACAGTTGAAGCTTTGCGAGGAGACATTATTTCTGGCGAAGAAGCCAAACGCAAACAAGCAGAAGAATGGAATCAGCTTTATAGACGCATGGTCGAAGTCTGCCTAGCCTTGGGCAGAGACACCGAAGCGATAGAATATATTGAACGCAGCAAAACCCGCAATTTAGTAGAACTTATTCTCAATTTTAGTTAAATAAATAACAACAGGAGTCGCAATAGCCTGTGGAATTTGACCTGTAGCCGTTAAACTACTGACAGCAACAGTTAATAATCCAGTCATTAAATCATCAATAAATGTTTCATCACAAATAATATCACGAAATTTTTGCGCTAATTCCTCTAAAAGAGAGTGTGATTTATTAATAGAAATATTATATTTAGGAGCAAGTAAATTTACAGCTTTAGTTGAATTTCCACCAGATACTTCTATGATTTTAATGGCATAGAGAGCGTCATCTAACCCTGCAAATTTGTCACGATATTCGGCAATTTATTCTGAAGTAAGGATAATAGAATCAGTAATCATATTTTTTTAAATGATATTCACCGTGTTCCAAAATTACCATAATGTAGGTATGAGTGCAATCTTAGTAATTTACTTATTAGATTGGTTCATTATCAAGCATACTCTAAAATAGGTTACTAATTATTTCCCAATTGTTATAATGATGTGTATATTTCATTAAACGGAGAAACTATAGCAAATAAAAGATATGACAACAGAACAGTTACAAAACTTGAGCCGTAATACAGTAGATGAAATTTTAGATGAATACTTCGGTGATCCTGATGAGGGAAACAAAATTAAAGAGTCGTTCAAGCAGAGTTTATTAGAAATACGGCAAAAACGGCTAGAAGGAAGACCTACTATTCTAGTATCGGAGGTGTATAAAAAGTACGGAATACAGCATTAAATGAGTTATTCTGTGAGTTTTGAACCAGAATCTATAACTGCTACCGATAATCTGGCTCAGGTGGTGCGACTACGGATTATTAATAAGATTAAATGATTGAGTCTCAATTTTGAAATTATAAAACTCTTGTAAAGGCGCGATTAATAACTAAATCCTTATGGCAAACACTCTTTCAATTACCGATTCTCCAGTTCCCAATCCTGTACCGAAATCAGCAATTATTCGTTTAGAGAATATCTTTAAAATTTATGGCAGTGGCGAAACTGAAGTCAAAGCCCTTAATGATGTCAACTTAACTGTGCAAGAAGGTGAATATTGTTCAATTATGGGGCCTTCTGGTTCTGGTAAATCCACAGCCATGAATATCATTGGTTGTTTAGATCGCCCCACCTCTGGACATTATTATTTAGATAACCTTGATGTTGCACAGATGGATGATAAAGAGTTAGCACATATCCGTAATAAGAAATTAGGGTTTGTATTTCAACAATTCCACCTCTTACCCCAATTGACAGCATTAGAAAATGTCATATTGCCAATGGTATATGCCAGTATAGACTCTAGCGAAAGACGCGATCGCGCTGCTGAAGCTTTGACACGAGTAGGTTTAGCCAATCGCCTCAACAATAAACCAACGCAACTATCTGGTGGACAACAACAAAGAGTAGCGATCGCGCGTGCCATTGTCAACCGTCCGGTTGTTCTCTTAGCCGATGAACCTACTGGCGCACTCGATTCGCACACCACCCAAGAAGTATTGGATATCTTTGGCGAACTGAATAACAGCGGAATCACTGTTGTCATGGTTACTCATGAACCAGAAGTAGCTCGTCAAACCCAGCGTATTGTGTGGTTTCGTGATGGTGAAGTGTTGCACTCCGACCTCACACCAGCCGACTTGGGTCATTTAGCAATGTCTTGAATAAAAACTCCTGTGATAGAGTTTTGTCAGTGGTTAGTAGTCAGTAGTCAGTAGCAAAGCGAAAAGTGAGTGCATCCGGGTTTCCCGGCGCTCAACTTTTCAAGAAAGCGATAAGTCAAGCCAATTGCTGAGAAAATGCTCTCCCCAGAGAACTTTTCTTTTAAGATCTTTTTAAGACTACTCATACCAATTCGCAATTCGCAATGACGCTCCTTCGTCGCTCTAAGCGTTCGCGTTAGCGTCTCGTAGAGAAGCTATGCCGCAGGCTTTACGAGACGCTCCGCAAACGACAAACTCAGTGCATCGCTGACACCTGACCACTGACCACTAACAACTAACAACCGACAATTAACAACTGACCCGCGTAGCGTAAATAAATTAGCAGTAAGCTGTTTGAGTGCGTTTTTTCAAAATTTATTATGGCTACTGTTAACGACAACTACCTGAAGCTAAAAGCAGGTTATCTGTTTCCAGAAATTGCGCGACGGGTTAACGCCTTCGCCCAAGCAAATCCTGATGCTAAAATCATCCGGCTGGGTATTGGTGATGTCACAGAACCTTTACCGGAAGCTTGCCGTACAGCGATGATTCAAGCTGTGGAAGAAATGGGCGATCGCACTACTTTTAGAGGCTATGGCCCAGAACAAGGTTATGCTTGGTTAAGAGAGAAAATTGCCGCCCAAGATTTTCAAGCACGAGGCGCTGAGATAGATGCCTCAGAAATTTTTATATCTGATGGTTCTAAATGTGACACGGGCAATATTCTAGAAATTTTCGGTCATAACAACACTATCGCCGTAACTGACCCAGTTTATCCCGTATATGTAGATACAAACGTTATGGCGGGTAACACTGGGGTTGCCAATGATCAGGGCGAATTTGAAGGTTTAGTATATCTGCCAATTTCTGCGGAGAATAATTTTACCGCTGAAATTCCCTCACAGAAAGTCGATTTAATTTATCTCTGCTTTCCCAATAATCCCACTGGTGCGACTGCTACTAAGGAATACCTTAAGGCATGGGTAGATTATGCTAAAGCCAATAACTCGATTATTTTCTTTGATGCAGCTTATGAAGCCTACATCACAGACCCAGCACTTCCCCATTCTATCTATGAAATTGCAGGTGCAAGAGAATGTGCGATCGAGTTTCGTTCTTTCTCTAAAAATGCAGGCTTTACCGGCACTCGTTGTGCGTTAACCGTCGTACCAAAATCTTTGACAGCCAAAGCCGCAGATAATTCTGATGTAGAACTATGGAAACTTTGGAATCGTCGCCAATCTACTAAGTTCAATGGTGTATCCTACATTGTACAACGGGGAGCCGAAGCAGTTTACTCACCAGAAGGACAAACACAAATTAAAGCATTAGTTGGTTTTTATCTGGACAACGCCAAAATAATTCGAGAAAAACTGTCAGCAGCCGGATTAGCTGTTTACGGTGGCGTAAATGCGCCTTACGTTTGGGTGAAAACTCCTAATGGTCTCTCTAGTTGGGAATTCTTTGATAAATTGCTGCAAACTGTGAATGTGGTGGGAACACCAGGCTCTGGATTTGGTGCTGCTGGCGAAGGCTATTTCCGGATTTCGGCATTTAATAGCCGGGAAAATGTGGAAGAAGCAATGCAGCGGATTACAAAAATGTAGGCTAAAAATTAGCTTTCATTTGGTAGGGTGCGTTATGGAAGTTAGTCCTAACGTACCAAAAATCTTTTAGTCTTATTTGCCTTTATTTTGATTAAGCTCGGTTCATTTAGAACCGAGCTTATCCTATCTATTGGTAATCATCGCGCTTGGACATTGGACAAGCGCGGCTTTCCTGGGAATTAAGAAGTGCTACTCCAAATCACGAGCGAACAAATTTTACCCGCGAGTTAAATTGAGCAGTTCTTTAGGAGAAGCAAGCAAATCAATCGCCACGAAGTAAATTTGACCCTGGGGATCGAGTAAAAATCGCCAAGCAATATTCATCCCCACATTACCCCCAAACCAAGGAGTTTCGACCGTACCAGTAATTTTGTGCTGTGTATAACCATCTTCTATAGTTTCCGAGATGCCTTTTGTTGGCTTCATTACCAATCCTTGTCCTTCATCCCGCAAGTATGCACTGATAGCTGGCCGACCAACAATCGGTTTCTGGAAGGGCGGTTGCAACGCACCGTTGCTAGCAAATAAAGCAACAGCAGCTTCAACATTATCTGCATTCATTGCTTCAATGTATTTTATTACTGTCGGCTCTGTTACCCCTTCAATAGTGAATTGGGGACTTTGAGATGTGCGTGGAAATGTGAAATTGATCACTTCTGCCTCTTTTTTGGAAGCCGAAGCCGGATCAAACCCCATATCCACTACAGTATTACGTAGTACAGTAATTTGCTGACCTGGATCGAGTTTTTGGACTGCTTCTAGTACTGCTTTAACTTGAGATGACATTTGATAGCCAGCCGGCATGGGAGCAACAATACCTTCTTTCATCCACTCTCCCAATTGCCACCAAAAACCTAGCTTAGCGTTGACACCAAAATATGCATAAGAACGGCTGATAGGAGTATCAGCGTTAGTAGCCAGATCCCTCATTAATTGAGTTTGTTCTTCATGAGACATCTGCTTAATTTGGTTGAATATACCTTCCATTAGTTGGAGATTGGCTTTTCCTGGAGCAGCCGGAGTAATTGTGCGACCAAGCTCGGTGTAGGCATACCAGAGAAATGCTAGTTGATCATCAATATTAAGTTGATCAAACATTGCTGTGGTGGCTGGAACAGCATCAGCAACCTGAGTATTAGAGAAAATGCTGCGAGCAGACTCGATAGTATAACTCATGGTTGTAACCTCAGATTTACCTGATAATTGTTTACTTTTGGCTCTATTTTGGAACTCGATGAATAAATCTAGGAGATTTTTAAAATATCCACACAAGTAATCCTAGATATCTAAATCCAAAATCTTAAACACTCTGGTATCGTAACTTATAAAGATTAACAAAAGACTAAGATTTATCTGATGGATATCATTAAAAAAAATCATATCAATTATGTTTTAAATTAAATTTATTCTTTAATTGAAGTAAATTTTTTGCCTCTATTTTGACTAAAAGAAACACATATTAATAAATAACATCTATCTAAATGAATAAATAAACAAATAAACAAAAATAAATGTACTAGCGTTGCATGAATGGGGCATGATTCAGGCAAATATAGGTACTTCTCTATACTCCAAATAATGTAGTGGCAATTAGATTGAGTATTTAAGCGTATTAACTAGTTTGGAATAACAGAGCGT
Organism: Atlanticothrix silvestris CENA357; assembly: GCF_016056295.1. Lineage (GTDB taxonomy): Bacteria > Cyanobacteriota > Cyanobacteriia > Cyanobacteriales > Nostocaceae > Atlanticothrix > Atlanticothrix silvestris. Next base: position 17,113 of record NZ_JAECZB010000113.1, read on the forward strand.
TGTTTGATGTAAGTAGAACAGCTGGAAAAACCAAACTAAGTAGAACGGCGTGAAAAATTCAATGTTTGTAGTGAGTTGCGCGGTCTTCTCCCAAAGGGAGAGGCTAGCGCCAAGGGGGTTTCCACGCCACTTGCTTTATGCCGGCGGCACTTCCTTCAAGTCGGCATAGCCGCCCAACGGAGTGCCTTGGGAACCCGTCTACCGCAGTGGCTCCCTATGACCGACTAACGAACCCGTAGGGTAAGGACTTTAGTCCTAAGAAAAGGGCTAAAGCCTTTACTACGAGATAAATTTAACTAACTTTATATTAGTTAACATAGTTTGATTTATTTTCACCGACTTACTTATGTTAGTAAAGGTAAAGTGAACTAAAACCCTTTTCCTTCCTGCCTCCTGCCTGAATATGATGATAAATATTCACACCGACCTACTTAGGTGTGCTAAATAATGAGTAATTGCTACAGCGGAACTATAGTGTTAAACTCCAACGAAACTCCAAATTGTCAGTTATTTAATTCACCTTTCTAAGCCAAAATCCCTTTTTATAATGATTAGTTTTGCATCATAAAAATTTCTCCGTGGGCGGTGGTGTGGCAACTTTACTACCACGGAGGAATGGCTGCTGGTAGATGTTTTTTCAATTTACCTATAAACAACATCAATTAGACAGCTAGGGGTTTCAATTCAGTGATACTACAAAACAAAAATCCTAAAGCTTAACTGGCTGCTTCTTTTCTGGAGTCTGGTAAGTGCTGCTATTGTTAATACTTTTTGCTTCTACAAAAGCTTCTCGGCCTGTAATTAATCTAGAGCGACGATTACGAGTGATATAATTCCACGCCCACTGAAATACTACTAGTAATTTAGTGTCAAACTCGATTAAGAAGTATATGTGAACTAATAGCCAAAATGCCCAAGCCAGGAAACCTGTGAGTTTGATTAAACTTAAATCTACAACAGCTAAATTTTGCCCAATCATCGCCAAACTACCCACATCGTTGTAATGAAATTGTGGCAAAGTCTTACCTTGAAGCCGTCGTTGAATTAGTTTACCTACATACTCTCCTTGTTGTTTAGCTACGGGTGCAACACCAGGTAAAGGTTTAGCATCTTGATGGGAGAAGTTAGCTAAATCTCCAATTACGAAAATGTTGTCATAACCCTCGATAGACAAGTCAGGTTCTACAATTACACGGCCAGAGTAATCGCGCTCTACACCTGTAGTTTCTGCTAAGACTTTCCCCATTGGGGAACCTTGAACACCTGCTGCCCACAATATAGTTTTTGAGGCAATTTCTGTAAATTCATTGTCTTGCTTGAAAGTAACAATATCACCTTCAATATTTGTCACCCTGGTGTGAGTGTGGAGTTCTACACCCAACGTTTGCAAAGATACTGCTGCTGATGCCGATAACTCTGGCGCCATGTGTGGGAGGATGCGAGGGCCCCCTTGTAATAGTAAAATTTTTGTTTCTGAAGTATCGATGCTGCGGAAATCTTCTTTGAGAGTTTTGTATGCCAACTCGGCGATCGCACCTGCTAATTCTACACCAGTCGGGCCACCCCCTACAATCACAAAACTCAACCAAGCACGGCGTTTTTCAGGATCAGTTTCTTTTTCTGCGGCTTCAAATGCGCCAAATATCCGGCGACGCATTTCTATCGCATCTTCCACAGTTTTTAAGCCAGGAGCAACTTTTTCCCAGTTATCCTTACCAAAATAGGAATGGTTCGCACCTGTGGCAACAATTAATGTATCATAAGGTACTACTTCATCACCCAAAATAACTTGTTGTGTTTTCGGATCAATATCATTTACTTCTCCCAACAACACCTTTGTATTCTTGCTTTTGCTGAATACAGATCGCAATGGCGCGGAAATATCAGAAGGTGATAGCGTACCTGTGGCAACTTGATATAAAAGCGGCTGAAATAGGTGAAAGTTACGTTTATCAATGAGAGTAACATTTACACTCGCTTTCGCAAGAGCCTTTGCCGCATACAGTCCACCAAAACCACCACCAATGATAACAACCTGATGTGGTGTATTATTCTCAAGTGAGACTGCCATAAGAAATATTCCCTTGTGTTAAGAAGTTGTAACTATTCTTAACAAAGATGTAACAGCATTACGATAGAGGTTGCTGCTTATTTAGAACAATTGAAGAAAGAATGAAAGTAACCAAAGTTAGTAATGAGTCATTATTCAGAGGAAACAGTGTATCTTAATGATGATTTACGCAAAGTATCTCTAAAACTTTTATTCTTCCCTAACTTGTGCGTAAATCCTATTAATTTCTCCTTACTGTTTGGACTAGGAAAAATAGAATACCTAAGCCAAGAAGAATTGCCAGTACTGTCACAATCGTTCCTAAGCTAGTATTTATACTTTGTGTAGGTGCATTATTAACATCTTGTACAAGTTGTGAGTTTGCTGTTGTCCCAGATGCTACAGTGACTTCAAACTTGAATTTAAACGGTTTGAAACTAGCTCCATTGGCTGGGCTACCACTTAGCTGTAGTTGATAAGCCCCTGGCTTGGGGAAGATAATATCTGCACCAGGAATGCCTTGATAACGTTCGGCTGTCACAGGTGTTAAAGATGGCTCTAGTAGTGCTGGCTCTTTGGGGCTATGAGGTTCGGCATAAACAGCTAACTGACAGTTGCATTGTTTCAGAGGAATTACTTTTCCGCCTTTGCGAGTCAGGGCAAACCAAGCTTGTGTGGATTCCCCAGCACGCGGATTATCATTTGGTTCAATATGGAGAGTAGCACCGACATCTGATGATATTTCCACCTTATGGGCAGAAGCGGGGTGAACATTCGTTATGCTGATGACTAAGCAACTCAAAAAAAATAAATACTTGATGCTTCCTGACATCTGCCTAAAAACATTGTTGGTTAGGTAATGCCTCTGTTTGAAACTTGTTGAATGTTCACTCATGGAACTAGAAAACAGGAATAATTTACCGCGATTTGGTTGGGGGGACATAAAACTTTTCTACGCTTAACTTTGACCAAAAAAAACGCGAACGCACTAGCAACACACCGAGAGTAACAATTCCCAGCAGCACTGTTGCTAATTTATTCCCCCAAGTTGATTGCCAAGAACCCAGATAATGGGAACCAATCAACACCGCATGAATTGCACTCAAGAGCAAAGCTGGCACACTCAACAAATGAATCTGTCGCCAACGCTTGCCCAAGGATTTCTGCAATGATTCCCAACTTGTAAAAGCAGCGGGGGTCATTAATATCAATGCTACAGCACCCGCAGCCATGCCCCACTGAAACTCTAATGGCAAGAACAAGAAAGCGGCAAAATTCCATTGCAGTGAGTGTTCAATCATGTGGGTGGTGTGAACTATGGAAAGCACAAAAGCTCCCACTCCCAAAGCACGGCGGTAACGTAGAGGCGAAGCCCACAAACTGCTAATAGGACGAGCAATTAGCGCTAATATCAAACAGATCAATGCAGCATGTCCGGTGTAATCTACCATTGTGTCACCAGTCCGCAGCAAGGTGATCGCGCCAATGATGAGTGTAACCCAACCACCTAATCGAAATAACTGACTACGCCTGTCTTTACTTACCAAGGATGTGGAGACACCCACACCTAGCATTGTGGGTAAGGTTCCCAAGCCAAAAGCCAGCATGGTTGCTGTACCCATCCATAAATTGCCTGTCTCGGCGGCTTTGATTTGAGCAGCATACAAAAAACCACAAGGCATCAAACCCCAAGTCATCCCCAAAAGTATTGGTGTCCACCATTTGGTTTTTAAAGAAAGTTTAATCATGCCTGCACTCAGGCGATCGTGTAAACTTTTTTGTAATAGAGGATGTAATACAGGAATCCGAGGCAACCAGTTGGGTTTTACTTGCTCTAACCCAAACCAAATCAGCATCACACCAGTAACAATAGCCATGACGCGGCGGAAGTCACTACCAACACCTGCTAATTGTCCACCTTCTACCAAAACTGAACCCAGGGCTCCAATACCAGCACCAACCAAGGCATAGCTTAACATCCGCCCTAGGTTTAGCAGGGTGTGAAATTTTAATTGCTGTTGCCAAGAGATGAAATCGTCTAAGGAAGCTTTTTGTGGAGTCTTCTGCTGATGAGACAAAGAAAACGCCACTGTTAAAGGGCCACACATCCCAAAGCAATGCCCAAAACTACCCAGGAACCCTAGTATTGTGATCAGCAACAAATCTAGCATAAGTAAATTTCTGAGTCAGGGATTATACCAATTCGTAATTCGTAATTCATAATTCGTAATTATGAAAGTCTTACAGTATGTAAGCTTCTAGATTTGAATCTGTTACCTAATTTTAGAGAATTGGTATTAGGGGTTTGGAGCCAAAAGTTTTAGATAAACAACTCAGCACTCTTCTAGTGCGGAACTGTAAGTTAAATTGCGATCGCTGTCAAAAGACAAACCGTCAAACTTCAATGTTTACGTTACCCTAAGTTTTGGAGGCCAAGGATAAATTTGCATGAAAAAGTGGATTTGGCTAGTGCTGTTTGTACTGGTGGTAGTTGCCGTGGTGGGTAGCAGGGGTACTGTCAAGAGTGCATTTTTTGAACAGCGTCCCTCGCCAGAAATTGTAGAAAGTATTCCAGTGAGGAAGCCTCAACCACAGCCACAAGCAGTAAAAAGTACACCACAAGTGTCTGCTGACCAGCTATTAGCTCACATCCAAAAATTAAACTTTCAGCGCTACACAACAACGGAGCGATCGCTTACTCGCACTTATATCACAACTGAACTCCAAAAATTAGGCTGGAAACCCCAGTTAGAAAAATTTACCAATGGTGTTAATGTCTTTGCCGAACGACAGGGAACTGACAAAGCAGCCGGAGCAATTCTCGTAGCTGCACATTACGATACTGTAGCTTTTTCTCCAGGTGCAGATGATAATGCCAGTGGTGTAGCCGTAGTGCTAGAAGTTGCCCGACTTCTTGGTTCTCTATCAACACCAAGGACTTTGCAGTTAGCTTTTTTTGACCAAGAAGAAACAGGACTTTTAGGTAGTAAGGCTTTTGTTACCCAGACAGCACGTTTGCAAAATTTGCGTGGGGTGATAGTTATGGATATGGTGGGTTATGCTTGCTACACTGCGGGATGTCAGCAGTATCCCCCAGGATTACCCATTACTCCACCTAGCGATAAGGGCGACTTTTTGGCAGTAGTTGGAGATATAGAACATTTACCTTTACTGAATGCTTTTCAGAACTCACAGACTCTACCACCAGTTTTAAAATTGCCTATTCCTCTCAAAGGTTTGCTGACACCCGACACCCTACGCAGTGACCATGCCCCTTTTTGGTATCAAGGCGTGGGTGCAGTGCTGGTAACAGATACAGCTAATCTGCGTACTCCCCATTATCATCAACCTAGTGATGTGCCTGCAACTATCGAGCGATCGTTTTTCACAGGAGCAGCGCAGATTGTAGTAAATGCTACTACTAATTTGTTAGAAAGTAACGTTATCTTAAAAACTCAACCATCAAACTAACTAAACTGGTTCTGGCAATTTCATTTGATGCTTAGCTTATCAGGTAGAGGGCGGGGATACTGATGCAAAATATCAACGGGAGTTACAGAATCCAAGTATTAATAGCGAGTATTGATGCAATTTGATAAACCCTGTTAGTGCAGCAACAACAATTAGACGATTTGCACTATTAAAAACAGAATGTCAACAAATGTAAAGTTTGTGTTGGCTTGCGTAAAACTGAAAAACTGGACTGATTGATATTTGAAGGTTCAATGAGCAACATTGGTTTCAACTAAGAACTCTAGCAAAACAATTCATTGCAATATTTTTAGGAGATAGAAAGTAATGATTATCGTCATGAAAGCAGGTACACCATCAGTAGAAATTGAGCGCGTCACTGAAGAAGTTTGCCGCTATGAAATCATACCAGAAATATGTCAAGGTCAGCATAAAGCCGTAATTGGTTTAGTGGGCGAAACCGCAGAAATCGACACTAGACAAGTTCAAAATATTAGTCCTTTCATTGAGCAAGTTATACGAGTGAAAAAGCCTTTTAAACGTGCTTCTTTAGAATTTCGCTATGGAGAACATAGCGAAGTAGCCGTACCAACACCCAACGGAGTCATCACTTTCGGACAGAACCATCCTTTAGTAGTAGTTGCTGGGCCATGTTCTGTAGAAAACGAAGAAATGATTGTAGAAACAGCCCATGTAGTCAAAGCAGCCGGCGCACAATTTCTTCGCGGCGGAGCATACAAACCCCGGACTTCACCTTACGCTTTTCAAGGTCATGGTGAGAGTGCTTTAGACTTGTTAGCAAAAGCTAAAGAAGCTACCGGTTTAGGGATTATTACAGAAGTCATGGATGCTGCTGACTTAGACAAGATTGTTGAAGTCGCAGATGTGGTTCAAATTGGTGCGCGCAACATGCAGAATTTCTCCTTGCTGAAGAAAGTAGGCGCTATTGGTAAGGCAGTGCTATTGAAGCGGGGATTGTCAGCCACAATTGAAGATTGGTTGATGTCAGCGGAGTATATCTTAGCAGCAGGCAATCCGAATGTGATTTTGTGTGAGCGAGGAATTCGCACCTTTGACAAACAATATACACGTAATACTTTAGATATCTCTGCAATCCCAGTCTTGCGATCGCTGACTCATCTACCAATTATGATTGATCCTAGTCACGCTACTGGTAAATCGGAATTTGTCCAACCTATGGTCATGGCTTCTATTGCAGCTGGTGCAGATTCTTTAATGATTGAAGTTCACCCCAACCCAGCAAAGGCACTCTCAGATGGCCCTCAATCTCTAACATTAGAAGGATTTGAGGAACTAATGCAAGAAATGGCTCCTTTAGGCAAATTCTTTGGTCGTTGGTCTAAGAAAAATAGCACAACAATTCCTATGTTTGCTTCCCAAACTTACGCTACGGTTAGATTTTAAACAGATGGTATTACTACTGTAAATTGAATTTTTTGTAGCTGCGTAAAACTCTAATTTATCTCCGCGAAGTAGATAAAAATTCTAATTAGGGTCAGCTGATTAATTAAGTATTTAGATGTATAAATAGCATCTATCGTAGCTTAAAGTAGGGTGTAAGTTTTTGACCGCCTACACCCTTTGTCCAAATCCTTAACATGCCCAAGTCTGAAGTAACTGGCTATCCATTTAATTGAAAAATTTATTTCGGAGGAACTTATATGGAGTGGAAAGTTCGAGCAATTAGGGGTGCTACAACTGTAACAGAAAATTCTGTGGCAGCAATTAGAGAGGCTGTAACTGAGATGCTAGATGAACTGGAAGCCTACAATGATTTAGATCTTCGTGAAATTGTCAGTGTAACTTTTTCTGTGACTCAAGATCTAGATGCAATTTTCCCAGCTGCGATCGCTCGCCAACGTCCTCATTGGAGTAATGTACCTTTATTAGATGTGCAGCAAATGTATGTGAAGGGTAGCCTAAAACGTTGTATTCGGCTATTGATTCACTTTAATACCAAAGATCCTCTAGTCAAGATTTATCATCCCTATCTGCGTCAAGCCAGACATTTAAGACCTGATTTAAGTTTATCTTCTACAACTATGCCATTAAAAACAATGGTGCAGGCAAAATGAGCAAAGATTAAATTTATGATTAGGTGCATATCTCACTCTGCATAAAAATAAAACAGTAAAGTTTCGCAAATACTTTATAGCGGTTTTCAATTGCATAAAATACAGACCATTCGTAGGGGCACAGCATTGCTGTGCCCTATTTTGTATTACTAAAGTTGCAGTTGTTTTTCGCGGTCTGAGTTTTGAGTAATCAATAAAAAAGAGTGGGAGGAGGCATACCAATCGCCTCTAATCTCCCACTCTGGCATTTGCCGCTGTAGAGTTCAGGAATATATGTGAACGTTGCCCGTTATTTAGGGGGCTAATGTGTACGTCAACGACAACGTCCATACACATTTATGATTCCCGTTGCGACAAATGTCAAGCCTAATTATTAATGTTTATTTGTTCACAAAAATAGTTTTATTCCATATAAAAATTTTCAGAAAATCGCTAATCAAGTAGTTTGCTATTTTTGGTAGCCCCTGATAACAATAAACCTTGAAGTCGCTTATCTCTCTATAATTTAACTTAGGTAATTTCCACCTAGTTGCCAATTTGGCAGTTTTTTAAATTTTCTCGTAGCTCATTCATAACCTTTTAAAAGCTACTTATTTACAAGATAAATTAATAAGGGTACGGCATGACCGTACCCTTATCAACCGGCTGTTATATAAAAACTTTTCCGTTACCCTGATATTAAGAACTACGTAAAATTGCAGACAAGGAATTCTGTTTCCGAATATCCATTAAGTCCGCTAAAGATTCTTTGCTTTTTTTATCCAGTGGGTGTTTATGTTCTGCTGGCAAAACAGTCACTAAAGGCTTTGTTTTAGCTGGCATTGAAACAATAGGCTTTAGTGGTTGCATAGGCACAAAAACTGGCGGAGTACTGAGAGTCTTTGGTTCCCAGTTGCGGTGAGGTTTGGGTGTCAAAGGCGTAGGATAGCGGTTGATACGTTTCCGGCTGTTTTGCCGTGGCTGTATTGGACGGTTAAGTAGTCGCAAAAGAATAAAACAACCACTACCACAGCTGAGAGCGATCGCAACTACCATCCATAAAGGTGTAGGATTGCTATTCTCAGAGGGTGTTTTGATTGGTCTTTCAACTACAGCAGGGATTTCTTCTGGTTCTACTTGTTCTGCACCTCCAACATGGCCAAGGCTGTACAAAGCCAAGGCAGCACTTCCTAGAAACATTGTTAATAACCCAGTTAACAATAGCCAAGGATGATGTGTAACCAGGTATATAAAAATGTTCGAGCTGTTTGTTAGTCCCGACTTACTGTTTTTCCATTTTGGCGTTAGCCCTGTTACTTGGATTAGCTCATGCTGTACGCTCTGACTATTTTCCATGATTACTTTCAGATTTGTACCCCTCTATCTAGTCCCTGATTGTACTGGAGGAGGCAGCTATGAGGTATCCGTAGTCAAATTTCGGATTCAAGTAGCTTTTTTGTGACACTTATGCTACTAAATCCGATTTTTTTGGCAGAAACAGTGGTTTTAGCTAATTTGTCGTACATCATTGAGTTGAGCTATTGCTTCACTTCAGCAGCAGGATGCCTTTCCATAGCTAATTGAATTAAGCGATCTACTAATTCGCAAAAGGAGATTCCACTATAAGCCCAGAGTTGGGGATACATACTGGTAGCCGTAAAGCCAGGTAGAGTGTTGATTTCATTAATCAATACTTCTCCTGTAGCTTCCACGTAGAAAAAGTCTACTCTTGCTAACCCCGCAGCGTCAACAGCTGCAAAGGCTTGCAGCGCCATATCCTGAATTTGAAGGCTGACAGCATCCGTTAGCTGGGCAGGGATCAGTAAATCTGCTTTACCTTGGGTATATTTAGTTTCGTAATCATAAAAATCACTATTAAAAGAAATCTCACCAACGACAGAGGCTTGGGTTTGATCGTTACCTAAAACGGCACACTCTACTTCTCTAGCGACTACTCCCGCTTCTACAATTAATCTTCTGTCATAACCAGCAGCATTATCTAAAGCATTTTCTAATTCTTGTCTTGAACGCACTTTGGCAATACCTACAGATGAACCTAGATTAGCCGGTTTGACAAAACAGGGATAGCCTAATGTCGCCTCAATTTCATCACACAATTTAGGAAACACACAAGGATTTGACCATACTTGTGCTCTGGTTAAAGCCATATATTTCACCTGTGGCAATCCTGCTTGGGCAAAAGCCATTTTCATGGCAATCTTATCCATACCCATTGCCGAACCTAAGACCCCAGAACCAACAAAAGGAACTTGCATTAAGGTGAGTACACCCTGAATTGTCCCGTCTTCACCATTGGGCCCGTGCAGAACAGGAAACCAAACATCGACTTCCGTCACTTGGGGTGGTGATTGCCAACGCTTCAATAAAGCTTGGGTTTTAGAGTTAGAAATTAGTTGATTTTGTGCTTCAGATGCAGAATCTGAAGATTCCAAGTAGGGAATACCAGACTCTAAAACTTTTTGGGGTATTTCTCCTGCTAACCAACATCCATCTTTTTGAATGTAAAAAGGCAAGATTTCATACTTACTAGCATTTTGCTGGGCACTTAAAGCAAGCGCGATCGCTCTTGCTGAGCTAATCGAAACCTCATGTTCTCCAGAACGACCACCAAACAGCAACCCTACCCGCAGCTTAGACATCTTCAGTACCTTTACACTCCTAAAGCAGATAGCGTATCACAACCTGCTGAAGTTGCTATATTTTTACCTGAACTCAAGGATATAGCAGTTCTCGGTTGGGTACAGTACAGTTTTGATCTCTCTCGTTGTAAGAGAGAGACTTTGAATCTTACTCCTCTTCCCTTGTAGGGAAGGGATTGGGGGTTAGGTCTGTATTCGACTCAACTGCAAATCGCCATATTAGGTAAAATAAAAGACATAGGAAGAAAGTAGTAGACCATCAAAAATCCTGTAAAGATGCCTGGATGTTACAAAAGCAATACAAGCAGAATATAAAACCCGGCTGGTCTTTGGATGAGCGAGATCCAAAGTTTATTCAATCTCTAATGCCTTTAATGGGCTTTTTTTATCACTACTATTTTCGAGTTAAAACTAGTGGTTGGCATCATGTCCCACCTCAGGAAAAAGTTTTATTTGTTGGCTCCCATAATGGAGGACTAGCAGCTCCTGATATGGTGATGATGATGTATGACTGGTTCCAAAGATTTGGTGTTGAGCGACCCGTCTACGGTCTGATGCATCCCAAAGCCTGGCTAGTTAGTCCGCAATTAGCGCAAGTGGCTGCCAAGGCTGGAGCCATCATGGCTCATCCTAAAATGGCTTACGCCGCTTTACGCTCTGGAGCTAGCGTTTTGGTCTATCCAGGTGGCGCGGAAGATGTTTTCCGACCACATTATTTACGGAACAAAATTTATTTTGCCGGACGACAAGGATTTATCAAGCTAGCACTACGGGAAAATGTGCCGATTATACCTGTGATTTCTCATGGTGCCCACGATACACTGTTTGTACTAGCTGACTTCTACAAGATTGTGAAGCAATTACATGAGTGGGGAATGCCTTGGTTATTTGGGATTGATCCAGAAGTTTTTCCTGTTTATCTAGGATTACCTTGGGGATTAGCACTGGGGCCGTTACCTAACATACCATTGCCCGTACCTATGCAGACACGGGTTTGTCCACCAATTGTATTTGAACGTTATGGTCGCGAAGCAGCTTGCGATCGCCACTATGTTGCAGAATGTTATGAACTCGTTGTTAGCCTGATGCAGCAAGAGTTAGATTGCCTCTCTAGCCAAGTTGTGAGACATAGTTAACAAATTGACGTGCCACGCCATTAGGCGTGGCACAGCTACTAAAGACTTAATACATCTTCAGTTTCAAAATTAATTGCTAGGGCAGGTGCGATATTTAAGGTGATAAACCAAACCTCGGTGTGCAAGATCGAAAGAGTCAACAGTAGCCATCCCTTGACCTCTTGCAGCCATCGCAGCATTGACTCGCATGTTCAAACTGTCGCCACAGCGTGACCAGACATCAGCTACGGTCGCTAAACTATCTCGGACATTATAGTTAGTTTCACCATCGAATTGCCGAGAAAAAATAGGCCCGCGCTGACCAGCGAAAAAGTACTCTGCCCTTAAATTTCCAATAGTTTGAGGAGCGACATAGCCCCGATAATCGGCATCATAGAGGGAAATTTGGAAGCCTTGGGGTACTTTAATTGGAATGGTCAAATTACAGCTTTTGCGGCTTTCTCTAGGGTTGTTTGCCAGGGCTATAAACTTATCAAAGAGAATGCTTAACTCTTGACCATCGGGGCTAACATTCACACTAGCAGTTCCGCCAGGGCAACCACTACCGCCGTAACCTGCACCTATAATTTCCACTTTTGGTTCCGCAAAGGCGGGACTAACGAAAGCAGTCATTAGTGCAGCCGCAGCAAAAAAAGCTTGCAAAAGTGTAATAGATGTAGTTCTAAAAAATTTATTATTCATATTCACCTTCCTTCCTTAGAAGACAGTGTTTAGTTTCTAAGATAAATATTTGAAAATTTGCATTTTTTATTGAAGATTTTCCAGTATCGAAGAGGAAAACTCAATTTATGAGGATAATTTTGGTAAATAATGATTAAACAATTTTGAGATCAAATACAAGAGTCTCAAATCGTACAACAAATTAAGAGAATTTTTTTTAATGCATCCTCTTTGATGTCAATCTGCTTCTTCATTAATCTCCACTTTAAGAAGCAAAATATCACGAAACAAGTAAATATTTGTAACAGCATTAAGCGGAACTTTTAATCCTAATGCTGTACATTAAGTTTCCTTTTTTTCATATTTATATTCTAAAGCTTGGTTTAGCATAAATGGGATTTTTAGCAAATAAACTTAGCATTTTTAGTTTTATCGCTCCTTTTATCATGTTTGACTGCAAACAACTCCTTCATCCTTCATCTTTCTACTTTCTTACCCATGAGTGATATTTGCTTGATCACACCCTAAACGTAAATGTTCAGAGGCATGATCAATCTATAATGGTGCTAATACCAATTCACAAAAATCTTGATACATATAGATTTCTCGTAGAGAACATTGTTCCCTACCAACGTATTTGTATCATCATTAAAGTTAAATGATGTAAAAGTGCAGCATAATACGCCACTACTAGACTTACCCAGCTAAAATAATGCCAAAGTCTGTATTATTGGCACAGTAGTTGCTACCCTGCGGGAATGCTAAGAGCGAACCAGTCGGCAAAGCCGATTTTATAACTCAATTAAGATTGCTATATGCTAATTCTCCTCACTTTTTCTCATAATCATCTAGAGTTATTTACTAGTAGAGAGGTCGATGCAGTCTTAAAAAAGATTGATGGTTCTCATAATATATGGTTACGCTGTCTTAACTTTCGCGATCGCACTGGAACGGCCAGAATTATCAAGCACTTTGGACTCAATCCATCTCGTGTTAATATGATTTTTAATCATTCTCCTATAGGAATTGATGAAGACATAGAAGATTGTTTATTTGATAATTATGAAATTTTGACACCTCAAATCAAAAATCGAGAGTTTGAAGTTGCCCGTGGCAGTATTGTAATAGGAAAAAATTTTATCATCACTTTTGAAATTAATGAATTGAGAATATTTAGTATATTAAGCAACAATTTACAAAAGCGAACTCTAGATATTCAAAAGTGGGGAGTTGACTACATTTTATATCTTATTTTTAAAGAAATTTTGAATAGTTACCATACTGTATTTGACTATATTTCTAGACAACTTGATGATTTAGAAGATGAAGTATTAGGAAATTCTGGTGATGAATCAACTTACCAAAAAATTGCCACGATGAGGCAATCTACTCGTGTGGGACGACGTAATTTTCAAAGCATCAAAGCACTGCTGGTTATTATAGATTACGAAGATTTTCAATGGATATCCCAGCCAGTCAAGGCACTATTCAATCAAGAATTAGTTCATCACGTCGATAATCTCTGGCAAGAATATCTGGCTGTAAGAGCCTGGATGTCAGAATTAATGGAAATTCAACGTGATAATATTGCTAGCAAAACTAGTGAATTAATTAATCGTCTAACTATCCTATCGACTGTATTTTTACCAATCACTTTCATTACTGGTCTCTATGGTATGAACTTTAAATATATGCCGGAATTAGATCAGCCTTGGGCTTATCCTATTACTATCGCTGTGATAGCCTTAATTGTGATTGGTAGTATTATGTATGCTAAGCAACAACGTTGGTTGTAGGAGCTAGACTATATTTTAAATTTTAGGTGCCGCACTCCATAATTTATTAATAATGAACAAAAAAAATGAGGAAATGACTACATTCAATTCCCCACATCTTGTAGATTGTCAAAATATTCATTGTAACTAGCAAATTTTTAACCTTGGAAACTATGCTTAAGTCAGCAAACTAGGAGAAGTTAGCACAAACACATCCCTGATTCCTTGACCTTCAGTTTGCGGTTTTATGGGAGTAGTAAAGTGGAAAAATTCATGGTCGTTGACTAATAAAAGTTCTCCCGGATGGAGAATTTTACTAAATACGGGCTTTTCTTTCTTCGCGGTGTATAAATGTGTTTCTCCACCTTGAATATTTTCTCTAGTTACAGAGAATATACCGATAAAATCAGTACCATCTCTATGGATACCTTCAGGTGCTGGATTACCCAAATTATCGGGTGAACAGGTAGTTCTGATTTGATGAACTCCGATTTCGGCTTCTGGGTGAAGCTTACAAGAATCAATAAATGCTAGAACAAGATTTTTAAAGATATCAAGTTCTACGAGTGCATCATCTAATTCTGCAAACTCTCTTTTAATGTCTCCTAACAATGGATTGTAGTCTTTACTTTGGAAGAGGTAGCCATGAGGCAGTTTAGTCAAATTATCCCCAGAAACAGTAAACCGAGATAATCGTCTAGAGCGATAGTTCCCTTTGATATAAGGATCAACAGGTAAATTGTTAAAAAATTGCTTAAAACCTTCTGTATTGATCGAATTTACTTTTCTTAGGGTAAACAGAAAAGCATATTCTAATTCCGTTGATTCCCATACTTTTTGCATAGGATTTACCTCGTTAAAAGTTTAAATTCTCCCACGTTTTTATAGGAGGCTTATACTACTAAGTATATGCTACCTTTTATTAAATTGTCGTCAAAATGACTACAAAAGTTGACAAGTTATGATATGAAAACTTTTTATTTATTACATCAGTGAGCTTATTTGGCTCGTTTTTGTTGAGTTAGTGCGTTAGCGTAGCTTATCGTAGGTATCGCCTATAGCTTCAATGAAAGTCTTTATTAAAAGGTTTTACATGGCATAGGCTAGCGTTATGACAAGGTAAACTATTAAAATTGACTGATAAATAAGATTATTGTGAAACGTATAGTAGAATTTCCTCTAGAAAACGGCGAATCCATACTTATAGAAGTTGATGAACCGGCACCAATTGATGATCGCATTGGTTTGCGAGATCAAGTTGTGGAAAAAGCTACGCAGACATTCGAGTCAGCTTTATCAACCGTCAAGCCTGTAGCTAATGCAATCATTGCTAAAATGAGCAGCCTCCACCAACCAGCAGATGAAGTGGAAGTCAAGTTTGGCATTAAAATCAGCGCTCAATTAGGTGCTGTTGTGGCTTCTGGAAATGGTGAAGTCAATTATGAAATTACTCTAAAGTGGAAACGGGAGTCAGCAGATGAGCGTACCGCTTGAGCTATCTGTTGTTAGGATTTATGCCAATAGTGGCAGAGTCATAGGTGCTGGCTTTTTAGTTTCTCAAAAGTACATTCTTACCTGCGCCCATGTGATTGCTGATGCTTTGGGGCTTTCTAGAACAACTACCCAAATGCCAGATGCAGAAATCACTTTGGATTTTCCTTTAGTGGCGGCTAAACAACTGCTCAAAGCTCAGGTTGTTTTCTGGCTACCTGTGAATGCTGAGATGGAAGTAGAAGATATTGCAGGATTGGAATTAAAACATTCTTTCCTAAATAAAGCTCCACTCGCACCATTAATTACATCTGATGATTGGGCGGGACATCCTTTGCGAGTATTGGGTTTTCCAGCGGGACAACCAGATGGTGTTTGGGCTACTGGCGTTTTACGCGGACGCACAGCCAAAGGTTGGGTGCAACTGGAAGATGTAAAACAACCAGGTTATAGATTAGAGCCTGGTTTCAGTGGTGCGCCGATATGGGATAGCGAGCTTCAGGGGATAGCAGGAATAGCAGTAGCAGTAGACATCAACCGACCAGAAGCCAAGGTTGGGTTTATGATTCCTACACAGGTGTTGGTGAGTGCATGGTCTGTGCTGCATGAGCAGGTGATCGCCTCTTGTCCCTATCGTGGTTTATTTCCTTTCCGAGAAGAAGATACAAAATTTTTCTTTGGGCGAGATATTGTCACTCACCAACTGGTAGATACAGTTCACACACAATCATTAGTAGCGGTAATTGGGGCTTCTGGTAGTGGTAAATCTAGCGTAGTGTTTGCGGGTTTGATTCCTAATTTACGCCAGCAAGGAAATTGGCTAATTGAGTCATTTCGCCCAAAAACGCATCCTGTAGATGAACTCGCAGCAGTAATTGTGCGTTTGCGTGAACCAGAGAAGGGAAAGACGCAACAAGATATTGATGCAGGAGACTTAGCTCGTGGGTTGCGATCGCAACAAGTTGCAGCACATACTGTTTTATCTCGAATTTTGTCAGAGAACGAAAATAAACGCCTGTTACTGGTGGTTGATCAATTTGAAGAACTTTACGCTTCTTGCTCAGATGTTAAAGAGCGTCAATTATTTTTAAATCAATTACTAGAAGCCGCTGAACTGTTACAGGATTTTACCCTTTTGCTGACTTTGCGGGCTGATTTTTTGGGGTATGCGCTTTCTGATCGTCGCTTTGCTGATGCTTTGCAAAATGCTGATTTAAAACTTGCTCCGATGAACCCTAAAGAATTGCAGCAAGCGATCGCTCAACCTACAAATAAGCAAGGGGTAAGATTAGAAGAAGGTCTTGCCGAGCGCATTCTCCAAGCTGTAGCAGATTCACCAGGAAATTTGCCATTACTAGAATTTACTTTGACGCAACTGTGGGCAGAACAGCAAAACCGCCAGATGACTCATGCTGCTTATGAAGCCATCGGTGGTGTAGAAAAGTCGTTAGCAAATCATGCAGAAGCTGAATTTGCCAAGCTCAAACCAGAATCACAACAACAAGCACAGCAAATATTTGTTCAATTGGTGCGTCCTGGGGAAGGAACAGAAGACACCCGTCGAATAGCTACCAGAAATGAGGTAGGAGACGGTAACTGGGATTTGGTTAAGCGTCTAGCTGATGCACGGCTAGTAGTGACTGGACTTGATGAAACTGTTGGTAAAGAAACAGTAGAGATTGTCCATGAAACCTTAATTCGAGAATGGGGACGACTGCACGGATGGATGGAAAGCGATCGCTCTTTTCGCACTTGGCAAGAATTACTGCGATCAAGAATGCGTCAGTGGGAAAATACTGGCAAAGATGAAGGGCCATTGCTGCGGGGTGTCCCCCTAGGACAAGCTGAAAATTGGCTTAAGCAACGCCGAGATGAATTGAGCCAAGCAGAGCAAGATTTTATTCAGCAAAGTTTAGCATTGCGCGATCGCGATCGTAAGCAAAAAGAACGCCGCCGCAAACTAACTTTACTTGGGCTGACCAGCGGTTTAGTGATAGTCTCAATCCTGGCTATGGGTGCATTTTGGCTACGATGGATAGATGAAGTTGAAGCCTCTGGAGTCACTGCTTTAAGAAATTTTGAGTCTGGCACTGGAGAAATTGAGGCCTTAGTGTCAGCAATGGAAGCCGGACAAGAGGTCAAAAAGATGGCTTTTTGGAATAGTCAATGTTTGCAAGACTGTCCAGCCACGAGTCCGCTGCTAGCTTTGCAAAAAATTCTAGACAATATTCATCAAACAAATCAAATTAATACTTACCAAAGAGGTATAAACAGTATTCGTTTTATTAAAAAAGAGCAACAAGACGAAGAGTTAATTGTTGCTGGCGGAGAAGACGGCACGGTTACATGGCGGGATTTCCAAACAAAGCCATTGAAAACATTGAAAAATTCCAAATTGCACAATAATAGTATTAAAAGTGTTGATTTTAGCCAAGATCAAAAAATATTGGCTACAGGTGCAAGTAATGGTTGGGTAAAGCTTTGGGATGTTTCACAGATGTGGGATTTCTTATTAGCCGATCAAAATTGGTCGCCACCTTCCATAACATCTATACGTCACCAATGTGACATCAAAGAATACGATTTAGCACAAAAAGATGCTAAATGTAGTGTCAACAATGTCCGTTTTCTTCCGAGTCAACAACTGTTGGCAACAACTGGAGATGATGGCTATGTCAGACTGTGGACTTTTAAAGGAAAACTTTTTCAAACAATACCTGCTCACAAAGGTAGTATCAAAAGCCTTAATCCTAATCCTTATAATAATCAACAATTAGCCACGGCTGGAGAGGATGGTTTAGCAAAGCTTTGGGATATCAATAAGACAGAAGCAATCGCAACATTTAAGGGTCATCAATGCAATGTCAAGGATACTAACAAATGTAGTGTTAACAGTGTTTGGTTTCATCCAAAACAAAAGCAACTTGCCACAGCCGGAGATGATGGCTACGTCAGGCTGTGGGATTTTTCAGGAAAAGAACTGACAGAAAAAAAAATTGAGGCTGATCCTGAAGGCGTTGAGGCAGTTCGCATTAGCAATGATGATCTAATTGCTACAGCAGGTAAGGATGGTAAAGTCAGACTGTGGAATAACTTCAATAGAACACTACAAGCAGAATTAAAGGGTCATCAAGGCAGTGTTGTCAGCATCCGGTTTAATAAACAAGGAGATACTCTTGCCACCGCTGGAAAAGATGATGGTACGGTAAGATTTTGGGCAGTTCCAGAAAAATCATTAATCAAACCCAAAAATCCCTTAATTCAACTCAAGGGGCATGAAAAAGCTGTTGGTAGTGTGCGCTTTAGCCCAGATGGCAAGTTACTAATTACAGCTTCAGATGATGACATCATTAGGCTTTGGGATCTTAAAGGGAAATTGATAAGACAATTTAAAGCCAATCAAGGCGGTGTCAATAGTGTGCGTTTTAGCCCAAAAGAAACAAAAAACCTGATTGTTACAGGTGGGAAAGATGGCACAATCAAGCTCTGGACGCGCACCGGAGAATCTTTAAAGCCTTTGAAACCTTTCGAGGGGCATTCTCAAGCAGTACGGAGTATCAATTTTGACAGCAAAGGAGATAGACTTGTGACTGCGGGAGATGATGGCATGGCTAAACTGTGGGATCTTGAAGGAACCAAGTTGCAAGAGTTTCCGCATACAAGTAAAATCGAGACTACCAGGTTTAGTCCAGATGGCAAACTGCTAGCTACAGTTGGAGAAAATGGGACGGCGTTACTGTGGAATATTATTAGTGGCAAGCTGTCTAAACAATTAACAGGTCATAAGGGCTACGTTAATACTGTCGGTTTTAGCCCTACAGAAAACAAATTGGCTACTGCTGGAGATGATGCTACGGTTAGGTTATGGGATTATGCAGGAAATCAGTTAAAAGAATTTCAGACTTATGAAGGCAGAGTCACACAAATAACTTTCAGTCGGGATGGCAAGCTGCTAACTACATCTTCAGCAACCTATACAACTAGGCTGTGGAATTTATCGGGGCAACAGGTAGCAGAATTTACGGGTCATCAAGGCAGTGTGAGAAGCGCAGATTTTAGCCCGGATAGCAAACTACTAGCTACAGCCAATGAGGATAAGACGTCGATTGTATGGCGTGTCAGAGGATTAGATGAACTTTTGAAAGAAGGATGCGATCGCCTCAAAGATTACCTTATAACTAATCCCGATGCCGAAGAACAGAAAAAACTCAATGTGTGTCGTTGAAGTACTTGTCTAATCAACTTTCAATATCTAACAGATATATAATTTTGGTGGTACAAAAGTTTGTGTAGCTTTTAAGTAATATTTACTACTTAAAAACCTATCACTTAACTAGTCTAATATTGTCTATCTTTTGTGTAATATTCTGATGACAAAGGTTAAGAGCGTTGATATATCAGGAAATTTAGCATTTTTATTAGAAGTTGGTACAGA
This sequence comes from Atlanticothrix silvestris CENA357, assembly GCF_016056295.1. Lineage (GTDB taxonomy): Bacteria > Cyanobacteriota > Cyanobacteriia > Cyanobacteriales > Nostocaceae > Atlanticothrix > Atlanticothrix silvestris. The sequence continues at coordinate 36,866 of NZ_JAECZB010000113.1, forward strand.
AGAACTACCTGCAAGTTTTCTCAGTGATGCCATAGCGCAATGGCAAAAGCACATTCCTCAAAGTCTAGAAGCCAACAGCCTGACAAGTGCATCTGTAGAAGTTTACGGTACTCCTAGGCGTTTAGCGGTACTCATCAAAGGTCTACCATCCCAGCAACCAGACCGCGAAGAAGAAATTCAAGGGCCTCCCGCCCAAGCCGCCTTTAAAGATGGTCAACCGACACCAGCAGCAATAGGCTTTGCCAGAAGGCAAGGAGTGGAACTGGAAGCTTTAGAAGTTCGCTCCACACACAGAGGCGATTTTGTCTTTGTGCAAAAAAGAATTTACGGCCGTCCTGTCGCAGAAATTTTGACAGAACTCGTTCCACAGTGGATTTCGAGTTTAGAAGGTAAGCGGTTGATGCGCTGGGGCGATGGGGATATGAGATTTTCTCGTCCCATTCGCTGGCTGGTAGCTTTATTAGATGAAACAGTTTTGCCGATTGAATTGATTAATGGTTCGGAAACAATAAACAGCGATCGCATTTCTCAAGGACATCGGGTTTTGCATCCCAAACCAGTAACCATTGCCCAAGCTACCGATTATATTACTACGCTAAGTTCTGCCTATGTTGCAGTTGATGCACAAGAACGAGCAAATTTGATTAAAAAACAAGTGCAAGCAGCAGCACAAAATTTAGGCGGACATACAGTACTTTATCCTGATTTGTTAGAGGAAGTTACTAATCTTGTAGAATATCCTTCAGCTGTTGTGGGCAAATTTGAACCAGAGTTTTTACAGTTACCAACTGAGGTAGTTACTGAAGTTATGGTGACTCACCAACGTTATTTTCCTGTATTTCAAAAAGGTAATTCCCAAGAAGAATTGTTGCCAAATTTCATCACTGTTTCTAATGGTGATCCAACAAAATCAGACATTATTGCCGTTGGCAATGAAAGAGTTATCCGTGCCAGATTAGCAGATGGCCAATTTTTCTATCAAGCTGATTTAGACAAGCCTTTAGAGAACTTTTTACCACAATTAGAAAAAGTCACTTTCCAAGAAGATTTGGGATCTCTGCGGCTCAAGGTAGATAGAATAGTCAAGATTACTAAGCAAATTAATACCCAATTACAGCTAGAGGAAAATCAAAGCCAAAAAAATCAACGGGCGGCTTTATTATGTAAAGCTGATTTAGTTACTCAAATGGTCTATGAATTTCCTGAATTACAAGGAATAATGGGCCAAAAATATGCTCTCGCCAGTGGTGAAGATGCCGAAGTCGCAAACGCAATTTTTCAGCATTATCTTCCAACGGGAGCAGGCGATAAATTACCTGAAACCCTAACTGGTCAAGTTGTCGGTTTAGCAGATAGATTAGACACATTAGTTAGTATTTTTGGACTAGGTTTAATACCTACAGGTTCTTCTGATCCTTTTGCTTTGCGGCGGGCGGCAAATGCTGTAATTAACATTACGTGGGCGGCTAATTTGCCAATTAATTTAGAAAATTTATTGCAGCAAATAACAGCAGACTTTGCAGCAGTTTACAACAAAAATCAGGCGCAATTAACTACAGCATTGCAAGAATTTTTCCTGCAACGTATTCGTACCCTACTGCAAGAAGAAAAACAAATTGATTATGACCTCGTGAATGCAGTTTTAGGAGAAAATGACCCAGAATATACAGAACGCGCCTTACAGGATTTATTAGATGTCCGCGATCGCGCCTTATATCTGCAACAAATTCGCAACGATGGTACTTTAGATAAAATCTACGAAACTGTGAATCGTTCCACACGCCTAGCAGCTCAAGGTGATTTGGATACCAAACAGCTAGAACCGACAACTGTAGTTAATCAAGAACTATTCCAAAAACCTTCTGAATCAGCTTTCTACCATGCCATAGTCGATTTAGTACCTCAAACTCAAGCAGCCCAAGAGTCACGCAACTATCAACTATTAGTAACAGGGTTAGAAAAAATTGCTCCTACTGTGAGTAGCTTTTTTGACGGCCCGGATAGCGTTTTAGTGATGGATTCCAATCCAGAGATTAAGCGCAATCGGTTACATCTACTGGGATTACTCAGAAATCATGCCCGTATACTGGCTGATTTTGGGGCGATCGTCAAAAATCTGTAGCCTAAAGCAACAAAAACTGGTGTAATTTTTGCCAATAAACGCTAGTATAAGGATTGCTTAACCAGGGTACTCTGCTACATACAGTCTATGCCAAGAGCTTCTGTAATTGGATTGGGAAAGTCCGGTGTTGCTGCGGCGAGATTGTTGAAACGAGAAGGTTGGGAGGTGGAGCTAAACGATAGTAACACCTCCGCAAGCCTTCTCGAACAACAACAAGAACTTGCTGCTGAACACATAACTGTAAAGCTGGGGTATTCCCTAGATTTGAGTGGTGTTGATTTACCCAATTTAATTGTTGTTAGTCCTGGTGTGCCTTGGGATATTCCTCTGTTAGTCAAGGCGCGAGAGTTAGGCATTGAAACCATTGGAGAAATGGAACTTGCTTGGCGACACTTGCAATCTTTACCTTGGGTAGGAATTACAGGCACAAATGGCAAAACTACCACCACTGCATTAATTGCTGCCATATTTCAAACAGCAGGATTAGATGCCCCCGCTTGCGGTAACATTGGCTATGCCGCTTGTGAAGTTGCTTTAGCCGAAAAACTCCCTGATTGGGTGATTGGGGAAATAAGTAGCTATCAAATAGAATCTTCTGTATCCCTCGCTCCCCAGATTGGCGTTTGGACAACTTTCACCCCAGATCACCTCGCTCGCCACAAGACTTTAAAAAACTACTACGATATCAAAGCCAAGCTGTTACGTCAGGCAGATTTGCAAGTGTTTAATGGCGATGATGCCTATTTGAGAAAGGTAGGTATCAGTCATTGGCCTGATGCTTATTGGACAAGTGTGAAAGGCAAAGATTTTTTAATTGGTGAACAAGGCTTTTATATTGAAGATGGCTGGGTTGTCGAAAAGTTGAGTTCAACCTCTGCACCTGAAAAAATTGTGGAAACGTCTGCCTTGCGAATGGTGGGAGAACATAACCTGCAAAATCTGCTGATGTCGGTAGCCGCAGCAAGATTGGCAGGAATTGATCGTAATGCTATTAATACAGCAATTCGTGAATTTCCTGGTGTTGCCCATCGTTTAGAGCATATCTGCACTTGGGAAGGCGTTGACTTTATTAATGATAGCAAAGCTACTAATTATGATGCTGCCGAAGTGGGGTTAGCATCTGTAAAAAGTCCGGCGATTTTAATTGCTGGTGGAGAAGCAAAACCCGGTGATGATGCTGCTTGGTTAGCCAAAATTCAAGCCAAAGCTGCTGCTGTATTACTAATTGGTAGCGCTGCACCAGCATTTGCCCAACGCCTACAAGAGGTTGGTTATGCTGATTATGAAATCGTGGAAACGATGGAGAAAGCAGTCCCTAGAGCAGCAGAATTAGCCAAGCAGCATCAAGCAACTGTGGTGTTGCTGTCTCCTGCTTGTGCAAGTTTCGATCAGTATCCAAATTTTGAGGTTAGGGGTGATGATTTTCGCAAGTTGTGCCTTGCTTGGATAAGTAGGTAATTAGAACCTTGCATGACTTATAGCCATGCGATTCCTGCTTCCATGATCTTTGCCTGAATTACTTTGTCCTACTTGTTCACATCCATTAATCGCGAAGTTTGTAACCGATCCATCCACTTTTCTAAATAAACTAAATTAGCATTTTGCTCAGATGGATCTTGGGTATCCAGAGAATAAGGCATCAGTCCTAAAATCGTTGCCGTTGTCACGCAAAACATGGATTTTTGGAAGCTGATGCAAATTTGTACCCGCAAATCATCTTCACCCCGCAGACTGCGACGATAAACTTCGTGCAAATACTCTGGAAGATAATGACGCATATCTTGCATCAATAAAGTGGGAGGAATACCCGCACCCCCAATAGGTAAAGGATCTGCATACAAAGCGCCATACTGAAATCGTGACTGATCTGGGGAAATTTGATACGCTTGGGCGTTGTATGAAACTGTGCCATGAAAAGGAGTTCCCCGAAAAAATACCGCTTCTACATAAGGTATGGCTGTATCTGCTAAAAATGTCAAACCAACTGATTTAGGAATGATGTCATAAGCTTTATTTTGAATTTTAACGGTATAAGTAATTGGCCTTAATGCATCTGCGACTAAACCCGCTTTTATATGTTCTACAACTTCGGGAATTGATGTAATTTTGCCTTTGTCGTAGAGGTCTGATAAGCTGAGAAAAATATCAGCCATAACTCGCCAAAATTGACCCAAACCAGTGTAATAAGCTGAGACGCGTAACTGTTCAGTTAAAAAGTCTGGAAAAAGTTGATTAATTCCTAAAATTAAAGGGTTATATTTAAATTTTACTGCGATAACTGCTTGCGCTCTTTCTTGAAATTCTTGGGTATCTAAATAGTTATCTAACCCTCCACCACCGTGCCACATCATGGCTTTCATACAATATTCGGCATATTCAAAATTAATCCGATCATGCCACCAGTGACGAAGTAATTTTTGGAAGGAAAATTCTCCATTAAAATATTTAAAAAATGGAAAGAAAACGAAAAATTGATGCTCAGCAATGTAAATAAGATTTTTAGAGTATGCATCTAAAACTACACCATAGCTTTTAAGAATACCAACTACTTCTAATACATTTTCTGGGCTATCAGGGAGTAATGCTCCTCCTTTTTGTAGTCGTTCAATATACTCAGCTAAGGGTTGCTTCTTAGGCTTTTTTCTAGTATTTAACATTATCGTTTCTCCAATAAATTCTAGGGATTGGGGATTATAATCATTCGTAATTTGTAATTCTGTAACTTGATTTTGTGAAATTGGGGTTAGGTGTAGCGCTAAAGTTTTTCCCTAATCCCCAATCTCCATTTTTTAACTTTTGCCTTTTGCCTTATCTAAGTCCACTGTTGCTACTACATTTTGGATAGTAACCATCGTTGTGACTGTTGGTTCGCTCAAGCGGGCTAACCAATTGGGTTGAACACCAAAAACCACAATCAGCACAGCTAATATCATAGCGGGTATGCGATCGCTCCAATAGACGCGGGGCAAATTGGTAACTTGTGCAGACAAACGCCCAAAAAAGGCACGATTCATCAAAATTAAAAAGTAAACTGCTGTTAAACCTGTGCCCAGCATAGATAGTATTGTTTGCAGCGGAAAAACTGCGAAACTCCCTCTAAAAATGATGAATTCGGAAATAAACCCTAGCATTCCCGGTATACCAGCACTAGCCATGACTCCCATCACCATTAAGCTACCAATGACAGGCAAACCTCGTTCTGGATTCAGTAGTCCTTGGATAACATCTAAATCGCGGCTGCCGGCTTTTTTATACACAACGCCTACCAGCAAAAATAGAAGTGCGGAAATCAAGCCGTGGCTAATCATTTGCATAACAGCACCCAATACGCTTAAGGGTGTAGCCGCTGCTACTGCTAACAGCACATAGCCCATGTGTCCGATAGAACTATAGGCTACCATTTTTTTCATATCGGTTTGGGCGATCGCGCAGGATGCACCGTACAAGACACTCACCACAGCCCAAGTTGCTAACCATGGAGCTAAATAACTCCAAGCTTCTGGCAATAAGTTCATACCAAACCGCAGTAAGCCATAAGTTCCCAACTTCAAAAGTACCCCAGCTAATAATACGGAAATGGGTGTAGAAGCTTCAACGTGGGCATCTGGCAACCAAGTGTGGAAGGGAACCAGGGGAATCTTAATCCCAAAACCAATCAAAATCCCTGTAAGCAGTAAAAGTTGTGTCGCTAAAGGTAAAGTTGCACAATTCAGGCTTGCTAATGCAAAGTTAGAACCGCCACTCAGCCAAACCATGCCGAGGAAACTTGCTAAAATCAAAATCCCAGAAACTGCCGTATACATCAAGAATTTGGTAGCAGCATAACCCCGCTTTTCACCACCCCAAATGGCTATTAACAAATACAGGGGAATCAGTTCTAATTCGTAAAATAGGAAAAATAACAATAAATCCTGTGCTAGGAACGCTCCAGTGACTCCAGCACTTAACAGTAGTATTAAAGAGTAATAAAATTTAGGACGTTGAAGAGACTCATCACTAGTATAGATAGCAATACAAGTCAACAGTCCATTTAAAACTAGCAATGGTAAGGATAAACCATCTATCCCCAAATTATAGTTCAGGCCTAAAACATCAATCCAAGGCACAGACTCAGCAAACTGTTGATTAATGTCTCCTGGATTGAACTGAATGGTTAAGAAAACAGTCCATAAGAACGCAATACTAGCAAAGACTAGACCGATTGTACGGGCAAGTTTGCCACTGATGTCAGCAGGCCAGAAACCAATTAAAGCTGCGCCCAACAACGGCAGCAAAATCAAAGCACTAAGCATAGACAGAACTAGGTAAGAAGATTAGGGATGTAGGAAGTGGGAAGAATTTTAACTCCTGCTTTTTAACTCAGCAATTTTAAAAAGGCAATTTATCTAGTAGGCCTAATGACCAGCTAATGAAAAACCCCAATACACTAACTACCGCTAAGATAGTTAACATGTAAGCTTGGGATTGACCAGAAATACTGTATTTTAGACTTTGACCACCAAAAATTGTCGCAAATCCTACTAAGTTCACTAAACCATCAACTAGGTAGCGATCGCTCCAAGCAGAAATTTTAGATAGCAGTGCTACTGCACTCACTATTGTCAGCCGATAAACTCGGTCGATGTAAAAATCATACCCTAGCAAGTCCTGTATAAATCTCCATGCGAGGATTCTGGATCTTGACCATGCTTTATGCAGATACATTGTAGATCCTATCCCTACCCCCAAAATAGTAGAACAGAGCAGTACTGACACTACAAACCAATCAATACTTTCCCAGTCGGGTAATAAGTACCATTGCTGTAACATCAGGGGTAAGAGGAGAGTCACTATAGTTAGTGAAACCATTGGCAATGCCATCTGCCAGCCAACTTCTGGAGAACGGCGGGTCTTTTGTTGCGGTTTCCCCCAGAAGATTAACCTAAATACTCTGGTCAAATTTAATGCTGTTAAGCCATTGACTACGATTAAAACTCCGATTACCCAAGGGTTAATATTTACAAAACCATCAGCCCAAGCTAGCATTGCCCAAAAGCTTCCTAAAGGTAGCAGTGTTACCATTCCTGCTGAACCCACAATAAAAGCAGTAGTGGTTGCTGGCATCCTTGACCACAAACCGCCCATTTCTGTCAAGTCTTGGGTACTAGTAGTGTATATCACTGATCCAGAACTCATGAATAACAGTGCTTTGGCGATCGCATGAGTTAATAGCAACATCAAGGCTACACCCCCTTGCTGTAACCCTACGGCTAAAAAGATTAATCCCATGTATGCACTGGTGGAATGAGACAGCGATCGCTTAATATCAATTTGCGCGATAGATACTAATGTTGCGCCAACCGCCGTCACTGTACCCATAATGACCAAAGCATTCAAGGCAACCGGAGATAGCACTAAGATGGGTTGCAGCTTATAAAGCAAATACGCACCACCAGCTACCACAAGTGAATTCCGCATTACTGAAGCGGGGTTAGGGCCTTCCATAGCCTCATCTAACCACAGGTGTAGGGGAAATTGGGCACATTTACCAGCTGGCCCGGCAATCAATGCTAACCCCAATAATGTTGATGTCACAGGGTTCAAGTTAGCCGTTTGCGCCCATTCATATAAATCAGAAAAGTTCAAACTGCCGGCTAAATTAGAAAGTGTTACTACACCCATAAGTAGCAACAAGTCTCCTACTCGCTTAGTCAGAAAAGCATCGCGTGCTGCCGTCACCACTAGCGGCTGAGCGTACCAAAAACCCACTAGTAAGTAAGTTGAAAGGGTCAAAACTTCCAAAAGGCAATAGCTAAGAAACAAGGAGTCACTAATCGCTAAACCACTTAACGCCGCTTCAAAAAATCCAATCAGCGCAAAAAAACGTGCCAACGACCAGTCTTTTTCCATGTAGCCTAAAGCATAAACCTGGGCTAACAGGCTTAATCCTGTAATTAAAACTGTTGCCCCAATGCTGACTGGCGAGAGTTCCAAGGCAAAGGATATATCAAAATCCGCAGATGTGAACCAAGTAATCAGTAAATTTCCTGGTTCTCTATTCCAAATTTCTTTAAATACAAATAGGCTATGGACAAAAGCCAAAAGGGTTGTCAACAAGTTTAAATATGCCGCAGGTTTTGGCCCTGTACGCTGAATTATTCCCAGTCCCCAAGGCAGCGTTAAAATCGCGCCTCCCAAGCTATATAAAGGCACTAACCAACTTGTTGCAAATAGAAACTCATTCATCTAAATTTACCTTGACGACTCAGCCTTAATTTTTTTAATAGTTTTGAAACAACTATTTACTAAAAAAATAAACTTCTTTAAAGGCTCTACTTTTTTAACTTTTTTAAGTGAGATTTTGATTAAGTCTTTTCAATTTAGTTTATCTTAGTTGAGGTACAATTAAATATAACTTTACATCTTTTAAAGCATTTACTCTTATTACTTGTGTTCTCTTTGTAAATTTGACTTTACTATTTGTAGCAAATAAATTTATACGATATATTAAAAAAAATTATGTATTTTTCACACATTCCTTGTTTTTATTGCAAAATCGGCAAAAGATAGAGAGAGTAAGATATACAGCCTCTAAGATCCTATCGACACAAAGCAGTAGACCTAGTTACGAATGTTATTTTGTAAATGTAATAAAAAAATTATAAAGCATAAGCACCTGCTCTAGGAATTCAGTGAACTTCGATTGAGTAGATCGTCCTATAAACTTTTGTTAAGTTTTTTAAAACTTTTTTATTATAAACTATTATACTGATTTATATTGCCAGGAACGCCAAGCTTTCCTATGCTTAATTTGGAAGTGATTTTGTAGCTCAAGATGAGCTTCCCCGTCAAAATTTTCAAACAACAGTACTGATCGGATTAAATTTTTTAGGAGTTCTGCGATGCCAATTGCAGTTGGGATGATTGAGACTAAGGGCTTTCCGGCAGTAGTAGAAGCTGCCGATGCGATGGTGAAAGCCGCGCGTGTAACTTTGGTAGGATATGAAAAAATTGGTAGTGCAAGGGTGACAGTGATTGTTCGGGGAGATGTGTCTGAGGTGCAAGCCTCAGTTGCAGCTGGAATTGAAGCAGCCAGAAGAGTAAATGGTGGTGAAGTGGTATCCACTCACATCATTGCCCGTCCCCACGAAAACTTAGAATACGTCTTACCGATTCGGTATACGGAAGCTGTGGAACAGTTCCGCACTTAAAACTCGATTAAACACAAAGTAATTTACGGGGTCGCCTTCTTGTAGCTCCAATTTCGTCCAGATTTAGAAACTTTATTAAGGGTTAGAACTAATGTCAATCGCAGTGGGAATGGTAGAAACGTTAGGCTTCCCAGCAGTTGTGGAAGCTGCTGACGCAATGGTGAAAGCTGCTCGCGTCACCCTAGTAGGCTATGAAAAAATCGGTAGCGGTCGGGTAACAGTCATTGTTCGGGGCGACGTTTCAGAAGTGCAAGCTTCTGTAGCAGCAGGAGTTGAATCAGTCAAGCGAGTCAATGGTGGACAAGTACTGTCTACTCACATTATTGCTCGTCCTCATGAGAACTTGGAATATGTTCTGCCAATTCGTTATACAGAAGACGTTGAGCAGTTCCGTGAAAATGTTAACGCGATTCGTCCTTTTGGTAGAAGACCATAATCTGTAATGCAAATTGCCAAAGTTCGTGGCACAGTAGTAGGCACTCAAAAAGATCCAAGTATGAGGGGTGTCAAACTACTGTTGGTGCAGTTAGTAGATGAAGAAGGAAATTCACTGCCAAAATACGAAGTAGCTGCGGATAGTGTGGGTGCAGGAGTAGATGAGTGGGTACTGGTAACTTGTGGCAGTGCAGCTCGTCAAATTCCTGGTAATGAACAGCGTCCGTTAGATGCAGTGATTGTGGCGATAATTGATACTATTCATGTAGAAGATCGCCTAATTTACGGCAAAAAAGATCAGTATCGATAGTCAGTGGTCAGTAGTCAGTAGTCAGTAGCAAAACAACTAACAACTGACCCTTAAGGGTGACGCTCCTGCGTCGCTACCGCTTGTGCTAAGGCAGTTGCTTCTCACTCGGGGAGACGCTACGCGAACAAGTCGGGGAACATGCCCAGCGCACTGCCTCACAACTAACAACTGACAACTAACAATAGAGGAGGAATTTTGCTATGGCAGTCCGCAGCACGGCGGCACCCCCAACCCCGTGGTCAAGGAATTTAGCTGAGCCAAAAATCCATGAAAGCACCTTTGTACATCCGTTTTCCAACATTATTGGAGATGTATATGTAGGTGCAAATGTCATCATTGCTCCAGGGACTTCGATTAGAGCTGATGAAGGCACGCCTTTTTATATTGGGGAAAACACCAATATTCAAGATGGTGTTGTAATTCATGGATTGGAACAGGGTCGAGTAATTGGCGACGACCAAAACAAATACTCGGTATGGATTGGCGAAAATGCTTCCATTACCCACATGGCGCTGATTCATGGGCCAGCTTATGTTGGGGAAAATTCCTTCATTGGCTTTCGTTCTACAGTATTTAATGCCAGGGTGGGTGCAGGTTGCATCGTGATGATGCACGCTTTAATTCAAGATGTAGAAATTCCCCCAGGTAAGTATGTACCTTCGGGTTCAATAATTACCAACCAGCAACAAGCCGATCGCTTGCCAGATGTGCAAGATCAAGATGAAGAATTTGCTCATCATGTCGTAGGGATTAATCAGGCACTACGAACTGGTTATCGCTGTGCTGCGGATAGCAAGTGTATTGCACCCATTCGGGATGAGAATGCTAAATCTTATACAGGTAATGGTATTACTGTTTTAGAGCTAGAAAGGAGTAGTAAAGTGTCGAGCAACAGTTTGGGTGCAGAAACAATAGAGCAGGTGCGCTATTTATTAAATCAAGGGTACAAGATTGGTACGGAACATGTGGATCAAAGACGGTTCCGTACCGGCTCTTGGACTAGTTGTCAGCCAATTGAACCTAGATCAATGGGAGAAGCGATCGCAGCTTTAGAAAGCTGTCTAAGAGATCATAGCGGCGAGTACGTCCGTCTATTTGGTATTGATAATGGTAGACGGCGCGTGTTAGAAACCATTATTCAGCGACCAGATGGTGTAGTTAGTACTGCTGCTAGCTTTAAAGCTCCTGCTAGTAGTAATGGTAATAGCAGCTATCACAGCAATGGTAATGGTAATGGTAATGGCCATAGTTCTGCTAGCGGTGCCCTTAGTACTGAAACCGTAGATCAAATCCGCCAGCTTTTAGCAGGTGGTTACAAAATAGGCACAGAACATGTAGATGAGCGCCGCTTCCGTACTGGTTCTTGGCAAAGTTGTGAGCCAATTAACTCTAGTTCGGCAAATGAAGTGATTGCTGCCTTAGAAGACTGTATAACTAATCATCAAGGCGAGTATGTACGCTTGATTGGTATTGATACCAAAGCTAAACGGCGCGTATTAGAAAGCATTATCCAACGACCCAATGGTCAAGCAGCTCCATCTAGCAGCCAGAAGAAATCATTTAGTAGTACAAGCTCTGCTAATGCAACAGCAACGGCTACAGCTACCAATACACGCTTAAGTTCTGAAGTAGTAGACCAACTCCGTGGCTTATTAGCTGGCGGGTATAAGATTAGTGCCGAACACGTAGATGGGCGACGGTTCCGTACAGGTTCCTGGTCTAGCTGTGGTCAAATTGAAGCTAGATCTGACAGAGAAGCGATCGCTGCCTTGGAATCATACTTGGCCGAATATCAAGGAGAATATGTGCGCCTAATTGGTATTGACCCCAAAGCCAAGCGCCGGGTATTAGAAACAATTATCCAGCGTCCTTAAAATCAGGGAATTAAAGAGGAAGCACTGCGGTGAGCAGTCCGGTCTTCTCTCAAGTGGAAAAAGTGGCGTTAGGAAGTAAGCAATTTTGTTTTCATTACTCACCACTTACCACTCCCCACTCAATATTTTTTCCGGCTTCCGAGGTTAAAATTTCCATGTCTGTGCCGCCACTGCGCCTCAGCAACAATTTTGATTCTTATATTAGTGGCGAGGTGATTATTCATCCGAGTGCAGTACTGGCACCTGGAGTGATACTCCAAGCGGCTGTTAACAGCAAGATAGTCATCGGCCCAGGGGTATGTATTGGTATGGGTTCAATTCTCCAAGTTGATACAGGAACCTTAGAGGTAGAAGCAGGAGCGAACTTGGGAGCCGGTTTTTTGATGGTTGGCAAAGGTAAAATTGGCACAAATGCTTGTATTGGTTCAGCAACAACAGTTCTTAACTATTCGGTTGCACCGGGAGTAGTAATTCCACCTGGTTCACTTTTAGGAGACACCAGTAGGAAGATAGATGACCAAACACAACTAGAACCGTCCCCAGATAATGCTGTTTCTAACAATGTCGAGAAGCAGAAGCAACAGGACAATAGTGCAGAAGAAAATGAGGATAAGGTAGTTTCCTCAACTAACCTCTCAGCATCGGCTTTTCTAGAATTTAAACAACGATTTTTTCATTCTGCTAACTCATCGCCCAATTCGCAAAGCCAGTCTCCTCCTGTAGAGTCAAGTGCTAATAGTAGCGGTGCTACAGAAGAAGCGTCCACAAACCCCAGTTTGCAAAACTCCGAATCCAACGAACCTCCTACAGAATCACCCAACAATTTCGGCAATCAAATTTATGGACAAGGAAGTATAAACAGGCTATTGACCACATTATTTCCCCATAGGCAATCCTTAAATAATCAAATCTCTGACGATCAGTCTGAGTAAGTGTTAATTGTAAGTTGTCGGTTTCGTGAGTATCTTGGGAAAATTCACATGGAAACATATAATCAACGTCCTCTTAACACAGTTCAGTCATCGCGTCGTCAAGACGACTTCAAAGACACTGCTTTGGGTTTAGTATCTACTGCCAGTTTTCCTGCGATCGTTGGTACGGCGGATATGATGTTGAAATCAGCTGGGGTTCACCTCGTAGGATATGAAAAAATTGGCAGTGGTCATTGTACTGCAATTGTCCGTGGTGGAATTGCTGATGTCCGCTTGGCTGTTGAATCTGGTGTGCAAACTGCTGAACAGTTTGGGCAATTGATTTCTAGCTTAGTAATTCCTAGACCTTATCCGAACCTCGACATAGTGCTGCCAATTACTAACCGTCTCAGCAAATTTATGGAGGAGGGTAGTTACAGCCGCCTGAGCAATTTAGCCATTGGTTTAGTGGAAACACGGGGATTTCCGGCAATGGTAGGCGCTTGTGATGCCATGCTCAAAGCCGCTGATGTGCAGCTAGCAGCTTATGAAAAAATTGGTGCTGGTTTATGTACAGCCATTATTCGTGGTTCCGTGGCTAATGTTGCGGTAGCAGTAGAAGCTGGTATGTATGAAGCAGAACGAATCGGGGAATTGAACTCAGTAATGGTGATTCCTCGACCATTAGATGAATTGGAACTAACCCTGCCTATAGCAAGTTGTTGGATAGAAGAACGCCAACCTTTAAATTTGCCAATCAACATCAAAGAACAAGTTGCCGAATTAGAAGTATTAGAGTTACCAGATAAGGGACAAATTGCTGAACGAGAAGTATTAGAGTTACCAGATTTAGCTCAGCTACCTGCAAAAATTGCTGAAGAATTATGGAACGATGAATGATGAATGAGGAATCATGAATGATCAATTGTAGGCAATTTTCATTATGGTTCAATATTCAGCATTCATCTATTGACTGGAAGGCATCTTACGCTTTGCTTGTTGTTTTGATCATAACTTCTTGCTTCCATAAATAAAAGAACTTTCTTTTAATAGCGATGATAGATTTCTATCTATACTTAAACTCATAACTTTGTATGAGCAATACAACATTATTAGCAAGTATTTAGTGATACTAGTTTTATATCGATGAATCGCTATTAAGAGGAGAATTAACCTTGAACCAGGCTACGCTACACCAGCTAAAGGTGTTCGAGGCGGCAGCACGACACAGTAGTTTCACTCGTGCTGCTGAGGAATTATTTTTGACCCAGCCTACTGTTTCTATGCAGATTAAGCAACTTACAAAATCGGTAGGTTTGCCATTATTTGAGCAAGTAGGAAAGCGCTTGTATCTGACAGAAGCAGGTCGGGAATTATTTGCTACTTGTCGGCAAATTTTTGAGACTATGGCCCAGTTTGAAATGAAAGTAGCAGATCTAAAAGGGTTAAAACAAGGACAATTACGCTTGGCAGCAATTACAACAGCAAAGTATTTTATACCACGTTTGTTAGGGCCATTTTGTCAACTTTACCCAGGCATTGAGATTTCGCTACAAGTAACAAACCATGAGCGTATTTTAGAACGAATGCTCGGTAATCTGGATGACTTGTATATTATGAGTCAAGTTCCAGAACATTTAGATGTAAGTTATCAGCCATTTTTAGACAATCCTTTAGTAGTGATTGCACCTGCTTATCATCCTCTAGCTCATGAGAAAAATATCCCCATCGAACGTTTGGCTCAGGAACCTTTTATTATGCGAGAACCGGGTTCAGGAACACGTCGCACCGTCCAAAAGCTCTTAGATGAAGAGGGGATAAAGGTGAAAGTGAAGTTAGAATTAGGAAGCAATGAAGCGATTAAGCAAGCGATCGCCGGCGGCTTAGGAATTTCTATTTTATCGCGTCATACTTTATTAACAGATGCTTCAGAGTTCACCATTCTAGATGTACAACAGTTTCCCATTAAGCGAATGTGGTACGTAGTTCACCCAGCTGGCAAACAGTTGTCTATTGTTGCTCGTACCTATTACGATTATTTAATTGATGCAGCACAGCAATTCGTGGAAAAAACCACCAATGCTTCTCTGAAGTTAAAGACGGCTGAGTCAGTCCAAGAATGAAATTTGTTTATGAATGGCAATGATTACTGGTGTAGATGAATCGACACAAACTGCTGGTTTTGTTAGTGTTTTGTGTTAAATAGTTGTAAAGCTGGTAATATTTGTGCAGATTTGTTACCAACATGATGCCTAGCCTTGCTTAGATAAAGCATCTGTCAACTGATGTTTTTGATTAAATAGTGCTAAAAATGCCAGCATTACAACTCCTATTGTGGCGATCGCAGTTCCTGATGCTTGAGCAAAAATAATTACAATTTGGTAGCGAATAGCATCTACAGGACTAGCACCAGCCAAAATTTGACCAGTCATCATTCCTGGTAGACTAACCAACCCCATCACCATCATTGAGTTAATAGTCGGAATCATCCCAATTCTTAATGCTTCTCTAATCGGTTGATGTGCAGCTTCCCAACGAGTTGCTCCTAAAGTCAATAATGCTTCTATTTGTTCTCGGCGATTAGTCAAATCCTCCATAAAACGCTCTAACGCCAGAGAAGTACCCGTCAGAGCATTACCCAAAATCATCCCCAACAAAGGAATCAGATACTGGGGGTCATACCAAGGATGTACTTGAATAATCCCCCTGACAGTGAAGCCTGTAACTATAAATGAACCACACAATAGAGAGAAAAAATTATTCCAGTAAATACTGCCAAATCGTCGGCGAGTCCGGTTGACACTTGATATACCCGCCATAATAGTCATAGCTAGAGCCACAAGTATAATTAATACTGGATTACGAAGAGTAAACACCCATTGCAATAAGTATCCTACAAGCAGCAATTGCACTACCATGCGTACTGAAGCGATCAAAAGGCTTTGACCTAGCCCTAACTTTAAAGCAAAAGAAAGGCCTATATTAATGAGAATAAATAAAGCTGCTAAAGCGAGTTGGGCGTAACTAATAGAAATATAACTAGCTGTCATTATTCGTAAATTTTCAAGTTAATTTGACGATTTGTAATGCGCTGCAATTGTGCAGAATCGTGACTTGTCCAAAGATATGCTCGTTGGGGTTCTTCTTGTTGCCAAGCTGCAACCAAAGTTTCTAAACAATTGGCTGTGGCGGTATCTAATGAGGCGGTAGGTTCATCGAGTAGCAACACTAAAGGTGATAGTTGTAAAGCACGCAAAAAAGCCACAATCTGAGCTTCACCACCGGAAATTACGCTCACAGAACGTTGTAAAAAATCAGCAGGTTTATGTAAAAGTTGTAAATAATTGAGAATTACCTTACGAGTGTAAACTTGCTGGCGATGAATTGCTAAACGGTAAATTTGCTGGAGATTATCTTCTACAGTTCCTTCCCAAAGTGCAGGGCGCTGGTGGAGATAGATAACTTGAGAGCGATAGTGTGGTGTATAGCAAGAATCGATAGGTTTTCCTTGAAAAAAGATGTATCCTGCTTGTATCGGATCAAGACTAGCGATCGCTCTGAGTAACTGACTTTTACCAGAACCAGAAGCACCAACTACAGCCACGCGTTCTCCCGGTAGAAGTTCAAAATTTAAATTTTGCCACAACCATTGATTTTGGATTTTTCTACCTAAGCCTTGTACTGATAAAATTGGGGCGTTAGTCAATGATTTAGAATTAGTAATAGAGTTTTTGCTAAGTCCGTCGCTCATTCAGATTTTTTTAGTAGTTTCTTGAAATATGAAAATTATGCTGGCAATTGATATTGCAAATATTTAGCCAAGTTTTCCAGTACCAAATTTTGGTCAGAATGTAGGAAAAAGTGGTCGCCGGGAAACGTATGTAAAGAAAAAGCGCCCTTTGTCTGATTTTGCCATGCTTGTAGTTCATTACAACTCACTTCTAAATCTTTTAATCCGCCAAAAGCAGTGATGGGACATTCTAGAAGTGATTCAGGAATATAAACGTAAGTTTCCAAAACTGCAAAATCAGCCCTGAGTATTGGCAGAAATAGTTGCATCAGTTCTGCATTTTCTAATACTGTTTTTGGTGTACCGTTGAGATGGCGCAGTTCCTCGATAAAAGCAGGTTCAGGAAGATTATGAATTGGTGGTTTTGAATTGGGAATCTGGGGGGCGCGACGACCAGATACAAATAAGTGAACTGGGCTAATACTATATTTGTTGCGGAGTAGACGGGCTAATTCAAAGCTGACTAAACCACCCATACTGTGGCCAAAAAAGGCGAATGGTTTGTCTAAATATGGTTGAATGTGAGATGCGATCGCATCTACAAGCGGCTGTATTTTATTAAAGGGCGGTAAATTAATTTGCCTACCTCGACCAGGAAGTTCGATTGCACAAACTTCTACATTTGTTGGTAGAGAGTCTGGCCAAGTGCGATAAATAAGAGAACTACCACCCGCATAAGGAAAGCAAAACAAACGCAAAGCTGTTTGAGGATTAGGTTTAGGGCAAATTATCCAAGAGTTAAAATTTGATATGGTTGTCTTCATCACAATATAAATTATGAGGGGATAATAAGTTCGTAATCAGAACTTTAGTCCTGTGTTTTTAAGCACTTAAGTGCTTACTACGAACCTATTAAAATTAATGGGACAGTCCGCTACTGATCAAATACTTTGCGTTCTTCTAAGTGAACTGTAATTTCTTGTCGAGTTCGCCAAACCGGACGCAACTGCTTGCGAGCAAATAGTTGCAGCTGATCTCCAACATGGGGTGAATTAGGTTGAGTAGCATTACCGTAACTGGTGAGAGCCATTGCTTTTACTGGCTGGGAAAACTCCACAGCAGCAACGTAAGAGTCACCACTAACTGCTTGAAAGCGTCCATCACCTGCTGGGGCAAAATCAACTACGCGGAAAATGCCTTTATCTTCATCGCCACCGTTAGCAGGTAAGTCTAAATTAACAGACTGCAATCGGAAAACATCACCCCAGGCTACATCTATGGTTCCATAAGCTTTTGTTAGTTTTTTTGCTGCATCTGCCAATTTTTTAACTGCATTTTCAGGATCAGCCAAACCATTTGGTGTTGTGCGTGGTGATTTTTCATTCCAAGGGTTTTTAAATAACGTATCTAAGTCTAGATCCTCAACCCAAGTACTAAATAGTACAGCACCTCGGCTATTTGCATCGGCTTTACGATCCCAAGATGCTAAAACTTCGGCGG
This sequence comes from Atlanticothrix silvestris CENA357, assembly GCF_016056295.1. Taxonomy (GTDB): domain Bacteria; phylum Cyanobacteriota; class Cyanobacteriia; order Cyanobacteriales; family Nostocaceae; genus Atlanticothrix; species Atlanticothrix silvestris. Next base: position 54,938 of record NZ_JAECZB010000113.1, read on the forward strand.
CGCGATGTGTTAATTCATCTTTTTGCTGTTGAGCAACCAAAATCAAATCATCAAGAATCCTATCTGCCAGTTCCATCTGAGTAGAATGCTTATAAGCAATCATTTCCTCAAAGGAAATACTTTCATCTTCATCTAACATCCTGACGGAACGCTGCGCCCGAAAGTCCATCGGCCCCCGTGGTGCCATGTAGGCAGGATAATCATCTGCTTTGATAGCAGTTGGAAAAGTAGCTGTCCAAGGTGGATCATTGGCATTTTGCACCCAGCCACTGGGGGGATCAATGACTTTTGGTAAATCTTGGTAAGGGTGAATCTTAGTCCACAAAGTTTTAGATGTTTCGCCAGGAATCAGGTTTTGCCAGTATGCAAAATCTCCTTCTTTGCGTATAGGAACCATACCATTGAACAGGTGCATAACATGCCCCTCACGGTCAGCATAAATCACAGTAAACATGGGGAGTTGCAAGCGTTGCACTACCTTCTGAAATTGGGTAAGGTTTGTGGCGCGTGCCATATCCCACCATTGTTCTAATACATTTGGTCTATCTTCACCAACAACACGCAATGCTACGGCATTACCTTCTTTCTCGGTGATTATAGGGCCGTGAACAGAACTTTTAACTGAGAATATTTGCTCGCGTAACTTGCCATTTTTCTGCTTCACCTTTAATAAAGAGGTTGTTGTGTTAAATGGCTGAACTTTGCCATCAAAAAGATAGCCGCCTTTTTGCAATTTCAGTTTGTAGGCATCCCAACCATCATGAGTATTGACAGTATGAGTCCAACCTAAATTATCATTGAAGGCGATCGCTAACACCGGAATACCTACCAGCGTTGCCCCATAAGCATCAATCCCAGGAGCAGTTATTTGAGCTTCATACCACAAAAATAAATCTCCCCAAGGCAAGTGAGGATTGGCCAATAGCATGGCTTTCTTACTAGCAGATCGTTTTGGTGTGATCGCCCAACCATTAGAAGCAGCTGGAGACGCTGAATGGGGAATATCTGCAACACTCCCTTGATTAACTACAAAAGTAAAAAGCAGTACCCGCTGCAAGTGAGCAAGTACATCTTCTGGCGTTACAGGTAACACTACTTTTACTTCATCGTCAATTAGATCGGGATGCTCTTTGGCATAAGTATTAATTCCAGATGCAAAAGCTTGGAGATAAACACGAAAAGCAGAACTCTGCTTTTTATACCAAGTGCTGGCTCGTTTGGGTACACCCATTGTCAGTACCCATTTGTCTGAATCTAAATAATCCTCTCCCCAATACTCGGCAGCGCGTCCCCGTGCTTGACCGTAAAGGCGCAATAGCAAGTTAGCATGACTTTGCATCTGCGCCCAACCAAAAGCATGAAAAGTACCTTGGACGTTATTACCGTAAATATGGGGAATGCCATAAGTGTCCCAAAGGATTTCGGTATTTTTAGGTGCAGAACTAAAACTTTGGCTGCCCACAACCAAAGTCAAGATTATACTGAGTATAAAAGGTAAAAATCTTTGTGATGTTTTGTTCCAGCCCCAAGACTGACTTTTAGCAGCAAAAAACATTGTATGTGGTTGTAGTAAAAGATTAAAGACTGCTCTTGCTCAAATGCAATTTCGACTTGTGGCAAGAAGGAACACACATTGGTGTACCGACTAAGGGATCACGAACAATGCGGCATTCCAAATTAAAAACTTCCCGCACCATTTCTTCTGTCATCACTTCTGCTGGCTCACCTTGAGCAAAAATCCTACCTTCTCGTACCATCAACAGGTAATCAGCATATCTACAAGCTTGGTTCAAGTCATGCAGAACCATGACAATTGTCCGCCCCTTAGTGCAATTCAACTCGTAGAGCAAATCTAATAACTCTACTTGGTGTGCTAAATCCAAAAAAGTGGTAGGTTCATCCAACAGCAAAATCTCTGTATCCTGTGCCAGCGCCATTGCCACCCAAGCCCGTTGTCGCTGTCCACCAGAGAGGGTGTCTAAGACTCGGTCTGCCAGGTTGATCATTCCCGTAATTTCTAGCGCTTCTTCTACAATCTGCTCATCCTCTTTTGACCATTGTTGCAACCAACTTTGGTAAGGATAGCGACCAAAAGCCACTAAATCTTTGACGGTTAAACCCTCCGGTGCTACAGGGCCTTGAGTGAGGATTCCTAGTTCTTTTGCTACTTCTTGTGCTGATAGTTTGTTTAAAGATTTACTGTCCAAATAAACCTTACCTGTTCGTGGCTTGATTAATCTTGCCAAACCCCGTAGTAGTGTAGATTTACCGCAGCCGTTAGAGCCAACCAAAACAGTAATTTTTCCGCTTGGTATGGTTACATGCAGATCATTGATAATAGACACATTATCGTATCCCAAAGACAAGTTTTTGGCTGACAGTTGTTTTTTCATTGCATTCTTTTTTAGTCATTGCTTACGGTTGCAGATTAACAATCACCACGTCCCACGAAAGCTAAGAAGTAAAATATTATTGCTGTTGTCCCAGACCTTAAAAAAGTAAATTCAAATTAATCCTCTATGGTCAGTAGAGGCTAGTTAGTTCCTTATTGTGAAGGTGAAAAAACTGATATTTATAATAATCTTTAAGATCACATCAATTGTTAATCTGCGTTCATATATCTGCTGTATCTGGTAGAGAGAAACAAAAATCATCGTTTTTTTTGTAGTTTGTCAAGCCTTAATGAAATTATCCAAGCATTAAAGATTCAACACCTCTTTTATGACAAATTGTTGACGGTGAATGATGCGATATCCAAAATGTAACTGTTTAATCGTCAAGGCGATCGCCACCATAATAAAGCTCAGTAGCGACTAGAGGATAACCCCACACCGCTAAACAGTTTGCTGATTTCCATCTACTGCCCCTATAAAAAGTAGTTGTTGCTTATCAGATGAAATAGATTCGCAACAAAACAGTAAAATAAAATAGAACTTATGTCAAGTAGGTAGATTTTTGGATTACGATAAATTACTATCAACGGAAATAAATTTTTGGTTGTTTTGAATTTTAATTACGGTTATTTGGCAATAGTTATAGAATTATTTATGACTTTATATTTACGTCTGATTACTTTAGCTGGAAAATTTAATAATAAAAACTCTCAATAAATTACTCGTCTTGTTTAAGACACCAGACGCGATAAATCGCCGTCTCTACAAAGGACTGATTATTGTCAAGCGAGAAAACTTTAGCTCTAAGCCAAGGATGCGTGCGATATCTCACCCCTAGGTCATTGAAGCTGCAAACCCTTATTTGCTAAGATTTTTCATGCGAAAACATTGAAACACAGCAACTCCTCATCACCATGCCAACATCTGGAATTGACGCTAAAGACGCAGCAGCCATCCAAGCAGCCAGAGAAGGGGTTGCTATATGCGATCGCTCATTCTGGGGACGAATCCGTGTTTCTAAAGATGACCGGATTCGGTTTTTACACAACCAAAGTACTAATGACTTCCAGAGCCTCAAACCAGGACAGGGCTGTGATACTGTCATGGTGACATCCACAGCCCGTACAATTGATTTAGTCACAGCCTATATTCTCGACGATGCAGTATTACTGCTGGTTTCACCTAATCGTTGTGAGTTTTTGATGCAATGGCTGGATCGTTATATTTTCTTTGCTGACAAGGTGCAATTAGCAGATGTTACCAACGAAACCGCAACCTTCAGCTTGATTGGGCCAGGAAGTGATGCTGTAGTAGAAAAGCTAGGTGCTGGAGCAATTATCGGTCAACCCTACGGTAATCATTTGTCAATCAATGAGGGGCTAATAGTTGCAGTGGGTAGCGGCTTAGCTTCTATGGGATATACCCTGATTTTGCCAGTTTCGCAAAAACAGCAGGTGTGGAACCAAATTTTAGAATTAGGGGCGCTAGAATTGAGCGATCGCGCTTGGGATACATTACGCATATTACAAGGTCGTCCAGCCCCAGATTTGGAACTTACAGACGATTACAATCCTCTAGAAGTTGGTCTATGGCAAACTATTTCTTTTACTAAAGGTTGCTACATCGGGCAAGAAACTATTGCTAGATTAAGCACATATAAAGGTGTAAAGCAATACCTCTGGGGTATTCGCCTCAATGCTCCCGCTGAAATAGGAAGTGCGATCGCTCTTGGAGATGAAAAAGTTGGCAAACTTACCAGCTACACTGAAACTGCCGATGGTTACTTTGGATTGGGTTATATTCGTAGCAAAGCTGGTGGCGTTGGTTTGAAAGTTAAAGTAGGAGAAACCGAAGGTGAAATAGTAGAAGTCCCATTTGTTTCTCACGAATATCCTAATTAGGACTTCACTAGCTATAGCTAAGCTCTCCTATGTCAAAATGAAGATAACTTACTACCTCAAGGTGAGCGATCGCTCTGAAAGCTAGATAAAGGATTGACCTGAGCAATGGCAGACCCAACCAATCATAATCAAGCGGGAGAGGTGGCTCCCAGCACTGTTGACAAACAGGCCCCCACTGTCGCCGAAGAAAACGCTCCTAGTACTGACGAATCAGTAGCAACAGATATCCCTACTGCCAACACGCCAGATCCCAAAGCAGCAAACCCGAAAGCTAACCCCAATGCTGCTAAACAAGAAAAACCCGCAGCAGCTGCTAAAGCTGCACCAGCAGGAGAAAAACCAGCCGCAGCTAAAGCAGCCAAAAAAGAGAAACCCCCCGCTGTTGAAGATAAGCCGTTTGTAGAGTTTGTGCAGCAAGATTATTTGCCAGCATTGGAAAAAGCGATCAAAGAGCAAGGGGTACAAGATTTACAGCTATCTTTTGCCAAGCAGAAACTTCCTGTTGCTGGCTTAGGATCAGCCGAAGAATGCTGGCAAGTAATAGGTAGTTGGCAAAATGGTTTGCGTCAGTTTAATGTCTATTTCCCTGATGAAGATATTTCTGGCAAAAAGGGCTTTTCTTGTAATGAAGGCAAAAGACCTAGCACTCTAGAGTCATTCCTCATTGATGAGCGCAAAATTACCCTTGACTTACTGGTATTTGGTTTACTCCAGCGTTTGAATGGTCAAAAGTGGCTGGGTAGAAATTAGTTAAGTTCGTCCAATCAGTAAATGACGGCTCCAGGAATGGGGTCGTTATTACAACTGAGATAGTAGCCTATTATACTCTGTATGCGACCCTACCCAAAACCAAATAACTGTATCTCCCTCTAACTGTCCAACTGCTCGATAGCTTTTGCTGACTCTAGCAGAATAAATAGGTAATTCTGGATGTACTTTTTTAAAACGTAAACTGGGATGGTTTGAGTCTTGTTTAAATTGGCGATATGCTTCGCAGGTTTGCTCTCGAACATTTTCAGGTAAACTACCAAAAGTTTGGCGAAACTGAGAAGTGATGCGAGAATTCACAATGTGTCTGGGTCTAACTGTTGAGTTTTACCTGCGCGATATTCAACCATTGCTTGGGCTGCTAGTAGAGCGAGTGTATCTGGAGAACGGGAAAAAGCTTCATCCCATCGCTGTTCATCTTCCAGTTCTTCTAAAATCATCGTAGCCATAGCATCTTGTTGACTAGCTGGTAAGCTTTTGAGTTTGATAATGGCTTGTTCGAGTAATTCGGTCATGGTGAATGATTATCCTCGATTACAAAAAATTTAGCGATCGCTCTTCTTCCTTGAAGCTACAATCATTTGCGTAGCTTCAAGACAATACCCAACTTGAGGCGACTGTTTGTAGCAACTGGTGTTTAAGACACGCCTACATTAGATAGCTTGACCGCAGAGTAAACCAACACCTCCAGCTACAGCGTTTGAATGGTCAAAAGTGGCTAAGTAGAAATTAGTTAAGTTCGTGGAAGTGGTAGGTGACGGCTCCAGTAATGGGGTCGTTATCTATTTTGACATAACCTGATTTCAGCATTTCCTTGAGTGCAGTTTCCACTTCCGCAAAGCTAGCTTTTGTTGCTTTCACCCCTTGAGTCACAGTCAGAGTACCACCTTTTTTTTCTGCTGCATCAATCAGTTCAACCATGAGTTGATTCCCTGTTGGGCGATGGACTTGAGAAGCCACAGCGAATTGATTCTGCGGTACACCAAAGGGAGATAAACCAGCTTTTATTCTCAGGTTGTTTTCATATTCCTCGACCATCCCAGGCATAATTACTAGATCGACAATTTGTCCGATGTACAACAAACCACCTGTACACAGCCACAATAAGCCTGTCCCGATTTTGCCATTATATAAACGGTGTAGTCCTCCTAAGCCAAAAAAACCGACTGCACATAATATATAAGAGATAAGAAGACGGTCTTTGTGCTGATTATTTTCAAGATTCATCTTTTTTTCAACCCTTTGGATTTGCTCTTATTGTGTAAGATGGTTTTCCTGGACTGATTTGTTTCAATGAAGTTAATCTCATGCTTTCAAGCCAGAGAATAGAAACATGGCGTATCTTTTTGACTTTAGCTGACTACCAATTTGCAATTTTCAATTTCGGAAACTTGGAAGTATTGTTGCAACTCTTAACGTTTTAGCTACTAGTTTCCAACCTGCGCCTTGGTAGACTGAACTTTATACAAATCAATTATTGCCGTCTGCTGCGCCTTGTGAGAGCATTACCTTTGGCTTTCTGATGTACTCAAGATAATAATAAAGACAAAAGAGCAATTAAGACATGGTAGATTCCCTCAAAAAACCAGGCTTTGAAGAAATACGGCCAGGAATTAAAGTCCCGGCACGAGAAACCCTATTAACACCCCGGTTTTATACTACCGATTTTGATGAAATGGCGCGGATGGACATTTCCGTCAACGAAGACGAGCTAATAGCCATCCTAGAAGAGTTTCGTGTTGACTACAACCGCCATCACTTTGTTCGAGATGCCGAGTTTGAACAATCTTGGGATCATATTGATGGGGAAACTCGCAAATTATTCGTAGAATTTCTAGAACGCTCTTGTACAGCAGAATTCTCAGGGTTTTTGTTGTACAAAGAACTCGGCCGCCGTTTAAAAGACAAAAGCCCCCTTGTGGCAGAGTGCTTCAACTTGATGTCACGGGATGAAGCCCGTCATGCTGGCTTTTTGAACAAAGCGCTGTCAGACTTCAATCTCTCCCTAGATTTAGGGTTTTTGACCAAGAGTCGCAGCTATACCTTCTTTAAACCAAAATTTATCTTCTACGCTACTTATCTTTCTGAAAAGATTGGTTATTGGCGGTATATCACCATTTATCGTCATCTAGAAGCACATCCTGAAGACAGAGTTTATCCAATTTTCCGGTTCTTTGAGAACTGGTGTCAGGATGAAAATCGTCACGGAGATTTCTTTGATGCGATCATGAAATCCCAACCACAAATGCTGAATGATTGGAAAGCTAGACTGTGGAGTCGCTTCTTTTTGTTGTCAGTATTTGCCACAATGTATCTCAATGACATCCAACGCAAAGACTTTTATGCCTGTCTTGGATTAGATGCACGAGAGTACGACATTCATGTAATCAAGAAGACAAATGAAACCGCAGGCAGAGTCTTCCCACTGATGTTGGATGTAGATAATCCAGAATTTTATCAGCGGTTGGATATTTGTATCCAGAATAACGAAAAATTGAGTGCGATCGCTAACTCCAACACTCCCAAATTCCTGCAATTCTTCCAAAAGCTACCAATTTATGCATCTCACGGCTGGCAACTTCTACGGCTGTACTTGATGAAACCGATTGATGCTGTTCCTGCTCAAGGTGCAGCTCGCTAGGTTATAAAATTTGTGCAAAAGTTGAAGTGGTTCTGTTATTTACAGAACCACTTTTTTTAGGTGACTCATAATAAAATCTCTTGCTTTTCCTCAGCGCCCTCAGCGACTCTGCGGTTTAAAATTAATTTATTTAACCACAGAGACCCAGAGGGGACACTTGCGTGGGCGGGTTTCCCGACTTGAGGAGGCAGTGCGTTGGGCGGGTTCCCCGACTTGTAGCAACTGCCGTCAAAGTGTCCGTGACACAGAGTAAGGAGTTTAAAGAAGCATTTAATTGATTAACATTTTTACTCACCCTGACTACGAACACTTATCACTTATGGCCAAAAAAAGACCCCCGGTAGCAAGCCGAGGGATTCTGCAAGTCGGTATTGTCGCATAAAGACATTCGCGAATCTCACCATACCAAGCCGAAAATTATAAAAGTTGCCAAATTGCCAAGATAAATATTCAGCCATCAAACCAAAAGCACGTTTAAGATCTAGGTAAAGAAATACTTCGTAGCTTACGTGCATGAAACGCATCGTCTTGATTGCTGGCTTTGAATCGTTTAACGCTGACTTGTATCGAAAAGCAGCCGAGTTGGCTAATTCTCGCTGTCCTGATTTAGATATTCGGGTATTTAGCGATCGCAATATTACCACCAACCGCCAGGAAGTAGAAGCAGCACTCAAAGACGCTGACGTGTTTTTTGGTAGCTTACTATTTGATTATGACCAAGTTGTGTGGTTGCGCGATCGCATTGCCCAAACTCCCATCCGCCTCGTGTTTGAGTCAGCTTTGGAATTGATGAGTTTAACTAAACTGGGTGACTTTGCCATTGGCGATAAACCCAAAGGAATGCCCAAACCAGTTAAATTCATCCTCGATAAATTTAGCAACGGACGAGAAGAAGATAAACTTGCTGGTTATATTAGTTTCTTAAAAATCGGCCCTAAACTACTAAAATTTGTCCCAGTCCAAAAAGTCCAAGACTTACGCAACTGGTTAATTATCTATGGTTATTGGAATGCTGGCGGTTCAGAAAACGTCGCTTCATTATTCTGGATACTGGCAGAAAAATACCTGGGGTTAAAAGTTGGCGATATTCCCCCACCAGTGGAAACCCCAAATATAGGATTACTGCATCCCGATTATCAAGGTTTTTTTGAATCGCCTCGCAAATACCTAGAATGGCATCAAACCTCTTGTAGAGACGCGATTAATCGCGTCTCTACAAAACCCATTGTTGGGATTCTCCTATACCGTAAACATGTCATCACCAAACAACCTTACATTCCCCAAATGATTCGCCGTTTTGAAGCAGCGGGTTTGATACCTTTGCCAATTTTCATCAACGGTGTCGAAGGACATGTAGCGGTACGAGATTGGATGACAACAGACTACGAAATTCAGCAACGACAAATAGGTAACATTGAGACTCCCTCACTATCTAGTGAAGCAGTGAAGGTGGATGCGATCGTTTCCACAATTGGTTTTCCTCTCGTCGGTGGCCCGGCTGGTTCGATGGAAGCAGGACGACAGATAGAGGTAGCAAAGCGTATCCTGACTGCGAAGAATGTACCCTACATAGTTGCTGCACCACTATTAATTCAAGATATTTACTCGTGGACACGCCAAGGTATCGGCGGATTACAAAGTGTAGTGTTGTATGCGTTACCAGAATTAGATGGGGCAATTGATACCATTCCCCTTGGTGGTTTAGTTGGGGAAAAAATTTATCTGGTTCCCGAACGAGTACAGCGATTAATTAATAGGGTAAAAAGTTGGGTGGCTTTGCGACAAAAACCTGCATCGGAACGCAAAATTGCCATTATTTTGTATGGGTTCCCTCCTGGTTATGGTGCTGTAGGGACGGCTGCGTTATTGAATGTACCACGCAGTCTTTTGAAGTTTCTGCACGCACTCAAAGACCAAGGCTACACCGTAGGAGACTTACCTGATGATGGCGAAGAATTGATTCGCTGGGTAAAAGAAGCAGATGAAGAGATTATAACCGCCGATAAACGCGGCAGTGCGTTGGGCGGCTTTGCCGACTTGAAGCAACTGCCGGGATTAACGCAGATGGATATCGGCGTACATCGGCGTACATCGGCGGTTAATACTGTTAACGCCCGTACATTAGAAAAATGGTTGGGATATCTCCAAACTTACCGTGTCGAGAAACAATGGAAATCTCTCACAGGAACTGGTATTAAAACTTATGGTGATGAATTTCAAATTGGTGGTATTCAGTTAGGAAATGTGTGGATTGGTGTACAACCACCTTTGGGAATCCAAGGCGACCCGATGCGGTTAATGTTTGAACGCGATTTAACTCCCCATCCCCAATATGCAGCTTTTTACAAATGGCTACAAAATGAATTAGCTGCTGATGCTGTAGTTCATTTTGGAATGCATGGCACTGTAGAATGGTTGCCTGGATCTCCTTTGGGAAATACTGGTTATTCTTGGTCTGATATTTTGTTAGGAGATTTGCCTAATTTATATATATATGCGGCAAATAATCCTTCTGAGTCGATGTTGGCAAAACGTCGTGGTTATGGTGTGTTAATTTCTCACAATGTACCGCCCTATGGTCGTGCGGGTTTATATAAAGAATTAGTGGCGTTGCGAGATTTAATCTCGGAGTATCGAGAAGATCCACAAAAGAATTATGTGCTGAAGGAAAGTATTTGTAAAAAGATTTTAGATACGGGTTTGGAAGCAGATTGTCCTTTTGAGGATGCTAAAAGATTGGGCATTTCTTTTACTCCAGAAAATGTCAGGATGTTTAGTAATCATGCTTTTGATGATTATTTGGTGAAGTTGTACGAATATTTGCAAGTTCTGGAAAATCGGTTGTTTTCTTCGGGGTTGCATACTTTGGGGGAAGCACCGAATGAGGAGGAGTTAGCTGCGTATTTGGAGGCTTATTTTGGAGGGGAGGGGAAAGGAAACGAACCGCCAAGATGCCAAGAACGCCAAGATGAGGAAGGGCTAATTACAGATTTGTTGATGCAATCTACGGATGAGTTAAGGAATTTGTTAAGGGGTTTGAATGGGGAGTATATTCCGCCTGCGCCTGGTGGTGATTTGTTAAGGGATGGTGCTGGGGTTTTGCCTACGGGAAGAAATATTCATGCTTTAGATCCTTATCGAATGCCTTCGCCTGCGGCTTATGAACGAGGACGGGAAATTGCTCAAAAAATTATTACCCAGCATTTAGCAGAATGTGGTAAGTATCCGGAAACTGTGGCGGTGTTGTTATGGGGTTTGGATGCAATTAAAACTAAGGGCGAATCTTTAGGGATTCTTTTGGAGTTGGTGGGGGCTGAACCTGTAAAGGAGGGAACTGGTAGAATTGTTCGTTATGAGTTGAAGCCATTGGCGGAGGTAAGACATCCCCGGATTGATGTGTTGGGTAATTTATCGGGAATTTTCCGGGATAGTTTTGTCAATATTATTGAATTGTTGGATGATTTGTTTCAACGGGCGGCTGATGCTGATGAGTCGGAAGAAGAGAATTTTATTCGGAAACACGCTTTGGCTTTAAAAGCAGAAGGTGTAGAAAATGTCTCTGCAAGATTGTTCTCTAATCCGGCTGGTGATTTTGGTTCTTTGGTGAATGATAAGGTTGTGGATGGTAATTGGGAGTCTGGTGAAGAGTTAGGCAATACTTGGCAAAGTCGTAATGTGTTTAGCTATGGTAGAGAAGATAAAGGCCAAGCTAGACCAGAAGTTTTAAATACATTATTAAAAACTAGCGATCGCATTGTTCAAGAAATCGATTCGGTAGAATATGGTTTAACCGATATTCAGGAATATTATGCCAATACTGGTGGGTTGAAAAAAGCCGCAGAAAAACAAGGCGGAAAAAAGGTAACTACTAGTTTTGTCGAAAGTTTCTCGAAAGACACTACACCCCGCAATTTGGATGATTTGCTGCGGATGGAGTATCGTACTAAGTTAGTCAATCCCAAATGGGCGCAAGCAATGGCCAATCAAGGTTCTGGTGGTGCGTTTGAAATTTCCCAACGGATGACGGCGTTGATTGGTTGGGGTGGTACTGCCGATTTTCAAGATGATTGGGTATATGACCAAGCCGCTGCTACTTATGCCTTAGATGCAGAGATGGCGGAGAAATTACGTAAGGCAAATCCTGAAGCTTTTCGCAATATTGTTGGCAGAATGTTAGAGGCGCACGGACGCGGTTTCTGGCAAACAGATACGGAAAAGTTAAATCAATTGCGCCAGTTGTATGAGTTGACGGATGAAGAATTAGAAGGGGTAACTGAAGCAATTAAAAATTAAAAATTTCGTAAATTATAAGCAATTTTTAATTGATTACTTGAGGATGTAGAACAATTATTTTTCAACATGAAAAATAAACAAAGAGGGGAAAGGCATAAAGAAGGAATGATTAGAGGTAAAAAATGACTAGCAAAGAATTATTAATCCAAGAAATAGAAACTTTACCACCAGAGTTGTTAACAGAAGTACTTAATCTCATCCGAGAAATCAAAATAAGTCATACAACAGCAAAACAATCAAATACAAACAACTCACGTGGTTCTACAGCTGAAGATTTACTAGAGTTTGCAGGAACTTGGTCAGGTGATGATATCAGAGAATGTCTTCAGCTTGTTCATGATACTCGTATGCCACTGGAATTTTAAGAATGTATTTGCTTGACACAAATCATTGCACTTTTTTGATAGAAGGTGAACCAAAAGTTGTCAATCACTTTCGGGAACTAGGTCAGGTTACACTCGCCACTAGTGCTATTGTCGCAGGTGAACTCAGATTCATGGCACAAAATTCACAACAAAAAACTGCAAATCTCATAAAAATTCGTGCATTTCTCAACCGAATTGATATTTATCCAATTGATAATGAAACAGCAGAAATTTACGGAGATTTTAAGTCGGAAATTATTAAAAGATTTGCAGCCAAAGAAAAGAGTAAACGCCAAACAATTAAATTACAAGAAATTGGCATAGGTGAAAATGACCTGTGGATTGCTGCTACAGCTTTACGCCATTCATTAATTCTCGTTACATCAGATAGTGATTTTCAAAGAATGCGTCAAGTTAGGGAATTTTCTGTAGAAAGTTGGATTTGATTATTGAGAACTAATAATATTCACAGATGAGTTACAATCCACAAAATTAATTATTTTTCAAATAAAAACAGATGTATTTACCTGAAACTGTATGATGGATATCTTTACAGAAAACGGATAAATGCTAATTTATCTTGTAGTTATAAATAGTCCTCCGAAACAAAGTCAAATCCACACATGAATTCGTTGATTAAGAGTGGTTTTATTTACTTACTTTGCTTGGACTTAATATTATGCTTGGTAGCATTTTCAGTCCCTTCATTTTCAGATTATGACCAACAAACAAAACCACCAACTACAACAGAAATCCGTGGTGTTTGGCTCACCAATGTTGCCAGTGGTGTACTATTTGTACCTTGGGGAATTGACCGCGCTTTAAACCAACTCTCGGCACTCAACTTTAATACAGTTTATCCTGTAGTTTGGAATCGAGGGGAAACATTTTACAAAAGCGCTGTAGCCCAATCTGTTATAGGTTCTGATGCCCAACCTGTTCTGACATTAATACATGGTGGACAGGATGTTTTAGCAAAGATAGTGAAACTTGCTAAACCTAAAGGTTTAAGTGTTATTCCCTGGTTTGAATATGGTTTTATGACACCAGCTAATTCAGAATTAGCTAGACGTTATCCTGATTGGCTGACAAATGGGCAACAAGGTGTAAAATCTGTCCAAGAAACTCCACCGGAAGAAGCTGATAACGGTTCAACGAATAAGCAAGCTTGGCTGAATCCTTTGCATCCAGAAGTTCAAAAATTTATCTTAGGAATGATTGTAGAAGTCGTCAAAAATTACGATGTCGAAGGTGTTCAATTGGATGACCATTTTGGGATGCCCGTACAGTTTGGTTACGACCCTTTCACTATCGACCTCTATCGGCAAGAACATCAAGGCAAAAGTCCTCCTAGTAATCAATTTAACTCCGAGTGGATGCGTTGGCGAGCCAACAAAATTACTGATTTCATGGCAGAAATCTATCAAGCTGTGAAAGCAGTGAAACCCAAAGCCAAAATTTCTTTGTCTCCTAATTCTCATGCTTTTGCCTACAAATATTATCTGCAAGACTGGGAAAGTTGGGTAAAAAAAGGTTTGGTAGATGAATTAATTTTGCAGGTTTATCGCAATAATAAAAACAGTTTTATTGCTGATTTGGAAAAACCAGCAGTAGAATTGGCTCGTACTCAAATTCCTGTAGCCATAGGTATCTCAACGGGAACATTGCGAAATCCTGTGGAAATTGCCCAAGTTAGAGAACAAGTTCAGATAGTGCGCGATCGCTCTTTTGTTGGCATCTCTTTTTTTTATTGGGAAAGTCTCTGGGGTTACATCGCACCTGAATCACCCCGACAGAGGCGCAGCGTTTTTCAGGAAATGTTTACAGACAAAGCTGCTAGACCTTCACGACCCAAGAAAATTTGATGTCATTAGTCTCTGCTAAAACTGAATTAAGATTTACACTGCTGTGGGTTGTCGCTACTTGTGGCGGTTTTTTGCTGAGTTTGTGCTTAATTGAAATCGGTGAAAAACCAGATATGGGAGTAGCACAAGCATTCCTAGGCGGATTAGCAATTGCACTTCCTCAAAGTTTAATTCTCAGACACACCATTTCTGCTGTAAAGTGGATTTTATCGACACTGTTAGCTTGGATTGCGATCAGTGCTATGGGTATGGGCGCGATCGGTTGGGTTATACCCAGTACTCAATTTCTCCCTTCCAGAATCCTGAGTGGGGCAATTCATGTCTCAATTGGCGGCTTTGGAATTGGCTTTGCTCAATGGTTAGCTATTCGTCAACCATTCCCTTGGGCTTGGCAATGGATCTTAGTTAGTTCGGCAAGTTGGGCTATAGCAATACCCGTAGGTTCTATTGTTGGTAGTATTTTGCACGATCTCACGCGCTTATTTTTAGGTGAAGTCGTAGGCTTAGCTATCACTTGGCTTGTGGTTGCTATCCTGACAGGAATCAACGCTTACAGATTGTTCCAGTAAGTTCCTCTTTTCCACTTTGGGAAAATACGTAAATCTTTCTCTGTTTAAAACCTAAATTAGCAAAAAAGCATTTATTAGCTGCTTATTAGCTGTTATTGTCTTCTGTAAAGAAATGTTTGACGAGCAACTCTAAATACATGTTTTTATTTTTCCTTAGTTATGAAACTTTGTTTTTATTAAGAAATGTATCATTTACTAAATAAAATACTTGGAATTTAGTTAAATATATGCAACAATTCTATAATTTATTAATAAAAAATGTCAGCACGCTTGTGCTAACTTATTAATGCCTTTTAACCTTGAAAAAGTAGGTTTTGTATAAGCTTACTGCTATTAACTTTCTAATATTTCTAGTTTAGAAGTAGAGAAAGATATTAAGTATCATAAGCAAAGGCTAAAAATGCTTTGCTATGGGCGCTATAGAGAATTTTTACCAGCAAAATCACCAAAGAGAGCGCCTAAAAGATTCGGAAATAGCAGATAGGGACTCTCACATGAATCTAAATCCAACTGAATCAACTTTAAAGTTGAAACAACAATCAAATCCTCACATTCTCTTTGGCACGGAATTAAACGAAAACAGTAGTAGCGAACAATTTCTACTGAGTATGTATGATTCTGTGCAGGCATCTATATTTGTAGTAGATGTTCTAGAAGATGGGGATTTTCGATATGTAGCACTGAATCCTACTCATGAGCAATGGTTAGGTATAAGTTCAGAGAATCTCCGGGGGAAAAAACCAGAAGATATCCTCTCACCCGTCGATGCTGCAAAGGTGCGTCAGCATTATGGTGATTGCGTGCTATTTGGGAAAACAATTTCTTACGAACAATGCTTGCAATTCCAAGGAGTTCCGACTTGGTGGAGTACGACTCTGACACCACTGCGGGATGCTAACTCTAGAATTTATCGATTAATTGGCACTAGTAGTAATATTACTCCCGCCAAACAGGTAGCACAAGTTAGGGGCATTCAAGCTGAACGAGAAAAACTTTTAGAAGCGATCGCCCTTCGTATTAGTGAATCCTTAGATTTAAACACAACTCTCCATCAGACCGTCAAAGAACTGCGGCAGTGTTTAAATTGCGATCGCATCATGGTTTACCATATTCAGCCAAATGGAAGTGGCACAATCATCGCCGAAGCAACTGTCACCGTTGATACTTCGCTTTTGGGTAAGAACTTTCGAGATCCTAGTTTCAGTACTAAATATAAAGAACGCCACGGACGAGGTTGTATTCAAATTGTCGAAGATATTTATGCCGCGGGATTAGATCCTGAGCAAATAGATTTTCTCGTCTCTTTGCAAGTCAGAGCCAATCTGGTCGTGCCAATTTTATTACAGCAAAATTTATGGGGGCTATTAATTGCTCAGTATTGCGATCAACCCCATCAATGGCAGCAAATAGAAATTGATCTGCTCAAGCAACTCGCAACCCAAATTAGCATTGCTGTCCAGCAGGCAGAACTGCATCAGCAAATACAGCATCTGGACACTCAACTCAAGTTGCAAACTCAACAGCATCAAGTCCAATTACAACAGGCGCACAACTTTCAAGCATTAGTGCGACGCATTACCGAACAAATCCGCGACAATCAAAATGAAACTCAAGTACTGCAAACAGCTACTAAAGAATTAGTACAGTTACTAAAACTTGAGTCTTGCTATATCGAACTTTACAGCCCCTGCCTTACTAGCACCAAGGTTGCCTACGAGCATACAATTAACCTACCCCCATCCCAAGGTCTTACCAAACGAATTGCCGATTTTTGGGAAGTTTATCAACCACTGTTAGAAAAACAACATCGGCAATCTGTAGAGATTGTTTCTCAATGGCATCCCAAACTACTTGTGATCACACAGCTAGCTTGTCCCATCTTTGACGAACAAGGGATTTTGGGAAATCTTTGGCTCCTGCGACCAACCCAAGAGATGTTTGATAAATTTGAAATCGAGCTAGTGCAGCAGCTAGCCAATGAATGTGCGATCGCGATTCGCCAAGCACAACTTTATCAAGCTACCCAGGCGCAACTAGGAGAATTAGAAAAACGAGAACGCCTCAAAAATGAATTTCTCAGAACTCTATCCCACGAGTTGCGGACACCCATAACTAGCATTAGCCTGGCCGCCCAAACTCTAGAAAGTGTACTTACACCAGAAGGAGTATTAAATATAGAAATAGTACCGCAACTATTACAAATTCTGCATAACGAATGTGGACGAGAAAGCAAATTAATTAATGATTTACTCACACTCACATATTTAGAAGCCGAACCAGAACCCCCAACATTGATTGCCATTGAGCTACAAACTTGGCTTCCCCCCATTGTTGAGTCTTTTAGAGACATCACTAGTTGTCAGCAACAACAATTAAAGCTGACGATTGATCCTGCGCTTCCATCTATAGAAACAGATATCACAGACTTAGAACGAATTGTTACTGAACTTTTGAGTCACACTGGTAAATATACCCCTGCGGGGGAATCAATTACAGTCTCTGCTCACCTTGGCGTAGATGGAGTGCAGCTGAGTATCATTAATTCTGGATTAGAAATTCCTTCTCATGAACTGTCACGGATTTTCGAGCCATTCTATCGTCTTTCCAAAAATGATCCCTGGAAATATAGTGGCACAGGATTAGAAATGGCATTAGTGCAGAAAATGGTGAGACACTTAAGTGGTTCTATTTGTGTAGAAAGTGCAAACGGTCAAACTACATTCATAGTTGAATTTCCCAAAACGACTGCACTATGAATTATTCCCCAGCCAACGCTAGTAAAACCGCCAGAAATTTGCTAGTATTACCTTCTGTGCGGGTGACTAGCTCAACGGTAGAGCAGTAGACTCTTAATCTATTGGTTCTGAGTTCGAATCTCAGGTCACCCACTCTTTAAAGATTTTTATATACTGCCGCTTTAAATAGGTTTTCTGATCAATTGCGATCGCACAATCGAAACTTGTCATAACTGGCGATGCGATCGCTCTTACTGTATTAATGTAAGGTTAAGGGTGGAGTGATCGCCTAAGCATAGCCTTTATAGGCTGGCTTTTTTTGGTGAGTCCTTATTAAGGTAATTTGACTTCACAGGTAGTTAGTCCCTTAGCTTTTTTCAGGAATTTATCATCAAAAGTGTAAAATTCTGCTTGATTTTGACTTTCGGCTAAATGAAATGCATCAGCAAAATCTAAACCCGATTCATGCCATTGCAGTGCTTGGAAAACTAGACTAGCATTACTCAGATGAACATTTGGCAAACCAAAAAGCTTTCTTAAGGCTGTACATATTTCAACAGATTTAAACTTATAAGCAAACCTTAATACCCACTCAGTTTCTAGAACGACAGTATTTGCTATGAAAATATTTTTGTTTTGAAAAATTTCTAGGCTCTTTCTATACTGTAATTCATCATCTTGGGTCAATAAACGTACAATTATATTAGTATCAACTCCCACCATGCCATGATTCCTCTACATCTTGACGGATGGCATCATTCATATCTTCTAAAGATTTTGGTGTGCCTTGATATTTTAAGCAGCCAGCAACATCATTTAAGGTGGTTTCTGCAAAGGGTTTCTTGGGTTTGAGAAGAATCCCATCACCCATATTAGTTGCTATTAATTCCTGTCCAATTTCCCAGCCTGAAACTTTTAGCAATTCTTCAGGAATAATTACTTGTCCTTCACTGGATACTTTTGTTATTTCCATATATTGCGGAAATTTGATGATTAGAAAATCAAGATTTGTTTGTACAGTATTTTTAATTTTACATTTGTCATTCTTCCACTGCATTTAGTGCCTTGAGAGTAGCAATTTTGGCTGAAGTTAAACCCTCAACATAGTTTGCATATCGTCTGCGATCGCACAATCGAAACTTGTCATAACTGGCGATGCGATCACTCTTACTATATCAATGTAAAGCGATCGCTCAATCAGCCATTTCTCCGTAACCCAGCATATTTTTGGAATATTGGCTGTAGTACACTACTTTTAGGTAAAAAGCTTGGGTTAATCTACTTTTATTTCCTCTGTGAAAAAAATACTGATTTTATCAGCCAATCCTACGAATACCAGTCCACTGCGCTTAGATAAAGAAGTACGGGAAATTCAGGCAGGATTGGAACGGGCTAAAAACCGAGATCAGTTTGAAATTATTTCCAAATGGGCGGTGCGTCCTGAAGACTTGCGTCGGGCACTTTTAGATTATGAGCCTCGAATTGTCCATTTTGCGGGGCATGGCGCTGGTGACGAGGGTTTAGTCTTAGAAAATGATGCTGGGGAATGGCGGCTGGTGAGTACAGAGGCGCTAGCTAATCTATTTGGGTTATGTAAAGACAAAATTGAATGTGTGTTATTAAACGCCTGTTATAGCGAGGTGCAAGCTGAATCGATTTATCAACACATTGATTGTGTGATAGGCATGAATCAAAAAATTGGGGATGTGGCTGCAATAGAATTTGCTATTGGGTTTTATGATGCTCTGGGTGCTAATAGATCTTATGAAGATGCTTACAAGTTTGGCTGTAATGCCATTGACCTCAAAAGCATTCCTGAATCTTCTACACCAGTTCTTAAAAGTCGAAATTATCAAGGTGCGACAACTCTGACAACGCCAGCAGTAGTCCTAGAAAATCCCGAAGGACAAGTACCTTTAGAATCTGCATTTTACATCAAGCGATCGCCTGTTGAAATCGACTGCTATGAAGAAGTTCTTAGAGATGGGGCTTTAATTCGGATTAAAGCACCCAGACAGATGGGTAAAAGCTCATTAATGTCAAGAATTCTAGATTATGGCAGCAAGCAAGGCTATAAGTCTGCATATTTAGATTTTCAATCAGCCGATGCGGAATTTCTCAGCAGCTTGGATATGTTTTTGCAGTGGTTCTGCGCCAGTGTCACCGATAGCTTGGGTTTACCAGAAAAGCTAGGCGACTTTTGGAAAGGGGTTTTGGGAAGTAAAAACAAGTGTACAAATTACTTCCAGCGGTATTTGCTCAAAGAGATAGACACGCCTATTGCCTTGGGTTTAGATGAAGTGGATGAAATTTTTAAGCATCCCACAATTGCGACTGATTTTTTTGGCTTACTGCGTGCTTGGCATGAACGTGCTAAAAATGACCCAGATTGGCAAAAACTCAAATTGGTGATTGTCCATTCTAAAGAAGTGTACATTCCCCTCAATATCAATCAGTCGCCCTTTAATGTGGGTTTACCTGTGGAATTACCAGAGTTAAATCAACAACAGGTGCAAGATTTAGTGCAGCGTCATGGATTAACTTGGTCTAATTCCCAAGTGCAACAGTTAATTATGCTTGTGGGTGGACATCCTTATTTAGTGAGGATGGCACTTTATCAAATTGCGCGGGAAAGGACAACTTTAGACAAGTTAGAACATGTCGCACCCACAGAAGCAGGCCCCTATAATGACCATTTACGCCGCCATTTATTGAATTTGCAGGAGGATGAACAATTATTAGCAGCACTGAAACAAGTAGTTATAGCTGATGCAGCGGTAGATGTGGGAACAACAGCAGCGTTTAAACTCCGCAGTATGGGGTTAGTCAAATTTCAAGGAAATAAGGTGATGCCTTTATGTAATTTATACCGGAAATACTTTTGCGATCGCTTGGGTTGGAGTAAAAGTTCGTAGTCAGAACTTTAGTTCTTATTCTGATCTATTTTCAATTACCATTCGACTAAAAGGTCTAAAAAATGGTTCAAGTTACTCAGGGAAAAGATATCACCCTAGCCCAACTCATTGATGAATTTGGGCTACAACTTGCAGAAGATAAACAATTTTTTTCAGAATGGCAGCAAGATTTACCAAATTTAAGTGAATCAGAAAAAGAATTACTCAACGAAGTTAAAGCAGAATATTTACACTTATCGAAATATCCAGTTTTAGAACCTGTAGTCAAGATGGTGGTGTTATCGCCACTATTGCGTTTAGCAGGTTTTTATCAACCGCCTTTTTACATCGCCTCAGAACAAGAGGTGGAAATTTGGTCAGAAGATGAAGGCACAATTGTTCGAGGACGGATTGATGTTTTAGTATTTCATCCCCCGTTTTGGGTACTGGTAATTGAAGCCAAAAGAGCGCAATATTCTTTAGAAGTAGCTATCCCTCAAGCTTTGGCTTATATGCTGGGTAATTCTGACACTGGGAAACCAACATTTGGTTTTGTCACCAATGGTCGAGAATTTCAATTTATTAAGTTGATGAAACAGGATATACCAAGATATGCCGTATCTTACACACTTTCTCTAAACCGTGAGGAAGATATTTATACTGTGGTTAAAGTTTTAAAACACTTAGCTAATTTAACCCGTAGGTTGGGTTAAGCGATAGCGCAACCCAACAAAATCTCGCGGATGTTGGGTTTCGTTCCTCAACCCAACCTACACCATGAATTTACTGTGTACAACATTTCTTAAACCTAACCCCCAGCCCCTTCCCTACAAAGGAAGGGGAGCAAGAATCAAAGCCTCTCTCCTTTTAGGGGAGAGGTTTGGAGAGGGGTTTCTCAAACCTAACCCCCATACCCTTACACCCATTTATGACCCAGTATCAGTATCAAGTCGGGGGTAGTCTACCCGCAAATGCGCCAACTTATGTTAAACGGCAAGCTGATGATGATTTGTATGCTGGCTTGAAGGCTGGGGAATTTTGTTATGTTCTCAACTCCCGCCAGATGGGGAAATCTAGCTTGCGGGTACGGGTGATGCAACGGTTGCAAAATGAAGGGTTTGCTTGTGCGGCTATTGATATTACCGCTATTGGGACGGCAGAAATTACGCCGGAACAATGGTATGCCGGGGTGATTGATACATTGGTGGGATATTTTAATCTTTATAGTGATTTTGATTTAGAAACTTGGTGGAGTGAGAACGGTTTACTTTCACCAGTGCAGCATTTTAGTAAGTTTATTGAAACGGTTTTACTAAAAAAAATCACAGCAAATATTGTTATTTTTATCGACGAAATTGATAGCGTTTTGAGTCTTGATTTTAATTTAGATGATTTTTTTGCAGTAATTCGTGATTGTTATAACCGACGGGCTGATAAACATGAATATAATCGCATCACTTTTGCGTTGATTGGGGTGTCTACGCCTTCGGATTTGATTCAAGATAAAAAACGCACACCTTTTAATATTGGACGGGCAATTGATTTAACTGGTTTTCAGTTAGATGAAGCGAAACCTTTGGCGCGGGGTTTGGCAACGCTGGGAAATCCTCAAGAATTGATGGCAGCGGTATTGGTGTGGACGGGTGGACAGCCATTCTTAACCCAGAAAGTTTGTAATTTGTTACTTGTAGAGACGCGATTCATCGCGTCTCCCACTCATGCAGATGACCAACCATCCCCAATTGAGAGGTTGGTGGAAGAGGTTGTAAGAAGGCGGATTATTGAAAATTGGGAAGGACAAGATGAGCCGGAACATTTAAAGACGATTCGAGACAGAATCATGAAAAGTGGGGAGCAGCGCACTGGGCGGCTTTTGGGGTTGTGTCAGCAAATTGTGCAGCAGGGTGAGATTGTAGCTGATGATAGTGATGACCAAATGGCGCTGCGGTTGACTGGGTTGGTGGTAAAGCGGGATGGGAAGTTGCGAATTTATAACCGCATCTATGCAGAGGTGTTTAAGTGGGAATGGTCTGAAAATCTTTTAGCTAGGTTGCGTCCTTATTCTGATGCTTTTAATGCTTGGGTGGCTGCTGATTTTCAAGATGAATCGCGGTTGTTGCGAGGAAAAGCATTACAAGAAGCTTTGGTTTGGCGAATTGGGAAAGGTTTAACTGATGTCGATGACCGATTTTTGGATGCTAGTCAGGAATTAGAAAAGCGTGATTTGCAAAAAAGCCTGGAAGCAGAGGAACAAGCAAAGCAAGTTTTAGCAGAGGCGAATCACAAAGCTAAAAGGCAGATTCGCAGTGGTTCTGTGCTGCTGGGTTGTGCTGTAGTGGGGGCAGTTACATTGTTTATAATTGCTCAATACAGTCTTGAGTTATCTAAAAATGCTAATGCAGCGAAGGAAACAGCCACAAAAGAAGCGAATGCTGCTAAGGAAGATTTAAAAAAAGCTCAAGCAGCAACGAAAGTTACGAAGACAGAAAAAGAACAGATATTAAAACAAAAATCTTTAGCAGAAAAGAATTTAAAGATTGCTGAGAACAGTGTCAAACTGGCACAGCAAACATTAGATAAAGCTAATGTACAGTACCAACAAGCACGGACACAGGCACAACAAGCAATTTCACAACAGAAGGCAGCACAAAAACAAGCCCTAACTGCTCAACAGCAGCGTGCAGCAGCAGAAAAGCAGCGTCAAAAGGCCATTGCAGGTTTAGAGATAGCAGAAAGAGAACGTGAAACGGCTCAGATAGGTACGCAACTGGAACAAGAAGGAACAAATGCACTGCGGGAGTTTAGAACTTTTAGAGAAATTGAAGGATTGTTGTTAGCCGTGCAGAGTGGGGAAAAACTCAAAACTTTAGTCAAGGATAAAAAATCTTTAGCAGATTATCCGGCTTATAGCCCTTTGTTTAGTTTGCAGAGTATTTTGCTAGATATTCGGGAAATAAATCGCCTAGAAGGTCATAGCAATTGGGCCATTAGTGTGGTGTTCAGCCCCGACGGCAAAACCTTAGCCTCCGCCAGTGATGACAAGACAATTAAACTGTGGGATCGGGACACAGGTAAACTGATTTCCACCCTAAAAGGTCATGGCGAATCGGTCATTAGTGTGGTGTTCAGCCCGGACGGCAAAACCCTAGCCTCTGCTAGTTTTGACAAGACCATCAAACTATGGGATCGGGACACAGGTAAAGTTATCTCTACCCTAGAAGGTCATGGCGCTCCGGTCTATAGTGTGGTGTTCAGCCCGGACGGCAAAACCCTAGCCTCTGCTAGTCGTGACAACACCATCAAACTGTGGAATCGGGACACAGGTAAAGTTATCTCTACCCTAGAAGGTCATGGCGCTCCGGTCTA
>NZ_JAECZB010000113.1:78827-79344 GCF_016056295.1 Atlanticothrix silvestris CENA357
AAACTGTGGAATCGGGACACAGGTAAAGTTATCTCTACCCTAGAAGGTCATGGCGATGCGGTCTATAGTGTGGTGTTCAGCCCCGACGGCAAAACCCTAGCCTCTGCTAGTTTTGACAAGACCATCAAACTGTGGAATCGGGACACAGGTAAAGTTATCTCTACCCTGTCAGGTCATAGTAGTGTGGTCTATAGTGTGGTGTTCAGCCCAGACGGCAAAACCCTAGCCTCTGCTAGTTTTGACAACACCATCAAACTGTGGGATCGGGACATAGGCAAAGTTATCTCCACTTTAGAAGGTCATGGCAAATCGGTCTATAATGTGGTGTTCAGCCCGGACGGCAAAACCTTAGCCTCCGCCAGTGGTGACAAGACAATCAAGCTGTGGAATCGGGACACAGATAAACTCATCTCCACTCTAGAAGGTCATAGCGAATCGGTCTATAGTGTGGTGTTCAGCCCAGACGGCAAAACCTTAGCCTCCGCCAGTGGTGACAAGACAATCAAGCTGTGGAATC
>NZ_JAECZB010000113.1:79444-87273 GCF_016056295.1 Atlanticothrix silvestris CENA357
GGGACACAGATAAACTCATCTCCACTTTAGAAGGTCATGGCGATTGGGTCAGGAGTGTGATGTTCAGCCCCGACGGCAAAACTTTAGCCTCTGCCAATGATGACAAGACGATCAAACTGTGGCATCGGGACACAGGTAAACTCATCTCCACTCTAGAAGGTCATAGCGATGCAATCTATAGTGTGGTGTTCAGCCCCGACGGTAAAACCTTAGCCTCCGCCAGTGGTGACAAGACGATCAAACTGTGGCATCGGGACACAGGTAAACTCATCTCCACCTTAAAAGGTCATAGCAATTTGGTCAGGAGCGTGGTGTTCAGCCCCGACGGCAAAACCCTAGCCTCTGCTAGTAATGATAAGACTATCAAACTGTGGCATCGGGACACAGGTAAACTCATCTCCACCTTAGAAGGTCATGGCGATGGGGTATTGAGTGTGGTGTTCAGCCCCGATGGCAAAACCTTAGCCTCTGCTAGTATTGACAACACCATCAAACTCTGGAATCGGGATACAGGTAAACTCATCTCCACCTTAGAAGGTCATGGCAAATCGGTCTATAATGTGGTGTTCAGCCCGGACGGCAAAACCTTAGCCTCCGCTAGTGGTGACAAGACCATCAAACTGTGGAATTTGGATATTGATGATTTACTGGCGCAGGGTTGCAGTTGGCTGAAGGGTTATTTGATTAGTCATTCTGATGCGCCGAGGGTTTGCATGAATAGGGAGTAGGGAAAATGAAATGATGGGATTTGCTGTAAAAATGCGTTGGCGTAGCCCGCCGCAGGCATCGCTTCTTCCATAACTCATGATAAATGTAATGTGGAGGGCGATCGCTGGAAAAATAAACGACATTATTCGAGTTCAAACCTTGGCGTTTCTCGTTTCAACCTTGGCATTTCTAGTTTTAACCCTGGTGTTTTTCATTTCAACCTTGGCGTTTTTCATTTCAACCCTGGCGTTTTTCATTTCAACCCTGGCGTTTTTCATTTCAACCCTGGTGTTTTTCATTTCAACCCTGGCGTTTCTCGTTTCAACCCTGGCGTTTCGAGTTCTAAATGCGATCGCTCAATTTAAACTTGACATGCTAGTAGAGTATCAGGCGATCGCCCTATAGTAAAAGGTAATTATTCTGTGCAATGACCTATGAAAGCTGAAGAATATCCGTTTGTCCAGGAGTTAATTACAGATAAACAAGGTCAAGTTCTCAAAGTAGTTCTAGAGTTTGAAGAATATCAGCGCCTACTAGACGCTATTGAAGACGAAGGACTCTATAGAGCTATGCAAGCAGTCAGTAATGAAAAACCTTTGAGTATAAATGATGCTCTTCAAGAACTTGAACTCGCCATTAAATTAAGACAAGAGACGCGATAAATCGCCGTCTCTACAAAAAACTAATTTACGGGATCATTCAGCATATTTACTTGACAAATAATACTCGAATCGTTCTCTAAGTTGTGCAATTGTGAGATTTTGAGTCCAGTATTCTACGATCGCATGACCAAATGCCCAAGCGTTGCGCTCTGGTGAAGCAGGGTTTTCTAGTAAAATTGGCCACAGGGCTAATAAGTCAAAGTTCAGCTTGTTAGCATCGCCAACATGCAACAGCGAGAACAATTCATAAGCCATTTGAAGTTTACCAATCACAATGGGTAACTGTTCTACGGGAATTTGTTCTGCAAGTACGTATGCGAGAGTTGGAGAACCGGTTGATAAAGTAGAAATAAACTGAAGGACAGGACTTTTAAGTAGTGCTGTGAGTCCTTGGGTAGTCGCCATTTGGAAGGTGTAATGGTCGATGATTTTGGCAGAGGCGACGGTACGGGCTTCTAAGTTACGCAAAAAGCGAGCTAACCGGAGTTGTTTGGCAGGGGCGATCGCCTCAACTAATCCTAAAGATAGTGCTTCTATTCCCCAAGCTGTTCGATTTGTTTTAATATCACTGGTAACAATTGGTAGCACTAGTTGACAAAATTTTCCTAACAATTGAGTGCGATATTTTGTGGCTTCTCGAATCGCCACTTCTTTGGGGCGATCCCCCGATTCCCAATCGTAAGGCGGTTGCCATTCGCGGATGGGACGTAGACGATCTACTTGAGTAACGATCGCAATTGCTGGTAAATCTGTAATTTCTGCTTTGATATCCCTAAGAAAGTCCACATCCATTTGCAAAGCTGGATCAAGGGCAGGAGTAACAAGCAGTAATAAATCTGCATTTGTTGCATAGTCAATTACCAACTTGCGAAAATCTTCCCGATTCGCTTGTTCATAACCGGGAGTATCCCAAAGTGTTAATGTTTCTTTATTTGCAGTTTGCCATTGGTAATTTTGAATTTGATCGGTACTGGGTAAAACATCAACAGTTGCCAGATCAGCTTGAAACAAAGTATTAATCAAGCTACTTTTACCAGATCCCGTCCGCCCCACCAGCAAAATGTTGACGGGTTTTTGCTCAACTGCTAACGTTGGTTCTGCTTGAGTTAAGATGTCTCGCAGGGTTTGGGTTTTCGCTTTGGGTAGTGCAGGTGTGGCAACAGCGGCGGAAGTTGGGAGTGTACTACCGCCATAAAGAGCGAGCGCTTGGCGACATAAGTTCCGCAAAGCAGCTTCTTGGAGCATCTGACCCAAATTTACCAAAAGTTGCTGAGTTGCCCGGTTACTGTAACCTTTGGTGGCACGATTGGCAACCGCCGCTACCGGATTTAAAACCCATTGCGCCCAATTCCAAACTCGCCAGAATTTACGAGCAGACGGTTCCAGTTTTTGATAGACTTCATACGCTTGGTAAGCTTGCCCAACCGTCACCTGATTCAGAGCAGGTGATAACTTCTGCATCCACTGATCGAGATCATCCACGGTTCCTCGAATCAGTCCGTAAGCTTGAGGAATGTAAATATTTAGTAGAGGATACTGAACTTCAGGATGATAGATCCGGGCGATCGCCGAAACCAAATCTTGACATCGCTGCCAAAAAGTTGACCAATCTTCCCAAATCGGGCGATCGCTTCGTGCTACTTGCAGAATTTCTTGCAGTGCGACTTCTGCTTGTTGAGTGTTGTCACTTCCTCCTGGTAGCCCTGCTGTACTCTCTGTCGCTGATGCCAGTTCTTCCCTGACTTCCACCATCACAGTTTCCATCTGCTTGAGTGCAGGTTGAGTCCACTTAACCAACAACCAACGCCAGCCAACAAATATTAGTGTGAATATACCCCAAATCCAATTAATACCCCAAGCATGAATCTGCAACCCTGCGGATACTAAAAGAAAAATAACTATAAAGGCGATCGGGATTGCCAATACAACCCACTGCCATATTTTTAATCGCACCATTGCCCCATACCTACTTTCAAATTAATTTTTAACTTTTAATTTTTAATTCAAAAAATCCACCGTAATCCCTTTTTCTCTAACTTTTGCTCAATATGCTGCATTTCCTCAATCGTCTCTCCAGCTACAATTGCGTAAATTTCGGTGTAAATTTTTCCGTATTTGACCGACTCTTGAGCCGACAAAATCATCAAGTCCTTGCGCTTTAATTCAGATTTTAAGGTCAATAATATTGATTCCAATGTGCCAACCATTTGGTAGTTACTAGCATATTTAGCAACTCCCTTCCCCAGCCCCAATAGTGTATGACGCTGCAAACACAATGGAGTCGAGCCATTAACTCGAAAATTGGCATCAATCACATAAAGCTGTCCGCTTTGGTCTTCTAGCACATCAAAGCCAATAATACCGAAATAACCTTGCTGATGAGCATATTTACCAATAGCAGCAATCATCTCAAAAAACATGCTCATATCTGTGTGACGATAGTCAATTAGTCCTCCCAAATAATTGCCCTCTGGAGTGACAAGTTGGCTAGTAGTACCAATGAGGGTTATATCTCCTGTCTCGCTAACATAAAACTGCACGCAGTAGTTTTGCACAACATTTTTGATGAACTCAGAAACAATAATTGTATCTAGCAACTTAATATCGAGATACTTTCTCAGTTCTGCAAAACAATAATTGAGATCGCTAGTACTGTTAATAATATAAGTGCCTTCTCCTGAGAGTCCGTGGGAAGTTTTGATTAGATATGGAAATTGCTCTGGTAAGGGAATATCTGCAATATTCAAAGAGTGCAAATTATAGCTTTTGTATTTTGGATGTGGGACTCCCAGATCGGCTAGCGTTGCTTTATCAAGTAAGTAATAATGAGTGTCTGGATCAACAGCATGTTTTTCTTTTTGCAAATGATCAAAGGGAAATAGAGTGATGAATTTGTCAAAGTGATCGCTACAATTGAGAACATCCAGATAAAGCGATCGCTCGACTACTTTTATATTGGTATAGCTGAAACCAAAATGCTCCCGCCAGTAATCAAGCAGTAATTTTGGCGGTAAACTAATTATGAACCCTGGAATAGCATCGCCTAATACAGCTAAATTTTTCCAAGGTTCCTTTTGGTGAATCTTATTATAAGAAGTTTTAGTAGCTTCATCACTACCGTCTTGAATCAAGTACTTTTGGGTATTAGGGTAAGCAGCCCAGCTAGCAGTTGCAGGGTAATTAAGGATGAAACCATAAGATATATCTTTGAGATCTTCAGCAAATAAATCAGAAAAAGAACTTCCTTGAAAATAATCAAATTCGGATATTGAGTTCATATAAAAAGTTATAAAGTCGTTTAAATTCCTTAATTATTTAATATTCTGACGTTGCATCTTGGTAGGATAATTTATTTCACGCAGAGGCGCAGAGACGCAGAGAATATGAGGAGTTTTAAGTTTAAATATATAAAATTTCATTCCTTAATTCAGCAACGCCAATATTCTTTATTGTTTATATTTAACTCTTTTTTAATGAGAGTGAATCTATCAAGGGAAAGGGACATTGGGGAGATATAAAGAGTAATATCCCTCTCATCTGCCTGTTTTTTCAGTCTTCAGTTGCAATTCTGGGATATCCTTAGATCAGTGAAAGATTTGCCAAATAAAGTAAGAATGAAGCTGGCAGCACGAGTAAGTCAGGTGACACCCTCTTTAACCTTAGCGATCGCAGCTAAAGCTAAGGCACTAAAGGCGGATGGAATAGATGTTTGTAGTTTTAGCGCTGGAGAACCAGATTTTGACACCCCAGCGCATATCAAAGCCGCAGCAGCAAAAGCTTTGGACGAAGGTAAAACCAAGTACGGCCCAGCAGCCGGAGAACCAAAGTTAAGGGAAGCGATCGCCCACAAGCTCAAAACTGATAATGGCCTTAATTACAAATCAGAGAATGTCATCGTCACTAACGGCGGGAAGCATTCTTTGTACAACTTAATGGTGGCGCTAATTGATCCAGGCGATGAGGTAATTATCCCTGCTCCCTATTGGCTGAGTTATCCCGAAATGGTGACTTTAGTCGGTGGTGTACCAGTAATTGTCCATACTGATGCAACGACTGGTTATAAAATTACCCCTGAACAACTACGTAAAACAATTACACCCAAAACCAAGCTATTTGTCCTTAATTCTCCGTCTAACCCTACCGGGATGGTGTACACCCCAGAGGAAATTAAAGCTTTAGCGCAAGTAGTAGTTGATGCAGATATCTTCGTTGTTTCCGATGAGATTTATGAAAAAATTCTCTACGACGGCGCAGAACATATCAGCATTGGTTCTTTAGGTCAGGAAATTTTTGACCGTACCTTGATCAGCAACGGGTTTGCTAAAGCTTACTCAATGACTGGATGGCGACTAGGCTATTTAGCAGGGCCAGCGGAAATTATTAAAGCCGCGAGTACCATTCAAGGGCATAGTACATCTAATGTGTGTACCTTTGCCCAATATGGGGCGATCGCAGCGCTACAAGATTCCCAAGACTGTGTAGAATCAATGCGTCAAGCTTTTGCTAAACGGCGACAGGTGATGCTAGACAGACTCAACGCCATTCCCGGATTGAGTACCGCTAAACCAGATGGTGCTTTTTATCTGTTTCCTGATATCAGCAAAACGGGTCTCAAATCTCTAGAATTTTGTGACGCTTTGCTGGAAAAACATCAAGTTGCAGTCATTCCCGGAATTGCTTTTGGTGCTGATGACAATATTCGTCTTTCTTATGCCACAGATATGACAACCATTGAAAAAGGCATGGATAGATTAGAGAAATTTGTGCGTAGGCATAGCCCGTCGTAGACATCGCGTATTTAAACTTAACCGTTTAAATGAAACTGCTGTAGGGTGGGCATCTTGCCCACCTTAATTATGTAATCAATGGTTTGATTTGGGGCGATCGCCTCTATCACCTGCCTTAAAGCTAGAATGTGATGAAATTGGAGCCCATATCATATAAAAATTTGCGTAACGATGGACATTCAAAAAGTTCTACGCGATCGAGGAATTATTTTTCAAGGAGCGACAAGCGAGCTAAAGTGCTTGCTGTATAAGCTTCATAGCCCTTAAACCTCGCTGATCATATGCCTGCTTCAAGGGGCGACAATCGCCTCTAAACCTAACTAGATAAAGGTTTTGGAGGTATTGAGGGAGAATCCAGGGGTTGAGTTTCTTGCGGAATGTTGGAATGATGACCCCGCTTTGCAGATTGTGATCAAGAAATTAGTGGCGAAGTTTCCGCAGTGGGGTGTTGTAGTTGTGGATGGGGTACTGGTGAGGTGGGAAGGGTAGCAATCACTCTCAACTACTGGCGTAATTCAGCACTCGCTCCCATCCCCAACGCCATGCTGTCTCTACCTACTACGGCTTCGCAATGCTCTTAGGTAGTAGGATTTACTAGGTATTATGAATTTATTATTCAGCATTTAAGCTGTTATATGAAGTTTACTTAAATGTTTATTTAACTGTCTTAAGTGTCTTAACTGACCTTGCATTCTTATGAAAATTTTGAAATATTAAAAACGTGAAGTGCGCTGAGATAAATTTCAAGCGGCTTCCACTCTTCGCATTTATTAAGCTAGACGCTTTAATAAGCCAGTGACTTTATGTGCTGCTGCAATAGTATTCTGCCCTGGACTGATGTCTTGTGGCGAAAACTGTTGTGTTTAGTTATTTTTTGCGTTGAAAAAAAACCGTACTCATTTTTCATTAATCATTTAACTGAAAGCAACAAAGCTATGGATTTTCAGAACCTTTTGATCTTAGACCAACGTATTGGGATAATTACTTCTCTAGACGCAGATCGCGCAAGCAATACTTGGCATCAGGTAAATTTTGATGTGCCTTTTGCTGAAGACAAGAAAGTAGTAGTTCTACCAACGACCCAAACTTACAATGGAGCTTCTACGCCTAACTTAAGAATCAGAAATGTAACTCGTTTAGGTTTTGAGATCCGCTTTGATGAACTCATTGGTAATACACTTGATACAAGTCTAGCTGATGGCGTACATCCCTCTGAAGTAGTCGGCTGGATAGCTTATGGATTTTACCCGAAATCTGAATCTATATCTTCAACATCTAATGTACCTACTCCAGAAAAAGATTATTACTTAATTGCCAAAAATAGTGGCAAAGTTCTACAGGTAAATGGTGGCAACAAAGATGATGGTGCCAATGTCGATCAATGGACAAAGCAAAACGTTGATCACCACAAATGGCAGTTAAAAGATGCAGGAGACGGCTATTTCTACTTAATTGCCAAGCATAGCGGTAAAGCTTTAGCTGTAACAGGTGGTAGTACTGCGGATGGAGCCAATGTCCTGCAATGGACACTCCAACAACTCGACCACTTCAAATTCAAATTAGAAAATGCAGGAGACGGCTATTTCTACTTAATTGCCAAGCATAGCGGTAAAGCTGTAGCTGTAACAGGTGGTAGTACTGCGGATGGAGCCAATGTCCTGCAATGGACACT
>NZ_JAECZB010000113.1:87373-98824 GCF_016056295.1 Atlanticothrix silvestris CENA357
CCAACAACTCGACCACTTCAAATGGAAATTTGAAGCTGTGTAGTTAAACCCTCAACAAGGCGTTGGCTAACTAACACTCCCACATGAAATAAGCACTCAGGGAGATCCAAGGCGCGACTCGTTCTAGAGTAAATTCATAGCTCTAGATGGTAACGTCAAGGTTCAGCCTTGACGTTACCATAACTGATTGGTGGATGTGGATGAAAATCCCACCCGTTAAGGGCAACATAACTTTAATTCTTGACTCTGACCCAGAGATTATGAGTGGAACTCTTGTATTTATGGAAACACGAGTTCCGTTACAGACTTTTTTCGACTATCTAGAATGCGAAGCAGGTTTAGCCAAGTTTTTGCGATCGCACTTTGATTTTTGGGTTTGATTTCAGGCGATCGCAGTCTGATTTTGATATATCATCAGACTAAATACGAGCCAGAGTTACAATCTCTAACTGATCTTGATATTTACCCTGTCGAGCTTCGTAACTAATAGCGCAGGGTTCACCTTCTAAAAATAGCAATTGCACCACGCCTTCGTTAGCGTAGATGCGACAATCTGCACTAGAAGAATTAGAAAACTCCAAAGTCAGATGACCCCGCCATGCTGCTTCCGCAGGAGTTAAGTTAGCAATTATACCACATCTTGCATACGTAGATTTACCTATACAAATTACTGTAATATTATTGGGAACCTCTAGTTTTTCTAGGGCAACCCCTAGCCCATAAGAGTGAGCAGGTAAAATAAAGTAACTGCCATCAGCATCGGTATGTAGCGATGTTGGCTCTAGATTATGAGGATTAAAGTTCTTGGGGTCAACTACAGTTCCCGGAATGTGGCGAAAAATGCGAAACTCAGCCGGCGAGAGGCGTATATCATAGCCATAAGAAGACAATCCATAGCTGATTACAGATTGAACCGCTACAGATTCGTCTTTTTGCACTTTTCGGATTAAGCTTGGCTCGAAGGGTGAAATCATACCCTGTTGAGCCTTTTCAGTAATCCAGATATCGTTTTTTATCACAAGTTCACAGCTAATTCAAACCGAATTACTAGGATATCGTGAAGTGGTACATTCTTCACGGTCTATGACTCCGACGGATTTCTGTAATTTGATCTGCTACATCCAAGAGAGATTTTGGCATCTCTGGCCCGGTGAGAATGATATCGACCTGGGGAGGACGTTTTGTTAAAAAATCTAAAACTTCAGCTTCCGGAATTAAACCAAAGTTAATCGCCAAACTTAACTCATCTAAAACAACGAGAGAATACTTACCTTCACACACTACCTGCTGTGTATACTGCCACAACTTTTGTAAAGCTTGATTTTCCGCTTCATCTAAATGTGGTGTATCAATGCAGCGGGGTAAATCGCAGCGAATCCAATCTAAATTTTGTCCTAACTGAATTGGTCGCTCTTGTCCTTGATTAATACCACCTTTGAGGAACTGTATTACTAAAACTGATGTACCTTGTCCGGCAATTCTCAGTGCTTGAGCCATAACACTCGTAAAAAAGTTACGGTGTTGGCTAGTGAAAACTTGTAGTAGTCCTTCAACTGGGTGAGGTAAGTTAAGAGTCGAATTTATACCGGGGGTTTCTAACTGTGCAACCATAGCGGGAAGTTCAAAAGATTACAAAAAGTTAAATAGGTTTACAGAGAATAGTTATTGCAAATCTATCTGTATAATCAATGCTGTTTTAGACGACTGTACTATGTACTATATGTAAAAATCTGCTTTATTAGTCAAACACTAGATTTGTGCTGAAGTCAAGGGTAAGTGATATTGACATTTTTGTTTTTTGAATGAAACTAGTCATAACAATGAAAACACGTAATTGGCAGTTCAAAATATTTTCCAGATCCAGAGGTTAAATATGCAAATAACTATATATTAAACATCCCTTTGATTTGTGCATAACAAATTCATAGTGTAATTATTTTTACAAATTGAGGAGTAACTGTTGTGAGATTGGTGATTCTGGGAGGCTCAGGGTCGGGGAAAAGCACTCAAGCACAAAAACTTTGTAGCCATTTTGATATTCCTCAGATTTCCACAGGTGAGATTTTGCGGGAAGCAATGTCTAGCAATAAGTTGCTATTTTATCCTTCTACTTCTTTTTTGCAATGCAATAACGGTTTTGCCGAACATGTATTTGCTAACGTTAACGATTTAGGTCGTCATGCACAACCTTATGTAGCAAAGGGGGAGCTAGTCCCAGACGAAATGATGATTGAATTAATTAAGTTACGACTGACAAAGCTTGATGTCAATTGTGGTTGGGTATTAGAGGGTTATCCTCGTACTGCCTTCCAAGCTGAGGAATTGGATTTTTTGTTGGATGAATTGGAGCAAGAATTAAACTGGGCAATTTATCTACAAGTACCAGAAGCAGTCATGGTTAGCCGTTCTTTAGGGCGTTCACGGCCAGATGATCAACCCGAAATCGTGCAGCGTCGGGTAGAAGTTTTTTACGATCGCACTGTTCCTATCTTAGAATATTACGACCGTCGCCGTCGTTTGTTAACTATTAACGGTGATCAGTTACCAGAAATGGTGCAGCAAAATATTTTAACCTTGCTCTCAGTCCCCTAAAACAGTATTGAGTTCTCCTGACATAAATTTTTAGGGGTTGCTGTATACTTCACAGTAATATAAAGCCGCTGTCCAGTCTATGATATGGACGAGTTGCGACACTGAGGTAATCTGAAGGCAGTATTCTTCATAATATAAAAATCTTGAGGCAATTCAAATGGTTTGGCAACGTCCTGACGAGCGACAACCTTACCAACTACGTCCTGTAAGCTTTCACAAAGGCTTTACCCGCTTTGCACCTGGTTCAGTTCTGACAAGATGTGGCGATACTCAGGTACTTTGTACCGTCAGCGTGACTGAGGGAGTACCCAAGTTTTTAGCCGGAACTGGCAAAGGTTGGTTAACATCGGAGTATCGAATGTTACCTTCTGCAACTCAGAAACGACATGAACGGGAATTACTGAAATTGTCTGGGCGGACTCAAGAAATTCAACGTTTAATTGGGCGCAGCTTACGAGCAGCAATAGATTTTGAGGTATTAGGAGAACGTACCTTAACTGTGGATGCCGATGTATTACAGGCAGATGCTGGTACTAGGACAGCAGCAATTACAGGGGGATTTGTCGCGTTAGCTAGTGCAATTTCGCAATTATTACAGCAAGGAATATTAGAGCGATCGCCTTTGTGCGGACAAGTAGCAGCAATTTCTGTAGGTTTATTACAGGGTGAGCCATATTTGGATTTGAACTACATCGAAGATGTGGCAGCAACAGTAGATTTAAACGTGGTGATGAATCAACACTTGGGCATCATTGAAATCCAGGGAACAGCAGAAGAAGGCAGTTTTAGCCGTACCCAGTTGAATCAGCTGCTCGATTTTGCCGAAAAAGGTATTCAACAACTGTTAATCGCCCAACGAGAAGCGATCGTTGACTGGGAAACACTGTATGTGGGAGATCAGGGGAGCAGAGAGGCATAGGGGCAGAGGAAGCAAGCAGAATAACCACTGACCACTAACCACTGACCACTGACCACTGACCACTGACCACTGACCACTAACCACTGACCACTAACCACTGACCACTGACCACTGACCACTGACCACTGACAACTGACAACTAACCAATAAGTCTTGATGTTAAATGTTTCAAAAGTTAAAAAGGGGGATTGTCATAAATTCGGTATTGTATTGCTGGAAGACGGCAATATGATGGTAAAGCCATGAAGAAAACTGTTGAAGTTCTATCAGATCAGTCAGCGCTGATTGCTCGATCGCTAGATTTGATTTTGTCCAGGCTGGAAACTGCCATTGAGCAACGGGGGATATTTACCATCGCCTTATCTGGCGGTAGCACACCAAAGCCTTTGTACAAAGCGATCGCCAATCAAAAACTGCCTTGGGATAAAATCCATGTATTCTGGGGAGATGAGCGTTATGTACCACCAGATCATCCCGATAGTAACGAACTAATGGCGCGGCAGGCTTGGCTGGATCAAGTTGACATCCCGGCGGCTAACATTCATGCTACCCCGACCTTAGAAGGCAATCCAGCGGTGTCAGCTGCTAAATATGAACAGCATCTACAAGAATTTTTTCATTCTGCACCAACCGAGTTTCCGTCTTTGGATGTAGTATTGCTAGGAATGGGTGATGATGCACATACCGCATCTTTGTTTCCTCACACAGACGCTTTAAAAGTACGCGATCGCCTGATTACTGTGGGTAACAAAGACGGAAATCCGCGCATAACCTTCACATACCCATTTATCAACGCGGCTCGTAGTGTAATTTTTGTGGTAGCTGGCGCTAATAAACGACCAGCTTTAGCTCAAATCTTCGCACCTGAAGCAGATGATTTTGCTTACCCATCCCGCTTAATTCAACCCCAAGGAGAACTTTGGTGGCTACTGGATGCAGCGGCAGGTTTGGAACTTCAATCTTAACTTGAGCATCACAAGTAATTGTTAAAATCGAAAGCTAGAGTTGCTTCTGTGCCAAACTTCCTACGTCTACCGTAGCCTAGCTTTTGCTCGACTTTAAAAAAGTAAGTGGCGTAAAATCCCAGACGCTCGTAAACTCGTGCAGCAAAGCGCTAACGGCGGAAAAACACAGCGTTGTTTTCCTGTAATAGCAAGTGTCTGTAGGGTTTACAACAAAAGCTGCCATATTTTATAGAAAGTTGCAGAAGCATCTACCTAATTCTCTCTGCTTGCCAGCACTATTTTACGATGATCTTGAACAAAGGCTTAAATTGATGATCGTCTGTCCTAATTGCAATCACCCCAATCCAGACGGGGCTGTCCAGTGTGAAGCTTGTTATACGCCGTTACCAACAACTAGCAACTGTCCCAACTGTGGGGCAACTGTGCAGGCAGATGCCGCTTTCTGCGGTCAATGTGGTTTTAACCTGCATTCAACTGCTGCCCCTGCTACCCCTGCTGCTGCTACATCTGTAGCCACAGTTGCTCCCGACATCCCAGTGGAAGTACCACCATTAGTTGAACCTGACCCACTTTTAGAACTTTTACAACCAGACTCCTTGGGAATCAACTCGCCTGCTGTTTCACCTCTACCACCAACAGCAATGGCAGCAGCACCACCAGAGGTTGCGGCTCAACCTGTAATTTCTGAGTTAGAAGTTCCTGCACCGGAACCAGAACCAACGCCACCTCCTGAGCCTCCTGCACCACCAGAACCAGAAGCGGCAGCGCCTCCTATGGCTGGTGCTTCCAGAACACAATTACAACAGATAACAGCGCGGTTATTTCACGTCCAAAGCGATCGCGAAATTGAATTACCGCAAACTTTGTCTGTGATTCATATCGGTAAGCCTAATGATCGGATTCCACCAGATATAGATGTTTCCGGATTTACCAATTCCGAAATTGTCTCTCGGATACATGCGGATATTCGTGTTGAGGGAGACGCTCACTATATAGAAGATGTGGGTAGTTCTAATGGTACTTACATTAACAATTTACCCTTGTTACCAGGGAACCGCCACCGCCTCAGACCGGGCGATCGTATTAGCTTGGGTAAGGGAGACTTAGTAACATTTCTCTTTCAACTGGCTTAGTTGATTATTTATCAGATTGCATCCACCATCTCTCAGTTTGGGGGATGAACAAATTCTCTGCATCAGACGGGCGACGGATAACTATATCGTTCTATATAGCGCCATAGTTGACCGCCGTCGCTTCGAGATGCAAATCCACTACAGTAAAGAGCATATAAATTAAGACATTTTGAAAGCGTCAATGTCAGGAACAGTAATCCTGCCTCCTGGCTCCATGAGTACACTAGGATGGAAGAAACTACACTTTAGGCTCAGGAAATTGACCTATGAGGGAACCAGGAAAAGACTTTGAACCCTTGCTTGCAAAAGAAGCTCCGCCACAAGTCGAACGTATGGGCTTAACTTGGCTCACAGGAGCTGCGATCGCCACTATCCTGCTATGGCAAGTACCAGGAGGTGACTATATTTTATACCCATTTACTATCCTGGCAACTTGGTTTCATGAAATGGGTCATGGTCTGATGGCTCTCATCTTAGGGGGACAATTTCAGAAATTACAAATTTTTAGCAGTGGTTCTGGCGTAGCAACTTATGGTATTTCGCGATCTTGGGGGACAATTGGCCCGGCTTTGGTGGCAGCAGCAGGGCCGATGGGGCCCCCTCTTGCCGGTGCAGCTTTGATTTTGGCTTCCCGCAGTTTTAAGGCCGCTTCTTTAAGTTTGAAAATTTTAGGTAGTTTTTTACTACTTTCAACAGTAATTTGGGTACGTTCTTTGTTTGGTTTGGTAGCAATTCCCTTGCTGGGTTTAATTATTCTGGGTATTTCCCTAAAAGCTCCTCGTTGGATGCAAGGGTTTGCTATTCAATTTTTGGGTGTGCAAGCTTGTATAAGTACGTACCATCAACTTAATTATCTATTTAGCTACAGTGCTGGCCCCTTGGGACTTTCTGATACAGGACAGATGCAGCAGTATTTGTTTTTACCTTACTGGTTTTGGGGTGGATTGATGGCGATCGCATCTTTGGTGATTTTAGTCCAAAGTCTCCGTATCGCCTATCGCTCTGAATGAAGAAGGGAAAAGGGGAAGAGGGAAAGGGGAAAGGGAAACCCATATTTAAAAATAGGCGAAGCTTCTGGACAGAGGATTCTGCCCAAAGAGCTTCGCGAGTAAAAGTTTATTCTCTAGTTTCTCAAAAAAATACAGTTCGGTTAAGGTTTTTAATAGATTACAAAGACGCGATTTATCGCTGTCTTTAGAATAATCAGTGCTTCGTAGAGACGGCTATTTATCGCGTCTCTTACCTTAACTAAATAGTATTATCTTACCCCCGCTTATTGTAAAGTTGGAAACTAGAAGATTGTAAAATTGACGGGCTTTGTCGATTTAGCCCATAATATAGCCACCAAAGCCGCGACCATAGCCACCGAAGCCGCGACCATAGCCACCGAAACCGTGACCATAGCCACCAAAACCGTGACCATAGCTGCCGCCACCGCCACAGCTACCACCACAGCTACCACCACAGCCACCACCAGTAAAAAGCTGTTGGTCTTCTGAAGATAAGTCCACAAGCAAATCAAATTTCATGGTTTTTTCTGTCATGATTGTTTACCTTATATACCTATATAGGTGTACAGTACCTATGCTTTTCTTTATAAAATAATTCTTTAGTAATTAAATTATTCCAAAGTCAGAAGTAAATAGGTAAAATTCATAGCGCTCAGCTGATGAAAATTCTAGATTTAAACTTAAATTTATCGGGTTTTAAGTCTTTAGAATGCTTACTAATATTTAATTCCTAAAACCTTTCCTTGGTAATTTTTACAAGATACTGGGAAAGAATTAAGGAAAAATATATAGCTATTAATCTTCCTCAGATTTATCAATAAATCTAAGAACTAAGTGCGATCGCAATTTTGCCAAGTTCAAAATTTTATCAGCCAATCGGCTCTTTAGCTTATGATTGAGCGCGGACTTCATTCGGACAGGAACGACCTTGTTCAACGTCAGTAATATTAGCAAAAGTTGTATCTGCAATATTTTGCAGAGCTTCTTCTGTAAAAAAAGCTTGGTGTCCAGTAATCAATACGTTGGGAAATGTTGTCAAGCGTTGAAAAACATCATCTTGAATAATTTCACCAGACAAATCTTCAAAAAATAAATCTGATTCTTGCTCGTAAACATCTACACCCAAAGAGCCTATCTGACAAGACTTGAGTCCTTCAATTACAGCTTGGGTATCAATCAACGCTCCGCGACTTGTGTTAATTAACATTACCCGCGGCTTCATTTTTTCTATAGCTTCGGCATTAATTAAATGATGAGTTTCGGGAGTTAGGGGACAATGCAAAGAAATAATATCAGAGTTAGCAAATAGCTCAGGTAATTCTACATATTTACCACCCATTGCCTCTAGTTCTGAGCTGCGGTAGACATCATAGGCTAGTAGTTGACAGCCAAACCCTTTCATAATCTGTCCTAAAATCAGACCGATTTTTCCAGTACCGATAATTCCCACCGTGCGACCGTTTAAATTAAATCCCAAAAGTCCTGTGAGGGAGAAATTACCTTCTCGGACGCGGTTATAGGCATGATGAATTTTGCGATTGAGGCTCAAAATTAAACCAACGGCATGTTCTGCTACCCCATAAGGTGAGTATGCAGGAACACGGACAACAGTAATTTTCAAGTCTGCTGCGGCTTGCAAGTCTACATTGTTAAACCCTGCACAGCGGAGAACAACTAGCTGCGTTCCACCTGAGGCGAGAATCTCTAAAGTTGCAGCATCAACTTGATCATGTACAAATACGCAGACTGCCGGAAATCCGGCGGCTAAAATAGCAGTATCACGGTTCAGTCGGGGTTCAAAGAAAACCAACTCATGTTGATTGGGAGAATTTGCAGCCGATAAGAACTGCCGATCATAAGCTTTTGTGCTGAATACTGCGACTTTCATCCAAAACCTTAGGCTGAGACTGCATATTTTCCCATATATCATAGCTTGGGGATTTAGAGGTGCGTTAGCGTCAGCTTTGCCGCTAGGCCTGCTCCTCTTCTAACTGCCAGCCATAGTAGCCATAGTTATTTGTCATTATTTGGGAAGTTCACAACTAAAGCAAAACTTTAGGATTCAGGGTCAACCGCTTTGCGGAAGTCAAAAGTCAAGTTTAATTTGTTCGTAGTAAGGACTTTAGTCTTTCTTGATTTAAGCACTGAAGTGCTTACTACAAACCCCTTGTTTATTGTTGGTTACTGGCTGGCGTTTTAGTGTCGAAATATTCACGCCATCGGCTGATGCAACCATCTTGAAAATCTATCACAATAACATCGTCGGCTTTGTTACGACGACCTGTAGCTTTTTCAGTGTCTTCATAATACCACTCGACGGCGGCTTGATTATTCTCAATCAAAACCCGCCGAATCTCAATTTTTACATTGGAATATTGTTGAGCAAAATTCGTAATTTCTTCTCGAATTTTTGCTTGTCCTCGCCATTTTTGACCAGGCACAATAATTTCACCATCTGCTGTAAATATTTGCGCGAGAGCATCAGCATCTTGACTAGCCCAAGCATATCTGGCTTTTTCAATTAAAGTCCGAATCTCTTGTTGATTCATATTATTTTGATTTGCAAATGCAGGGTTATTTAAAAATCCTATACTAATAAATGCTATGATTCCTAAGATTAAACAGTGCTTAAAAAGCAAGATTGTATTTACAAAACTCATTTTAAATTAAATATAATTTACCAAAAAGATGAAAATTACAAAAGAAACAGAAAACTAACTTTGGATAGGTAATAGCAATTAATCCAGTTA
This sequence comes from Atlanticothrix silvestris CENA357, assembly GCF_016056295.1. GTDB lineage: Bacteria > Cyanobacteriota > Cyanobacteriia > Cyanobacteriales > Nostocaceae > Atlanticothrix > Atlanticothrix silvestris. Next base: position 96,743 of record NZ_JAECZB010000113.1, read on the forward strand.
TTTCTTCAGCTTGATTATAGTTATTCCCCTAGAGAGACTAAGTTTAAACTTTCAAGTTGCTATTGTTATTACATAACAGTTTAGTACTGGATGGGTGTTATGCCGCTGTGACCCATTGTCATGTATCCAAGGAGAGCGATCGCAGATACATGGACGGTACAAAGACTAACTAAACTAAGCAAGGTGTGGAGTTTTTATCGCTTCCTCCACTTTGTTACTACCAAAGGAAGGCTAAACCCTTCATCAGAGCGGTCTGAGGTGGTAGATTGCTAATGTTTTTTTAGTTTCTTAAATTTAAGTTGCTATATTAATCAAACTGCCTTTGTTCATCAAGTGAATGAAGGCAGTTTAACTATTATTAATTACAGATGTGTAGCGACTGTCTTGAAAACCAAGCGATCGCAATAAAAAATCAGACAAAGGAAAAATCTGGGTGTTGGGTTTTTTTTATACCCAATGCCTATTGTTTCAAAACTGTGCGATCGTCTTTACCAGTGGGAATCATAACAAAAATTCTCTACGGTAAAGATATTATGGCTTACCAAAACATTACCGCTTCCCTTTCCCCAGCAGATATCCAAGAAATTAAAGCCGCCTTTGCGACTATCCAAAAAAAGTTACCTTTTCTCGTAACTCTGAGTGTGGAAGAACGACGCAAGTTATTTAAAATGGGCGATAAAAGCCTAGCCTTTGTCAACACTAGTCTGACTGCTGCCCAATCTAACCGGGACATTTTACCAGCCAGCTTTGATGTAGACGAATTTGTGCGCGATTGTCAACTAGCCGCCACCCTCACCGAACTGTTGATTGGATTGCAACAACTGACAGAACAGGTAGATGATACCCTGATGGCTGTCGGCAGCGAAGCAATGGGCAGCAGCTTGACAGTTTACGACTACGTGAAGACTGCTGCTAAGAAAACTCCAGGGTTAAAAACTATTGCCGAACAGTTAGGCGAACGGTTTAAAGCTATAAAAAGTAAGCCTGCTAAAGCTACTTCTGATTTATAGGCAAATATTGCCATTCGGTTTATAGCCGTTCTCGCTTGCGTCAAATACAAGCATTCGTAGGGGCACAGCATGCTGTACCCCTACCGCGTATCGTGGTGTAGTGCATTCAAACAATAAGTGCTGTAGTCTTTGAACTTCGTGAATGAGTAGTTAAACCTCATTAATGAGTCTTTGATACTCGTCGGCGAGTCTTTGATACTCATAGACGAGTCTTTAATACTCGCGGATGAGTTTTTGATACTCATAGGCGAGTCTTTGATACTCGCGGGAGAGTCTTTAATACTCGTAGACGAGTCTTTAATACTCGCGGGTGAGTCTTTAATACTCGTGAGCGAGTCTTTAATACTCGCGGGTGAGTCTTTGATACTCGTGAGCGAGTCTTTAACACTCATGAGCAAAGATCAACATCAAGCCTGTTCTCTTACTTTGCGTCCTTGGCGTTCTTGGCGGTTCGTTTCTTCATTCTCTTATTCCTGCCTGAACCCAGCATAGTAAATTTCCAAATTTGGGATGCTCCCACCAATACAAACCTAAAAACCCAAATAAAATCTGACTTACTCAATCAGGAATTAGAAGTTGCAAGGTTGTTATCATACCCATAATCGCGTGTAATCTGCCACCTTGCCTCCAATTATGCTGCTAACTCCCCGCCAGAACAGCAAGCTTTCCCTCTTTTTCTTTTTCTGCTTCACCTTACTCCTAACTCTCTTCCTCTCTCTACCTTGGGTAAACGCCAAAGAAACCCCCAAACCCAAACCCCAAGATTGGCAGATTAACGGTATATCAGCCGCCCTTGATGATGGACACGACCAAATTAAAAAATATGCTCTGGACAAATTAGTTGAATATGATCTCAAAGATTTAAAATCCCCGGTGAAGAAACCAGAGGATATTGCCGAAAAAGCTGCCAAAATCCTCAAGGATGAAAAGGTGTCCGCCGGCGTTCGTTCAAGTGCGGCATCGGCATTAGGCAACTTGGGAGACGCCGCAACCAAGTATGTCCCTGACATCGCTAATATCCTCAAGGATGAAAAGGTGGACGCCTTCGTTCGTTCAGATGCGGCATCGGCAT
>NZ_JAECZB010000017.1 GCF_016056295.1 Atlanticothrix silvestris CENA357
TATCCATATTATTCAGTTAGATAATGGAGCTTTTCATTTTAGCCAGCATCTTCAAATACCAGAAAATATCATTTTATTATTTCAACCTCCACACACACCCCAAGTTAATCCAATTGAGCGATTATGGGAGGAAATTAAAAGGCATTTAGCTTGGGAAAGCTTTGGAACTTTAGATGAGTTAAGACAATTTATCTGGAGGCGTTTGGAAAAATTAAACACATCAATCGTTGCTTCTATTACAGGTTGGGATTTTATTCTTGATGCTTTATTTGAATCAAATTTTTCGTGAATTGGTATAACTCTAAAGGGGAGATGCTAAAAGCGATGGGAGGGATTTCTCCAAGAGGATGAACTTCGGGGGGTTCGCCCCATTGTGCAAAATGGCGTTATTACGGCAGAAAATCCGCCTACAAAACTTTTTGCTTGTGAGTGAGTGTGGTTCTTGATTCTTCCTATAGAAAGTGGTCTCAACAATGCCAACAGTTTACTATGTGATTAGTGATACAAATGCTATTAAAACTTGAATCTCTGACTAAAGTGACCACTAATCATGAGAAATCAACAAATTGCGCCCCTTTTGGCTCAACCAGGGCATATAGAGCTTCTACAAAAAGATGAATTAGCTATTATTCGCCATCGCCGCGCTGTCAAACGTTTAAAGATACAGCAAACTCTTACTGAGCGCCTGTTTAAAATAATTGCAATTACCTCTATCTTTAGTAGTATTTTTTTGGGAATAGGTGCATTGACATGTTGGAGGTTTGAGATTAGTGCCGATGTGATCGCCACAACCAATAATAAACAAGATTGGCAAACAAGAAAACATATCTGTTTGGGTTGGATGTTATTTGCGTTTTCCAGTTTTCTTGGCACTGCTTCGTTTAGTTCAAGGGGAGAAAAAAAAACCCCGAACCGCTTCTAAAACATTTACCGGATATTCCTCATGTAGCCCTAATGAACCAGGAATGATCACACTTGTAACTCCTGGCAAAGCTGCCAAAGCGTCCATTTCTGCTCGTGATTTTGGTGGGCTAGATTCCCCAATTACTACCATCAAAGGTATAGATAACGATCGCGCAAGTGTTAGAAAATCAGGTTGTTCGTGTATGGCATCGAGATTGCCTGTCACAAAGGCAGCAGAAGCAAATCTGGCTCCTGGTTGTTGAGTTGTTTGCCATTTTTGGGTGATGAAACTGGGAGTCAGTTTAGACTCATCCGTAAAAACATGGCGACGGTACATCCAACTTAAAAAAGATGGTGTAGTGTTGATTTTATAAAGTACTTGACCAAGTATAGGCGATCGCACCAATCCTCTCACCATGCCAGCTATTTGTTGATTTGCCCCCATTGTCGGTAAAGGGCCACGCCAAGTGGGTGCTACCAAAACAATCCGCGAAAATACAGCAGGTTGTTTCAGTGCTAGTTGCAATACATAACTAGCAGCATGTCCAGCCGCCACGACAGCAATTTTTGTATTAAAAACGGCTTTAACAAAATCTTCTAGAAATTGCTGATATATTTCTGGTTGGTAATCTAAACTAGGGCGAGAAGATTGCCCAAATCCCGGCCAGTCTACTGCTACAGCTTGAAAGTGAGGAGCTAGTAATTTAGCTAGTTCGCCCATTTCTTCACGAGTTGAAACGCTGCTGAAAGCGGGGAGTAGCAATATTGGTGAACCTTTGCCAAGAGTCTCATAAATAACGCGCAATGGTTGATTTTTCCAATGCCATACATATTCTTTAACTACTCCGCCAAAGCCCACAGGATTATCAGTTGATAATAAATTGGTTGACATCAGATTAATTTTTTATTGTTATTCAAGTTTCAAAGCTAGAAGTTAAAATTTTCAACTCCTAACTCTAATTTGCGATATTAATTATCACTTATCCGTGTTAGTTAGGCATATCTAACTTACATTCCAACGCCTTTTTTTGCATGGTTTTAAAAATGTTATAAAAACCATTAGCGCGAGAAGGTGTTAGACTGACATTTAAACCAGTTTCCTGAATAAAATCTGGGGTAAGTTGTACAATTTCGGTGGGAGTTAATCCCTTCAACCCTTCCACCAAAAGTCCTACTAATCCTTTAGTTAATTGAGAATCAGAATCGCCTTGAAATACAACTTTATCATCATCTAAAGCTGCTGTGACATAGACCTGAGAAACACAACCAGGAACTTTGTTTTCTGGTACTTTGTCAGCTTCGGGAAATTCATTGAGCTTCTGAGCATACCAGATCAGTTGTTCGTAGCGTCGCTTAGGCTCAGCAGCACGTTGAAAGCGCTGGACAATTTTAGCGAGAGCAGGTGGCAAAGAATCTAGAGTTGAGGACATAACAGAAGCTGCAAATAATCGGCATTACTTTGAGTGTAAATTATCTTTCGAGCGATTGCACCTTAACTTCAGCTTGATGTATGAGCTATCCCTCACAACCATCATTCACTATCAGTTGTCATTTTTAAAACAATTTTTGCATATACGCCTTAGCTATTTATCGTTCGCAAAGCGTCTCATAAAGAAAACATCGCCTAAATCTTGAGTTACATTTTTAATACATGTAATCAAAAAAATCTATTTATATTTTAGCAAATTGATCGTAGATACGTTTAAGTAAGCAATAGCTAGGCAATAATTTGATTAAGTATTGAAAATAAGTGTTAAATATTAATGCAGAATCAGGCTTTTTATTGAATTTGCCTCAGTAATTCTCAGATTATATTTTCAATCATTAATAAATTTCAGGAGCCAATCAGGTGTTTACTTCAACCTTACTCGCTGCTGCCACTACACCCCTGGAATGGAGTCCGACAGTTGGGATAATTATAATTCTCGTCAATATTATTGCCATTGCTTTTGGCAAATTTACCATCAAACATCCCAACTCAGAACCAGCCTTACCATCAGCTAATTTATTTGGTGGTTTTGGTCTGCCTGCGTTATTGGCAACTACCGCTTTTGGCCATATTTTAGGAGTGGGTGTTGTCTTAGGGCTGCATAACCTAGGTAGAATCTAGTCGTCTACCAACCCAAAAATGCACTTATGAGGATTGAGGAAAGGATAAAACACCTTTCCCCTTTCCCCCGACTAAATTCACTTGGCGAAATACTAATACCAACTATATCGTGTCCGGGTAAAGACTTATCATTAAGACCGCAGGGGGCAGGGAGCAGGGAGAGAAAGAGTTTTCAGGTTTTTGCACAGATGCGTGATTCATAACTAAGTAAGCCGGATATGATATTCTCTATGAAGATGCACTAAATGATAAAGTGTAAGGATCTAAGGGTATGGAAAATGGGTTTCGAGTACAAACGCTATTTGGGAACAGATAAACAGGTACGTTGGTGAGGCGGGGGTAATCGAAGTTTCGATTGAGGAAATGCATTCTACCTGTTATGCCTTCTTACCTCCTATTGGTTCAGTTATATTTTCCATATCGACTAGATTCCACTTTAAACCTTTGCTCCTATATATACGCTTGTGCAAATTTGGATAGTCACCGATATCATGGTCTAGTCTTTGACCAACTACTACACATTTGAATATAGAATTGCCCGTGTTTTTCAGCTTATGCGGCTTACCACCAGCGCGATATCCAATAAAATCTCCTGCTTTAACTGGATAAACGCTTTCTCCAATTGTTGCCTCAGCTTCTCCCTCAAGAACGTATACACACTCTTCTTCGTGATAGTGCATGTGAAGCTCCGTTGATTCACGTCCAGGCTCTACTTCAATGATGTGGAAACCGATATTTTTTAAACCTGTCAAATCTCCTAAAGACTTATTCAATCTGCGAGCATTGGAGTTGAGAAAATGTATTTTTTCTAGTCCTTCATAAGACTCAATCTCTTCTTTGGTGACTAAATACTTTTCCATTTCTTGATACCAAGGTGCTAAGAAAATTTGATGTTAAAGGCAACAGGGAACAGGGAACAGGACGGGTGTTGGACGGGGATTTAAACCCCGCCCAACACAATCGCCCCAAGGGGGCGGGGCTTCTGACCCACTAGTTCGCCCTGGGAACGAACAGGCAACAATTTCCCCATCTCATCAAGAATCTTCACTGTTAGCCTGTTGCCCGTTCCCTGTCCCCTCGACCGAAGGTCGGTGAACAAGCGAGGGGCCTAAAGATGAATTAAGATAAAAGTTAAAACAGGTTCAAGGTTTCCATCTCAGCAGAAGTGATTGCTTCTATTTGTGCATGGGATTGTATCATCACTTCGTTATTAAGTGCAACTTCATAGAAAATTGGTATAATTTTGTTTTATTGTTTTTCAGCGCAACCTTCTAAAACCGTATTACCCAAAATGAAAATAGCCGAATAGAGATAATTTTTGTCTGACATACCATCACTACAGGTATCAACTTTTTTAATGATTAATGTATTGTTACCCCTATTTTTTAATTTGTATACTCGCACGAGATCTGCGGTACGTCCTTGTGCTTTTAATGGGACAACATAGGGAAATACCTGCTTTTTAACATCTGGCGAAGAGTAAACAATGCCACGTTTGCTGACGGTGACGCTCCAAAATGGTTCATTTCCCCTAGCAATGAATTCTTCACTACTAGCAGTTTCTGCAACAACAAGACTATTTTTATTAATAGATAATTCATTGGCAGTACTAGGACTATTAGCTAATAAGCTAGCACCAAATCCGAGCAGAGTAACATAGCAGATGAAAGCTTTCATGTATCGAAAATGTATAGCTGCTAATTTACTTTAGTTTAGCGCTTATTTGGGTACTGCCGCATGAAGTTCAAACATGAAAGGCGATCGCAGCTTCTAACTGAATCGCCTTTCATTTCCTCTAAGGGAATTTCAATAAAAAATGGGTGGACTACCTGATAGCCTTTTGTTTTAGGCTGTTTCATCCGTCAAATTAAAGCCCCAAGGTTTCAGAGCCGCGATCGCTATTTCCCTATCTACACCTTCATAAGCCTCCCATTGCGACGGGTGATCTTTAGGATGTCCGTCGCCTACATTACCTGCAACTTTTATCACCGGAACGCCCACCAAGCGATCGCGCTCCATCCCTTTTGGGAGGGCTAGTTGAAGTTTGCGACCTACAAACTTCGATGCACTTGAATTAGCTACAGATTCACGGATTAAACAAATATCACCAGCAATCCCCCAAATAGTTTGGTAGATGTGGAGGAACGATATATAGGTTTCTGGTTTGATGGATCTTTTGAGAACTTGCACTATTTGTAATCCTTATGAAGTCGTTCTTGGTTCAAAAATTTTAAGTATGGCTATCAGCTATAGTATCTCCGACAAAACGAGGCGATCGCAGGCGTAGACATCACCTCTCAGCTCTACTCATCATTATCTAGCAAATGATTTATGGCTGCACCAAAGATAAGATGATACCAACTAGCGAACCCAAGAGTAGCACTATACTGCTGAAAGAACTGATGACAAAGCCAATCATCCGCTTTTCGGCAGCCTGATAGTATCCCCAAGCGTAGACACTTCGACCCATAAGCCAGATAGCACCAACAAGCGCCCCCCAAAATGAATTGACGTACAAAGAGAACAACCACAAGGCGGGTAAGAAGAAAACTAGCTGCTCTAGGGTATTTTGCTGAACACGCAACACTCGCTCAAAGTCGGCATTTCCTGTCATTTGAGGAGGGGATACTTTATACTTGGCTCTGGCTCGACCAACATTAATTGTGATGACCAAGTAGAGTAGCAGTGTCAGAGCAGTTATAAGACTAGTCCAGGGCAACATATCAAAATCCTCAAGTACCAAAAAAGTATAATCCTTTGGTTTCATAATTGGGGCGGACTCTAATACCAATTCACAATGACGCTCCTTCGTCGCTCTAAGCGTAGCTATGCCGCAGGCTTTACGCTGCAAAGATCGCAAGTCGCAATTCGCAATTAAAAAACCTTGATACAGATGTAAACCTTTCAATGGTTAAATCTGTATCAAATTTTTCGTGAAATGGTATAACACGTTGGCATTGAACTGGAAAAAATTTTGTATAACACCACAGCAAAAACCCAATTCACTCAAGAGATTGGCTCGTGGTGGTAACGTGTCTTAGATATGTCGTGATTGTTATGAGAATAAATTTCCGAAGCTTGCTAAAAGTTGAAATAGTTGCACATCACCAAGCGCGATCATTGTCTAGCAAAAGCTAAGTCACTTTCAATTAACTTGGCATCTGTTAGGTTAGCCCCACTCAAATTGCACAAGTAGAAATTTGCTCCTCTTAAGTCTGCTAGCGCTAGATTAGCTCCTGTTAAATTTGCATTAGTGAGGTTAACTTCACTTAAATTAGCGCTACTGAGATTAGTACCCCTCAGTGAAGCTTGTTGCAGATTTGCCCTGCTTAAGTTTGTCCTCATTAGGTATGCGTTATTGAGATTAGCTCCACTTAAATTAGTTTGGCTGAGGTCTGCTGCTGTTAAATCAGCTTTATTTAAGTTGGCTTGACTGAGGTTTGCCCAACTTAACTGAGCATAACTTAAGTTAACTTCACTCAACTTTACTGACGCAAGTACTGCACACCTCAAATTAGCATTAATAAAATTTCTTTCTCCCATTGCATAACGGCGTAAAATTTTATCAGGTGTTACTCTGTCTAAAACAGCTTTTGATGCGCCTTGATAACACCATGTAGCTGTCTTAAGTTTGGCAGCAGTGTAACAGCTACCTCATCACATTTAGCTATTATCACACCATTGCAGCCATCCCACTCACCGTTAAGCATCAGGGCAATCTCACTAGCGGCAGCAATTGAGTCAAATAGTAAAACAAAACAGCCCAAGAATCCGATGTAATCATTTTTTCAGAAGTTAGTCGGATGGCACGCTCCACCCTACAAGTATTAGAAATGCTGGAGTGCTGCGTGCGTCGGGGAATTAACGTCCATATCGCCAAACAAGGTATGGTACTGGATGACTCAATGCAAAGCCGAATTACAGCAACAGTTCCAGGCCGAATCTAGCAATCAATGTTGGCATTTTGACAAGGCGGTTCGGCGGGCAGAGTACTCTGTCCGCCGACACGCCGCCTCAGTCCATCAGACCTCAAGCAGGTTAAAGCACCAGCCTTCATAGAACCGGGGCGGGGGCATCCGCTGTTAATGCTTTATAGTGTCGTGGATGACCGTAGCGGTGTTGCATACCAAGAATACCACGGTGTTTACGGTGAGGATGTGGAAGCAGCACTGCGGTTTATGTTTGCCGCCATGTCACCTAAGGCGGAGACAGACTTTCCCTTTCAAGGCATTCCCCAAATGCTGTACATGGACAATGGCCCTATTGCTAAGAGCTTAGTGTTTCAAAAAGTCATGGGTTATTTGGGGATTGAAGTACGTACGCATTTACCTAATGGCAAGGATGGACGGCGGGTGACGGCTCGTTCTAAGGGGAAGGTAGAAAGACCCTTTCGCACTGTTAAAGAAATGCACGAAACTCTTTACCATTTGCATGAACCGGAGACCGAAGCCGAGGCGAATGCATGGTTGATGAAGTTTTTGCTCCATTACAATAACCGATCCCATCGCAGCGAACCCCATTCCCGGATGGAGGACTGGGTGAGCAATTTACCTGAGTTAGGCATCCGTCAAATGTGTAATTGGGAACGTTTTTGTACATTTGCACGCTCACCCGAACGCCGTAAGGTAGGCATCGATGCTCGCGTTACAGTTGAGGGGGTGGCTTATGAGGTGGAACCAGATTTGGCTGGAGAAACTGTTGTTCTGTGGTGGGGCTTGTTCGATAACGAACTGTACGTAGAACACAAAGAACGTCGCTACGGGCCGTTTCTGCCTGTGGATGGCCCAATCCCCCTACATCGCTACCGTAGTTTCAAGAAAACACGAACGCAGAAACGGGCAGAGCGAATTGAATCTTTGGCTCAAGAGTTGTCTTTACCGAACTCTGTGATTGGTAAAGGCAATCAGCCAGAATTCGGGAGTAATACAACCCAACTAAAGGTGCAGCCCTTTGTTGACCCTAACCCATTTCAAGAACTGACATTCAGCACGGTGATTGCAGCCAAATTAGCGATCGCTGATTATTTGGCACGCCCATTAGCCAAACTCACCTCAGAACAGATGGCTTATATTGATGCGGTTCTGCTGACTACTCTCAATAAGCAGGAGGTAATCAAACAAATTCGAGATTTCTTTAACCCCATTACAGGTACGAGCCATGTTGAGTGATGTCATGACTTATTTTGGTCTGAAACGTACCTTAGATCATGTGGGCTATTTTGAGACCCAAGAGCAGACAAATCTATTCAAAGAACTCAAACCCCAAATTAGGCAAGGTCGTTTGATTGCGATAACAGGTGTTGTTGGTTGTGGTAAAACAACGACTTTACAACGACTGCAATTAGAATTGTCCTCTGAAAAAGACATAAGTAGTATCTCGAACTCTTTGGCTCTGTCAAACACATTATTTAATTTATTCGCTTGTTGTGCTGTCAATTTTTGGGAGTTGCCATTTCTTATGTGATCCATATAACGATCTCCATCAGCCTATTACCTCTAAGATTCCCAAAAATCTACAGAATTGATATAATTTAGCACTTAATTTTTGACATTTACAGCTTTCTTTATTTAACAGGCTCAAGCTGTATGGCTGCCAATGATGTTTGATTATGAATCAAAATAAACTATTTCAGCAGACACGTCTGCATTTGGCATTATGGTATGCGCTTGTTATGGCTTTGATTTTAAGCTTATGCGGGTTTGGCATTTATAAAGCAATATCCCATGCCCATTGGATGACGTTAGATCAAGAAATAGAATCAGTTGCAGGAACTCTCCACGATAGTATTGAACTGAAACTACAACAACCTGGGCAGTTAGAACCAGTTATCAAAGAGCTTTTACCAAATATCTGCGTAGTAGGAAAACAGTGTATTCCAGAGCTATCAACTTCCCAACGTCACACTCTTAGCGCTATTCATCAAGGTCACTACTATGTACGTTTATTTGATAATTTAGGAAATTTGTTTGCCGTAGGTGGTTCTTATCCAGCAGGCTTGTCAACAAAATTTAATCAGGAACTATGGCAGACACTCCAAGACAATAAAGGCAAGTTTTACCACCAAATTACATTGATGCTGCACACTCTAGACAATCGTGATTGGGGTTACATCCAAGTAGGGCGAAGTCTCGAAGACTTTAATAATTATCTAGATGCGGTAAAACTGACTTTAGGATTAGGTTCACCAATTGTAATTGGTCTGGTTGGTCTTGCGAGTTGGTGGTTAGCAGGATTAGCAATGCAACCTATTTATCGCTCATACAGACAAGTCCAGCAATTTACAGCAGATGCAGCTCATGAATTGCGGACACCTTTAGCAGCAACACAAGCAACAGTAGAATCAGCGCTAATGATGTCTCAACTAAATGAAATAGAGGCGCGGGAGATTCTACAAACTATATATCGTCAAAATCAGCGGTTGACAACTCTGGTTACAGACTTATTGCTGCTGACTCGCTTAGATCGTCAATCTGTGCCACTACAAAGTGAAATTTGCCACTTGAATGATATTATCAACGACTTAATAGAAGAGTTTGCAGCTTTAGCGATCGCCAACGACATTACATTAACATCTACAACACAGATATCAAAACCCCTAAATATTATCGGCAATGAAGATCAGCTTTATCGCCTATTTTCTAATTTAATTGTCAATGCCATTCAATACACCCCAAAAGGTGGAAAGGTAACTGTTCTTGTAAATTGCAGTGAGAATTATGCTGTAATTCAGATGCAAGATACAGGCATTGGCATTCCTCAACCAGAAATACCGCGAATTTTTGATCGCTTCTATCGGGTACATAGCGATCGCTCCCGTAACACTGGTGGTTCTGGATTAGGGTTGGCGATCGCACAAGCAATTGTCCAGGCACATCATGGTAACTTAAGTGTGCAAAGTGAATTAAATAAAGGTAGTACTTTTATTGTTAAGTTACCCTTTGATATAGCGGTTCCCAGATGGGTAAGGTACAAAAAAACAATTAGTCATAGATGAATATAGATAGATACTTGTAAGGACACGGCATTGCGTGTCCCTACCCATGTACTCATGCTCAGACAAAATTGCTATGGTTGTGTTTGCTCGCGATTTGGTTTGATTACGCGCTCTGTAGCCGATTTAATCACGATATACAAAATTGGCACTACAAACAAACTTAAGAAAGTAGCAACCAACATCCCACCAAATACTGTGGTTCCCAAAGACTGACGACTTCCCGCACCTGCACCTGTAGCGATCGCCAAGGGAAAAATGCCCAAAAGAGTAGAAAAAGCTGTCATTAAAATTGGTCGTAAACGCTCTTGGGAAGCCTCAATAGCAGCCTTAGTAATTGATAGCCCTTGGTCTCGCAATTGATTGGCAAATTCCACAATCAAAATTGCATTTTTACTCGCTAAACCAATTAACATTACCAACCCAATTTGGCAGTAAACATCATTAGCAAAACCCCGCAGCGATTGAGCTATAAGTGCGCCAAAAATAGCTAAAGGCACTGCAAGCAAAATGATTAAAGGATCTATGTAATTCTCGTATTGAGCAGCTAGCACTAAAAAGACAAAGACAATTCCTAAACCAAAAATCATCGGTGCTAAACTGCCAGAATCTATTTCTTCTAATGCAGTTCCTGACCATTCGTAACCAAACCCTGGTGGTAAAACTGCTTGAGCTACCTGCTCCATTGCCTGAATGGCATCTCCAGAACTTGAGCCAGGAGCCGCAGAGCCATTGATTTCAATTGAGCGAAAGAGATTATAGTGATTAATTGTTTGCGCTCCCACCACAGAAGTAACTTTGACTAAGTTATTCAAAGAAATCATTTCATTTCTTTGGGAACGAACATATAGTTGACCAATGTCTTTGGGATTAGAGCGAAACTGTTGATCTGCTTGCACATACACCCGATAATTACGTTGCTGAAGATTAAAATCGTTGACATATTGGGAGCCCAAAGCAGTTTGTAGGGTACTATAAATGTCATCTACAGAAACTTGCAATGACTTGGCTTTATTGCGGTCTACTTCCACAAGCAGTTGTGGTGTATCTGCGGCAAAAGTACTAAATACAGCTTGTAATCCTGGTGTTTGATTGGCGCGACCGAGTAATTGACCCATCGATTGTACTAAAGTATCTAAACCACTGTTACCTCTACGATCTTGCAGTTGAAAAACGAAGCCGCCAAAGTTACCTAATCCTTGAATAGGTGGTGGATTTACAGGAAAAACTCTTGCTTCAGGGATAGATAACAATTTTCCTTGCAAACTCCTGATAATTCCTTGTGCTGATTGACTTGCTTGGGAGCGTTCAGCCCACGGTTTTAAAGTAGTAAATATAATACCGCTGTTGGCAGTACTACCACTAAAGCCAAAGCCACCAACGGCGAAAGTCCCTAAAACTTCAGGGACTTTGAGAATTTCTTTTTCTACTTGTTCCATGACATCGCTGGTATATTGCAGCGAAACTCCTTGCGGCCCTTGGATAATTGTAATGAAATAGCCTTCGTCTTCTTCTGGTAGAAAGGCTGTAGGTACTGTGGTGTAAAGCCAAGCCGTCATTCCCAAGGAAACAATAAATAGCCCAATGATGACGCTTTTGAAGCGTACTAGAAAAGTGAGCGATCGCTGATAGCCCCTTTGTACCCAATCTAGAAATCGATTAACTTGGTTAAAAATCTTCCCCAGCCAACCGGTAGGTCTTTGTCCTTGACGCAATAGCAGCGCACATAAAGAAGGTGTGAGAGTCAAAGCCAAAAAAGTCGAAATTGCAATCGAGAAGGCGATCGTCAACGCAAATTGCCGATAAAGTGCCCCTGTAGTTCCCGGAAAGAAAGCTACTGGCACAAACACTGCCATTAGCACTAGTGAAGTAGCAATCACCGCCCCAAACAGTTCCGCCATCGATTCACTGGCAGCGCGGCGGGGATTCATGCCTTTGTCTTGGATAAAGCGGCTGATTTGCTCAACTACAACGATCGCATCATCGACCACCATCCCAGATGCTAAAGTCAGACCAAACAAAGTCAAACTATTAATGGAAAAGTTAAAAACTTTAGCAAAAACAAACGTCCCAATCAAAGACAAAGGAACAGTCAAGGCAGGAATTAAAGTAGTTCGCCAGTCTTGCAAGAAGACGAAAATTACAATTACAACCAGCACCACCGCTTCAATTAGAGTCTTGACTACTTCTGCCATCGACTCTTCTACAAATGCTGTTGTGTCAAAGGCTACTTGATATTTCAGTCCAGGCGGAAAACTAGGAGCTAATCGTGCCATTTCGGCTTTAACTCCTTTGGCTACATCCAAGGCATTGCTACCAGGAATCTGATAAATACCTAAACCTACAGCCTCGTTGCCGCGAAATCGCAAAAATGTGTTGTAATTTTCCGCGCCTAGTTCGGCTCTACCGACATCTTTAAGCTTAACCAATGTGCCATCATCTTCAGTTTTGAGGACAATTTCTGCAAATTCCTCTGGAGTTGCCAAGCGACTAGCGGCACGCACGTCAATTTGATATCTTTGTCCTTCGGGAGCAGGTTCTTGCCCAATTCTCCCAGCCCCAATTTGCAAGTTTTGTTCAGATAGGGCGTTTGATACATCCTCAGTCGTTAGTCCCCTACTAGCTAGGCGACTCGGATCTAGCCACAGTCGCATTGCATAGCGACGTTCGCCAAAAATTTGCACATTGCTAACACCTTTGACTCTTTTTAAGGCATCTGCCAGATAAAGGTCAGCATAGTTACTTAAGAATGTATTGTTGTATTCATTATTTTCAGGGTATAAACCAATTGCTAAAAGGATGTTGTTAGATTCTTTTGATACTCTAACTCCCGTGCGCTGTACAGATTCTGGTAGTTGCGGTTGGGCAACAGAAACACGATTTTGCACATCCACCGCTGCAATATCTTGATTCCGTGATGAATCAAAAGTAGCAGTAATAGTACTAGAGCCATCGTTACTACTGCTAGAAGTGATGTATCTTATACCCTCAACACCGTTGATTTGCCTTTCTAAAATATTCGTGACTCCGCTTTCCACATCTTCAGCACTGGCTCCGCTGTAGTTAGCAGTAATGCTGATTTGAGTAGGAGTAATGTCTGGAAAACGGGCGATCGCCAGCGTCGGAATACTAATTAACCCTAGTATAAGAATAATCAACGCAGCAACCGTAGCAAAAACTGGTCGCTTAATAAAAAAATCGACAAACATAGTTTTAGAAATGGGTAGATGGAAATTGGGAATTAGTTATAAATTGGGTGAGGGCTTCCCACTACCCATTTCTTCAGAGGCAGGCATGATTGGAGCGCCGTTAGTTAAGTTGAGAATGCCGGAAACAACAATTTTTTCACCAGTCTTCAGTCCTTCAATAACTTGATAATTACTGTCCTCAATTTCTCCCAACTTGATAGGCTTTTGTTTAGCCACCAAGGGCGGCGCTCCTGGTTGAGATTTTTCGGGTGCTTCAGCTACAAACACAAAAGTCTGCCCACCTAGACGAGATATTGCTGTAACTGGAATTAAAATACCTGGACGTTCTTCCCAAATGACTCTGGTTTGTACGAGTTGGCGATTCAGTAATTGATCGCTGGAATTGCCAAATATAGCTTTAGCTAAAACTGTCTGGGAATTTGTATTGGCATTTGGCGAAATAAAACTCACCTTACCTGTAGCTGTGGGTTGCCCTTGAGCATCCAGAATTTGCACGGGTAATCCCAAGCGCAACTGTTGAGCTTGATTGAGAGGAATGGATATATTCAGTTCTAAAGAATTGTTCCTGTTGAGTGTAGTGAGTTCGTCGCCTTGACTAACAAACTCTCCCACCTTCACCGGGATATCACCGACAATACCAGTAAAAGGAGCCACAACCCTTGTATATTGCAATTGGACTTGGGCTGCTTTAACTTGGGCAGCTGCTTGAGTAACTTGAGAACGGGCTTGAGCAATTTCTTCTGGACGGGGGCCGTTCTCCAGTTGCCTTAAGTTTTGTTCTTGTTGTTCCACAGCAGCAGTTAGCTCGCTAATATCAGAGCGCCTACTTTCGCGGAGTTGGTCTAAACGTCGCTGGGCTACAACTAGTGCAGCTTCAGCACTGCGTTGTTCTCGAACATATCCATCTAACTGATCTTCGGAAATTGCACCCTCTTTTCTTAATTGTTCGTATCGCTTGGCGCGTGACTGCGCTAGTTCTAAATCAGATTTAGCTGATTCAATTTGGGCTTGGGCTTGGGCAATTTCTTCTGGTTGCGCTCCCGATTGGGCATTTTTCAGGCGGGCTTGGGCTTGAGTAAACTGCGCTCTGGCTTGGGCAATTTCTTCTTTTCGCGTACCCGCTTTGAGTTCAGCAAGACGTGCTTGGGCTTGTTCTACTGAGGCTTTAGCTTGTAGTAGCTGGGCTTGGGCATCATCGCTTTGCAGGCGAATCACAGCTTGCCCTTGTTGGACGCGATCGCCTTCTTTAAATAAAATCTGAGTAACTCGCCCATCAATCTCTGGCTTTAGTGCTACTGAGCGTGGAGCCTCTAAAGTACCTACAAACTCAGAAGCTTCTTGGATAGTTCCAGTTTCTACAGTAGCCAATTTGACAGGAATTGCCTGCGGTTGACCAGCAGCCCCAGCACCTGCGGGTGCATTTCCAGCCAAGCTACTTTGCCACCAGCGCCAACCAAGACCGCCGCCTACAATTAACAGCATGATTCCCAAAATTAACGGCCAACGGCGCTTTTGAGTTGATTTAGATGATTGCTCTAACTCTGGTAGTAGATCTTGTTTTTCAATCTGACTGGAATCCTTAACAGCAGATTGTTCTGTTTCAACGGGAACCGAGGAATCGGGGAACTCAGAATGGGACATTTTAGTTTTCTTATCTTTTAGATTTGGCAATCTATGATCTTTGTTGAGAAAGCTTTATATAAAGATTTCTCAGCTATTTTTTCTATATCTACAATTCGCAAAACCTTTACGCAAGTAGAGAAATAATCTGGGTTGATTGGCACAGTGCTAATACCATACACGAATCAATCGATCTAATTTTTTATGTAACATTCGCTACTATACCTCTGTGTATTTAGGACATTACTCTTGCACAAGTCTGTGCAGTTTTAGGCGCTAAATTTGATATGCTAATCAAGCAAGAACTTGTAAATGTAAGTACTTGCTTGCATTATATCTACATCTTAAGAAAATGTGCATAGAATAGCGTAATTAGTAGCGATCGCGTAAAAACCTACGCTTGCGAAGCAATTTACGAAAAAGAGGTAAAAATTAATAAGTTTTGATTATTTAATTTATTGCTCATCCTCACAAAATGAGAATTTTATATAAATAAAAACTATTTAAATATAATTGAGACTCGTGGATATATCAGACTTCAAGAGTTAGAGAATGTTTGTAGTGAATGCTGAAGCGCTCACGCTCAGGACTAAAGTTTGAATACGAACTTATCAAAGGTTCAATCGGTATTACTAATAAGATTTTTAAGATAATCACGTTGTTGCGGATCAAGACGAATCATTTCAGCCCCCGCTTTTCCTATAATGTGCCCTTGAACATATCGAATTCCCAGCTTATACAATTTCCCTAACGTCACTGGACTTGTACTATCAAATCCTTCAATCACTACTTTGGGCGCATGAGAACGCCCTTCACTAGCAAGATCAAGCACAAAGCGACATGTGATATCAATAGCACCAGGTTGAATAGTCGCTTGGTAAAGAATCTCGCGGTCAATTTTAACATGAGCAGGGTTCAATCCTGCTAAACGATTAACCGAAGCATGACCAACACCAAAATCATCAATAGCAAACCCAATCTTCAAATAACGTACATAATCTCTAATCTTTTTTCTAAATACGTCTAAAGTATCTGGTAATGGAGACTTTTCAGAAATTTCTAGTATTAATTTTTCAGCTTGGATAAGTTCTTCATCAGCTAAAATTTGTTTTATTGCTTCAAAGTACGCTTCATGCATTAATGACTGTGGATATACATTGATTGATAATTCTTGTATATCTTCAGCTCTTCGTCGTCCGGGGCTACGCATACAGGCAGCATGATAATCAAATATCGCATTTTTCATGAAATATATATCAAGCTCAATCATGAATTGCAATCCCCAAAGCTCTGCGGCGTTAAATAGATCGATAGGAGCTAAACCATTATTCGGCTCACGGGCTAGAGCTTCCCAACTATAAATATATGGACGTTTTGGACTGAGATATAAAATTGGTTGAAAATGAACTGTCATTTGGTTGAGACGATGGCAAAATAGCTGAAACCTACGGTTATAAATTTCCAGGGAAAGAAAACCGTAAGATCGTTTAAGATCATCCAAAATAGCAGCCTCTAGCAAAGAAGGTTGTATGGAGGTCAACTCACGAGTTGCAGCATATAGAGAGCCAAGAATTCGTCCGTATACTTCTCCCAAAAGATATGAGTTTTGAGGTAAACCACAAACAACCATTAAATCCTTAGTAGATTTGGATGGCAAAGGTACAAACATCAGTACTTTATTTATTTCTCCTTCTGCATACAAAAGAGATGAACCGTGATAATCTCGACTAAAAATATTTTTATCAGAAGAAATAATTGGTAATATTTGCGAAACAACAGTCTCAATATAAGTATTTTGGCTTAATTTTTCGGCTTGGAAATTGCTTTGCGCCCGAATTACCCAGCCATCTTCTGCTTGGCGAAGAACAACTACCAAATCACCATCAGATGTAAGACGAACCGCCTCTAAAACTCGATTTTCTATACTAGAAATTGGAAGTTCATTTGTGAGAAATGCTATTAATTTATCGATAAAATTTTTGCAAGATTCAAATGGATTTTTTAAAGGAACAATTTCCAAAGATTGTTGTTCATTAACTTGGACTTTGGAAATACTTAAAGTTGTAGAATTTTTAGTAATCTGCTGTTTCCAATTAGGACTAGATTTAGTGAGAATAATTATACCGTAGTCCTGTCCATATCGTCCTGGCAATTGTTTAGATGGTGCATGATTACGTACATAAGTTAATAAGCTATCAACAGTTACCTCGCCTGTATCTTGTTCAATTGCTCCTCCTTTTAATCCCTGAATAAAATAGTAAGTAAAAACACTATTTTGAAATTCTTTGCTTTCATAAGATGGAAGATCAGGAGGACATGAAACTATGGCAACTCGACCATTTTCTCCAGAAAAAAATCCTTTTTCGACTAACTTCTCATCAGTTGGAATTCTGCTTATTTCTGTAGTTGCTCCTTTAGTAACTGAAGGAACAAAAGCTCCACTATGGCAGCTATCTAGTATAAATAGAACATATTTTGCATGGGAGGCTAAGAAAATATCTTCATAAAGTTCATCCATTCTTAAGCCTGCTCTTCTATTTCTTGTAATTAGAAAATTAATATCTACATCATGAGTACCTAAATAAGCCTTTCGGTTTTTTTCTCCAAGCATGAAGCCATGTCCGGAAAAATAAACTAAAACAGTATCATTAATAGTTGGTTTCTGTACAATCTCTTGAAACAGTACTTCTCTGATATTATCTGTAATTGCATTTTTTCCCAGTAATAAAGTTGTATTATCGGGCAAAAATATGCCAGTTTCTGTATTTGTTAAGATGTCATAGCAGTCTTGACAATCTTTTTCAGCATACTCAAGAGTTGGTAAATGTTGTACATCTTTATAAGTATTGATTCCTATTAAAACCGCATAGTTAGTTCCATTTATAGACACTTTCTCTTTACCTCCGTATATTAGAGATTTTGTATTATCAAAATACGCAAAATACTACTCAAGAAAAAATGCTAGTTCAGAGAAGTTTTCATTTTTTCAATTAATAAACTTCCCTAGATTCATTTTTTCCAGGGAAGTTTTGTACCCATTTCAGTTAATGCAGAAAAAATAAGATAGATGATAAGTAAACCAACACCTGCAAAAAAAGCCAATAGATCATTATCCATAAATGTTTGTAGTTTAAATTTTGCTAATCATAGCCGAATGAATACGTCAATAGTTAGTTTCTCATGCTTCTCAAAGCATGGAATTTTTTAAGACTTGCGTAGAGATGTTAGGAAGACACCTTGCTCAGCAAACAATGCTCATTAACTTTTTCAGTTAAAATGACCAGATTATGAAAAATCCCAATCAGGATATGGATATTCACAATCTACATCTATAAAAACATAGACTTGTTAAATATCACTATTGCTTTATTTGCCTAAAAGCATATTATTCTTTATTAGCTGATGCTTATTTCATTGCCCTATTTTTTGAGTTACCCATTAATCTACAATAAAAGGGACAATAATATGTCATACAGCTTGTACAGCAAAAATTAACCACGGTAATTTATCGCAAATTCTACAACTTTTGTCCGGCATAAATTGATCGCACTTCACCATTACGGCGAACTATAGCTTCACCGTTGCTGACATCAACTAGTGTCCAACCACTCGAACCAATACCTTCTCCAATGTTGATGCGACGAGTCACACCGTCAACCTGAAATAAAGCAGCAGATTTGTTGCCTAACTCTAGTAATCCTTCTAGGGTGTGGGTAGGAACCGCTGCGGTAGTGGTGGGTAAATATGCTTGCTGTTGGGTAACTGACTGAGTTGGTGCAGTGGTGGTAGGTAGTGTTGGTGATGCTACACGCAATGGAACAACTGGTAATGCAGGTAGAGGATTAGGCGGCTGCTTTACAGTGATGGGTGCGGTTCGTACAGATAAAGGTTTGAGTTCTCCACGTACAGCAGCTAGCATGTTAACACCCACGGGTTTAGCTGCTTGCTTGACTGTATTCAAGGCAGTTTTTACAACATCAGGTTGAGATGTTTTGGAATTAGTTGCTACTGGTGGTAAAAGTGTGGGAGTGCCAGGAATAGCCGGGGGCGCGTAGCGCATAGGCGATGGCGCTTGATAAATAGGAATGTAAATACGCTCAACAACGTTGCCAGAACGGTTAGGAGTCAGTGGCGTATTATTAGCAGCCAAAGGAGGCGGTAGATTTCCCACAGGCTGATTACCAGCAAAAGCAATGGCGTTAGAGTTAGAGGCTAATCGATTAGTGAGTCCTGGACGAACAGATTGTTGATTATTTGTGGCATTCTGCTTATCGATAATTGCTAGCGCTCCTAGCATATAGTCAACCAACTCTGCCTCAACGTCTACTTTTGTAGGTAGTTGCATTTGGGGCACATAAAGAGTCTGTGGCTGTGTCAATTTGGAAGTGAGAAGCAGTAGTATTCCAGACTGAAATAAGTAAATTGTACCTGCGATCGCAACGCCTATAGTTGTGCCCAAAACCAACAGTTTTCTTAGCGCGCGTCTGGTTTGCTCACGTCTAGTACTAATTGCTCTTGCGCCAGGATTGTCAACTACAACCTGACCTTGAGCTTGCTTGTTCCTAACTTGAGTAAGTGTACTAGGTAAAACGATCTGCGGTACATTAACTGTCTGTACAGACTCATATTCTGTAGTTATTGGTCTGGAATAGTTCCCTGGCTTGTAGAACCACTCACGGGCGGTAGTTTCTTCTGGGGAACGACGTGGTGTGCGATTACCATGCCTCGCAGTTTGAGAAGGCAGGCTCACACTAGCATCCAAAATTTCGTCAATATCGGCAAAGAGTTCGTCCATCAAGCCATCAGCATAGAGTTCTATCGACCAAGGCTCATTGGTGAGCAAGTCTTCTGATGGTTCTGGAATAATAAGATGGGTGCTGGCTGCTTGTAACATAGGCATTTTAGTTTGTGGCTGCCAGTATAGGGCACACCGCCCCTACTGCCTGGGAATTAGGATTTTATTTACGCTACGCGGGTCAGTTGTCAGTTGTCAGTTGTCAGCGATGCGCTGAGTTTCGACTACTTCGACTTCGCTCAGTACAAGTGCGCTCAACTGCCGCTTGTCGAAGTGTTGTTTTTGATTTGGTTTTATACCTTAACCCAAGAGTAAGCAGTCTTAAAAACATCTTCTTGAAAAGTTGAGCGCCGGGAAACCCAAACGCATAGTGCCAGTTATCTCAAGTCGGCAGAGCTGCCCACGAGACTGGTCTAACTTTTCGCTTTACTACTGACTACTGACCACTGACAAAACTCTATCCCCTTGTGGGTAGAGTTTTTATTGCTTGGTAGTATTAAGTTCAACTTAAATTCGGAGACTGCTGATGATGCCAGTACTTAATTCGTGTCATCTATCATACTAATCTCTTCTTCTCTACTATACTCACCCTTCATCAAGTTGAAGTTAAGCTAAAGCTGTAAATGCTGACTGGGAATGGGTTTTACGCAATTCTAAATATATTAATAAAGCATTAATATCAGCGGGATTCACCCCACCAATACGTGCTGCTTGACCGATGGTAAGCGGTTTTACTTTGTTCAGCTTTTCTCGTGCTTCTTTAGAAAGGGTATCAATTGTTGTGTAATCTAAATCCGCAGGTAACTGGCGTTGCGCTTGACGGGCAATTTGTTCAATCTGATTTTGTTGTCTAGCGAGATAGCCAGAATACTTGATGTCAATTTCTGCGCCTTCTTTCTCGGCTTGTTTGAGATTAGGATTCCCTAATCCGTAACTGTCGAGGTCAACGTAATGAAATCCCGGACGGCGGAGTAAGTCAGCAAGGGTAATGGAACCTTTGATGGCTTGTTGGGAAACAGAAGCGATCGCTTTCCCAATTTCATCATGTTCTTTGACCCGTGTCGTGTATAGCCGTTCTTTTTCGGTGGCAATCTCTAGCTGTTTTTGGGTAAATAACTCCCAGCGGCGATCGTCAATCAAGCCAATTTCTCGCCCTAGGGGTGTTAAGCGTTGGTCAGCATTATCGGAACGTAATAATAAGCGATATTCAGATCGACTCGTAAGCATTCGGTAAGGTTCACGCAAATCTTTGGTACATAGGTCATCTACCAGCGTCCCAATGTAACTTTGCTCACGGGGGAAAATAATCATTTCTTGACCCCGTACCAACCGCGCGGCGTTGATTCCCGCCACTATCCCTTGGGCTGCGGCTTCTTCATAACCTGTAGTGCCGTTAATTTGCCCTGCACAAAATAAACCCGCAATTTTTTTTGTCATCAGTGTGGGATAACACTGTGTTGCTGGGATGTAGTCATATTCCACAGCATAAGCCGGACGCAACATGAAACATTGTTCTAATCCTGGCAGGCTCCGCAACATTTGCAATTGCAAATTTTCTGGCAACCCTGTAGAAAAACCTTGGATATATAGTTCTGGAATATCCCGCCCTTCTGGTTCAATAAAAAGTTGATGGCTTTCTTTATCAGCAAAGCGCACAATCTTATCTTCAATACTGGGGCAATAACGAGGCCCTTTTGCTTCTACCCAACCGCCATAAACCGGCGACAGGTGTAAATTTTCTCGAATCAGTCGATGGGTTTCAGGAGTGGTGCGGGTAATGTAGCAAGGTATTTGTTCCCGTTCTACCCACGCCTGGGGGTCAAAACTAAACCAGCGTACTTCTTCGTCACCTGGCTGGATAGTCATTTTACTGTAGTCTACTGATCGCTTATCTACCCGCGCTGGAGTACCAGTTTTTAAGCGTCCGGTTTCAAATCCCAAGCGATTCAGAGTTTGCGTTAAGCCTTCTGCTGCAAATTCCCCAGCCCGTCCTGCTGGCATAGATTTATTCCCAACCCAGATCTTTCCTCCCAAAAAAGTGCCTGTTGTTAAGATGACTGCTTGACATTGGAAAGCTACCCCAAAGTAGGTTGCAACGCCAATAACTTCATCATTAGCGCCCAGCACCAAATCTGTAGCCATTCCCTCGCGGATGATCAAATTTTCTTGGTTCTCGACAATATTCTTCATCACCGCTGCATATTCGCGCTTATCAGTTTGAGCGCGTAATGCCCAAACCGCAGGCCCCCGTGAAGAGTTGAGGATGCGCTTTTGTAGGTATGTACGGTCTGCTATTTTGCCAATTTCCCCACCGAGTGCGTCTACCTCATGGGTCAACTGCGATTTAGCAGGGCCACCCACCGCTGGATTACAGGGTTGCCAAGCAATTTTATCCAAATTGAGGGTCAATAGCAGAGTACGACAGCCGAGACGAGCAGATGCGAGAGCTGCTTCGCAACCGGAGTGACCTGCACCGACGACAATGACATCAAAAGCGTCTTGAAATTCAACGGAATTGTGCATGGTCATATTTACAGGGTCAGCAAACTGAGAATCAATAATAATTTTAACTGATCCGTAGCAGTCCTAAATTTAACGTCAACTCAGTTAATCAGTATTTCAGTTGCATATTTTATTTTCCTGTCAAAGAAGTATAAAAATTGACATTCTTTGCTAAAATTTTACAAAGTGCTATCACAATAACACTTCGTTGGAACCGCACCTCAGGCGATCGTTCGACTGCTTAGGCAAATTTTTATAACTTGCTAGTCAACACAGCAGTACTTAATAACCTTAAATAAGGGAAGTATGATGGAAGCATTGTTTGGTCTTCTAGGGACGCTGCTTGGAGCAGTCATTTCTTGGTTCGTTTCTGACAGACACGCTAAGATGCAAACTACCTTCGATCTCCATCGAGAATTTTATTTTGGAGATTTGCTTGAATCTAGAAGACCTGCTGATAAAATCTTTGCTAAATATCTTGACGAAACTTACGACCAGTTCTCGTCGTCCTTAGAACCAGAACAGTACACCCATATCTGGAATACCATAAATTTTTATCAGCGACTTTGGGTTGCGGTTGAGCATAAACAAGTTGTTATCAAGCTAGTGCCTGATCTGTTTGGCGAAGTTTTTATCCGATGGTATATTTTGTACTTTGAAAAAATGTTTGTTCCGTTGACTTTGACTTCCAGCAAGAGACTCAAAAAGTTAAGAAATTGGTTTGAGACCAATTCTGAGCAGGACACCTTTAAGGAGTGGGTCAGGTTAGCTCGAAAGGAACGGCAGGATATGATGGAGCGCATGGGGTTGCTTTCAGTTAATGAAGCAGTAGTGTTGTCACAAAGGCAGTCGAACACTGAATTAGAGCGAAAGGGCATAAGTACTTAGTGTAGTTGCAAAAAGCTTCGTAAACTTCGCTACAAACTAGGTTTATCGCCTATTAACTACAATCCCTTTCTTGAGGGCGTTGCTTAATTAGGATATGAAATTCAAAAATCAACTCTTCTCAACTCTTACTCTCTGCGACTCTGCGTCTCTGCGTGAGGTCAATTCATATTTCCACTCAGCAACGCCCATATTTCTATTCTGCAACGCCAGAAAAACAACTAGAAAAGTTGCTTACTGAGATAGAGAATTTGAGCGAGGAGGACGAGGATTCATGAATCGGTATAGCATGATTATTCAATGGTCTGATGAAGATCAGCTTTTTTTAGTCACAATTCCAGAGTTTGCCAATTTAGTTGTGATGCCTTGCACTCACGGCAAAACTCGTGAAGAAGCAATTCATAACGGTGAAGAAGTTATTGAAATGTACTTGGAAGCTTGGGAAGCAGAAGGTGAACGTATCCCTAAACCTAGGACGCTTCAAGCTGCTTGAAAATGTGGCGTTGCATAAAATGCGGGATGAGTTGATAGAAGCCCACGGTCGTAAACCTAAATTGATGGGCTTGTTTAAACAACGGGGTATGGAGTAAAAGACTGCTACCAAGTCACTAAATTATCCCATTTTTCCAACATTTTACTACTAACCCCCCGAACTTTTTCTAAATCTTGTAAAGACGAAAAATTTTGCTGTTGACGAGCAATAATTATTCGCTGTGCTAACTTTTTACCTACGCCAGGGAGAGTTGCTAATTCTTCTTCGTTTGCTGTATTTATATTAATTTTTTTAATAATTTTATTGTCAATTGACGAAGAAACTTGAATTTGGGCACACTGTTTTTCTTGAGCTTGAATTTTTTGTTGTATTGCTAGCGTTAAACCAGGTTTAGCTTTGGTATAAAGACGGGCAAACTCACGCAAATAATGAGCTGCAACGGTGGGACTTTCAACAACTACCAATGTTTCATCGTTACCATTATTAGCAGCATCTGACCAATTGTGAGAACCAGTAATGACTTTTTCGTTATCAATCACAGCATATTTGTGATGTAATAAATCACCTTTAGATAAAGTAGGTACACCTACAGTAGTAATTGGATTTTTCCAAGGATGATTATCAACTTCATATTTACATTTATTACTCAGAGCAACTCCCATCATATCTAAAGCTTCACTGTAGGGACGATAGGCAAATTGTGGATCAATTAAAGCGCGGATTGATACGCTTTGTTGATGACGATTTTCTAAGATATTGGCAAGACGTTGCTCAGAAAAGACAAATAATGCCATATCTATAGATTTTTTGGTTGAATCTAAAGTTTTGCCAATTAAACCATTACTGCTATTACTCCAAGGTTGAGTCAAAGAAGTAGGTGAAAACTGTGCCGTAATTTTGGTTTGACCTAAAGTGATATTTATTGGCGATCGCAGTGGTTTTTTGATACCAAATTTACTATCTAATTTACCTGCTGGGCCATCGCCCCACATAATATTAAATTCTTCTGTAAATAAGGAAGCTAATTCTGGGCTATCAATTTGCAATAAATTATTGGCATTTCCCAAACTACTAGAATTTGTAAAATCACCAAAAATATCACTCATTGTAAAATTAGCTGAAGTTATAATTACAATGCGATTATCTACAATCACAAATTTGTGATGCATCAAGCTACTACCTGCTGATCCATCTGCTTGATCATCAATCTGAGGAATTTTGCCGTTTTGTAAAATTATCAATGCATCTCTTTGCTTGATTTCCTCTGGACTGAGTTGATTGTCTTTATTAATATCTACAAATTGTTGAAATTCACGGTAGCGTTCTTGTTCCCTTGGTGCTAGCTTCTTAACTTCATCAGGTGTCCAGGTACTCCAAGGGCGGCTGTAAGTATTTTCTAAAATTACTCTGACCCTGATCCCTGCTTGTTGTCGGTCTGCGAGTGCTTGGGCAACTTTGGGTAAACGTAACTCTTGGACTGCAACATCAACTGTAGATTTAGCTTGGGAAATGGCATCAACAATTTGTTTTTCTAAGTCATCCCCAAGACGGGTTTGCTGACGGTAAGACTCTTTGTATTCTGAAGATTCAGAATGATTAAAGTAAACTTTAACGAACGGATCTTGCGGTAGTGGTGCGAGACGCTTATTGTAAGACTGGACTCGTTGACAAGCCGCGATCGCAAATACCAAAAAACAGATTAGAACATCTCTTCGCTTAAAAAAAAGTTGCACGATAATCTACTAAAAGTGAATTGGCAGTGAACACATTTATCATTCCCAAAAAGGAGTACGCCAAATTAAGTAGATAAATAGTTTTACAAGCAGTAAAAAAATCCACCCATTGGTACAAAACTATTCACATTTTGTCAGGATTAATTAATCGACTTGCAGATGCTGAAAATAGAAGTAGCCCATTGCCAGCGTGTATTCCCACTCAATAATTATTGATATGCAAATATATCTAGATCACAGTGCTACTACTCCCACTCGTCCAGAGGCGATCGCAGCTATGCAAGCAGTCTTCGCCCAACAGTGGGGGAATCCTTCCAGCCTACATGAGTGGGGGCAACGGGCTGCAACGATTGTGGAACAAGCAAGAGTCCAAGTTGCAGGATTAATTAACGCTACTAAGCCGGAATCTGTGATCTTTACTTCAGGTGGTACTGAGGCAGACAATCAAGCAATCATGGGTATTAGCAGGTCATACACTGCTCCTCAACATATTATTATTTCTGATGTTGAACATTCAGCAATTTCCGAAACAGCACGATTGCTAGAAATGTGGGGTTGGGAAGTAACACGTTTGGGGGTGGATGTTAAAGGTAGAGTTAACCCCCAAGATTTAGCAGCTGCATTGCAAGGTAACACTGTCTTGGTGTCTGTGATTTACGCTCAAAGTGAAGTCGGAACTGTACAACCAATTGAAGAACTGGGAAATATTGCTAAATCGCACGGGGTTTTATTCCACACCGATGCAGTGCAAGCAGTGGGACGCTTGCCTATCAGCGTAGAAAAATTACCAGTTGACTTACTCAGCATTTCTAGTCATAAATTATATGGGCCGCAAGGTGCAGGAGCGCTATATGTGCGCCCTGGTGTAGAGTTAGTACCTCTAATTTGTGGTGGTGGGCAAGAAATGGGATTGCGTTCTGGGACTCAAGCAGTACCTGCGATCGCTGGGTTTGGTGTAGCAGCTCAACTAGCAGCAGCAGAATTACCTACGGAAACATATAGGTTAATTCAGTTACGCGATCGCTTGTTTGCTCAATTAGCTGATGTTCCTGGTTTAATACCTACAGGCGATCGCTACTACCGTTTACCTCACCATGTTAGTTTTTGCCTAGAACACGCTGATGGCGAAAAACTCAGTGGTAAAACCTTAGTAAGGCAATTAAACCTTGCTGGCATTGCCATTAGTGCTGGCGCTGCTTGTCGCAGTGGTAAACTTAACCCCAGTCCTATACTTTTAGCGATGGGTTATTCCGAAAAAGCTGCTTTGGGTGGGATTCGCATGACATTGGGCCGTGATACCACCATAGCTGATATCGATTGGACAGCGATGGTGTTGAAGCAGGTTTTACAAAGACTGACACCCCTACAAAAATCTCAGGTATAGGTTGGGTTGAGCAACAGCGAAACCCAACACGCATCAAGGTATTGGCTTAGATTTACTGATACTTTTCTTACTCTCTCCCTGCCTCCCTTGTTATCTCTGCTCCCCTTGCTTGCCCAAATGTATCAACTTTAAAGTGAAACGGTATGAAAAGATGAGAGGTCAAATTAATACTCCAGCAATACAAGCCGTAATAAAACCCGCAAGCAATCCACCAATCATTGCTCTGACACCCATGCGAGCTAAGTCATGCTGACGATTAGGTGCCATTCCAGTAATGCCACCAATGGTAATCCCGATTGAACCTATATTTGCAAAATTACATAGCGCATAAGTGGCAATAATTACTGCACGTTGGGAAATTTTGCCACTTTCAATTAGCTGCTTCAAATCTAAAAAAGCAATAAACTCATTGAGAATTGTTTTTGTACCTAATAATGCTCCTATCTCCCTACAATCAGCCCAAGGTACGCCCATTAAAAATGCTATGGGAGCCATAATAAAAGACAAAATCCATTGCAACGACAGTTGTTGTAAACCAACGCGAGTTCCCAACCATCCCAACAGTGCATTCATCGCAGCCAGTAATCCCAAAAAGGCAATAATCATTACCCCGACGTTAACCGCTAGCTTCACGCCGTCAATTGCCCCGGCTGTAGCAGCATCAATTGCATTTATGTAATTTGTCTTGGCATCCATTTTGACCTTACCAACAGTTTCCGATACTTCTGTTTCTGGGTAAAGCAGTTTTGACACTACTAAAGAGGTAGGAGCAGTCATAAAAAAAGCAGCAATTAGATGTTCTGCTGGAATACCAAACGAAAGATAGGCTCCTAAAACTCCACCTGCAATTGTGGAAAAACCACCAGTCATCACAGCATGAAGTTCCGATTGCGTCATGGTTGCTACATAAGGCTTGACCATCAGCGCTGACTCTGTTGGCCCCAAAAAAATGTTACCTGCACAGGATAAAGATTCAGAACCCGATGTTTTCATTGTTTTGATCATTACCCATGCCACTACATTCACCACTCGTTGCAAAATGCCGTAGTAATATAAGACACTAATGAATGCGGAAAAAAAGATAATTGTTGGCAGTACTTGGAAGGCGAATAAATGCTCCTTAAAGTTCTCTCCAAAGACAAATTTGGCACCGACATCAGAAAATGCCAAAAAATTGCTGACAATATCTCCTAGAGACTTAAACACATTTAAACCCCAAGGAGTTTTAAGAATAACCAACGCTAGTACAAACTCCAATCCCAAGCCCCATGCGACTGTTCGCCAACGTACTGCATCCCGTTTCACCGATAGGGCGTAGGATATGGCGATGAAGATTAATATTCCGAGTGCGGAAATGGCACGTTCCATACACAAGAGTATGCCTTTTTTGAGATACTAAGTGATTTTATGAGATGAGTCGCCAAATTAAGTAATCGCCTGCCACAAGCAGATGCTAAAAATGCTTCTAAAAGACTCGAAGTAAGAAACGTTAAAGCTTAGTTTCTTACTTCGGGTAGCCACAATGTGACAATTCTTATCCACTGATACTGTTAGACATCCGAGAGGGAAGGAAGGCAGGATAGCATTCTTTGCGACGTTTATTTAGTATTTCAATCCGTTTTTCTATTGATTCTAAGCGATTCTGCAAATCTCTAAGAACCCGAATGGCTTGCGGATCTTGAAAACTGTTCGTACCGAAATCTGTAAATGTTTTAGGGTCGCGTTTGGTACCGACTAACGATATAAATTGGACTTGGGTAAGGCTTGGTACTACTCCAGGTAAGAAACTAGTAAGGCTATTTTCATCTGCGAATTTCCCTTTAGTTGTTGGAATAGGCTGATAAAGCGCTCCGGGTATATTAGGAATAAAAGCCATATATTGATATTGAATCCAAGCAATGGCTGAGTGTTGGGGGCCAGCAGTGAAAATAATGATTGTCAAAATGTCTATCAATTGGTCGCGGTTGGTAAGGCTTGCTGGTAATGAAACTATACCAAAACCACCTTCACTAACGGGTTTTCGTAAAGCTTGGAACCAATTTTGTAGCTCGAAATCCTCACGTATATCTCGGTTGGATTTGTAGTAAATTTCGATATATCGACTTACATAGTCTTCCAAGGCATTCCAGATGAGTAACCCATCGTCTCGATAGGGAAAATCTTGCAAGATATAAGAATTATCAACACCTCGCTGACGTAAATTAGTAGGAAGTGCAAAGTTGTTGAAATTTTTGAAATACTCAGATACACCTGTTTCGCTAAGTTTTAGCGAACTTTCCAAGGTGCCCGGTAAGATAATATCTACGGCTCCCCCCGGATTAATTAGCAGCTGATCAGCAAGGCTATTGATTGCTATTGTGAACTCCAAATGAGGCTTTAAGAGTACGTTTACAGGATGGCGAGCAGCTAGTTCGCGTACTGTTGCTAGGGCAATTGGTTCTATTACCAAATGAGTCTGTCCCAAGTGACGGTACAGCTGATTGACGTAGAAATCAGCCATCTGGGCAATTAATTTGGCTAAAGTCCAATCTACACCATCTAAAGGCGTGCAAAGTAAACTTTCCCCCGGCACTTGTCCCAACTGGATAGCAATGGGGATTAACTTAAAATCGCCGCGAATCCTTTCGGCATAATAGAGTGCAATGGGAGCGCACAGATATTGCTTTTCTTTCGACTTAACACTATCGAGTACCGCATAGTCGGTGACAAATAAACCGCCTTCTCGAATAGCGCTATCGAGAGTCTTATTATGAATGCGTTTCCTACCTCTTGTCTTACTCAGCACGGCTTGAAAAATCTCATCTGTTATCCCAAATTTGTAGCGAAGATTGTAATCAAGTGCTAGAACATTCTTCAGTTCCATCGGATTGCAGCCAGAAAGCCTCTGTCGCGCAAATACATCGTCGCTGCGGAAGGTTTCAGCAATATCGGGTAACGGCAAAATGGGAAACAGTGCTGCGTAGTCATCGAAGCCTTGAAAAGGTTTAGGATTCTGGAGAAATGCCTGTTGATTGGCTGCTATTTTTTCTGATAAGATTGCTCGGTTATTGTTGTATCCTTCAGAGAATGCTTCTTGAGGGGGTACAGTATTCACACGAGCAGAATTTGGTAGCCGCAACCCCACCTGATATTCTTCGCGAGTTTTTCCCAATTGAAGAAGGCGTTCTTGTTGATCTGCTCTTGTATCCTGTTGAGGTAAGCTTGGGATGATGGGATTATCGGGTTGGTTAAGTTTTGAGGGTTTATTTTCATCGGAAAGTAAAGTTTCTAAACCGGGAGTACAAGCGTTGGGATTATCAGGTCGCTTAGGTTTTGAGGGTTTATTTTCACCGAATAGTAAAGTTTCCAAACTAGGAGTAAAAGCTACAGTCATTAACGCCATCATGGTACGGCGCGATAAAACATACTTTTGAATTAACTCTTGTCGTCGTTGTTTTGGAGTTGGCGATCGCATCAAATTTTCCCCCATGAAATTTATACTTTTGTGACAATAACAGCACTTACACAACTCGAATAAATAGCAAATGAGGCTTCAATCACTCCAAAAACATTAATCAAGATGATTTGGAATTTTAATATCTAAATGTAGAAACCTTACTGTATTTGATTTTCAAGTTATAGTTGTACTAGCTTAATTGAAGGAGTTAATCGGGCGCAGGAAGTTATGCAGTTGCTCCTTGGCACAATTCTTATTTTTAAAGTTTTTGAGCAGGTTAAGAAATTTTATTTCTTAATAAGTCTTTAACTTTGGAACACCTAATGATTCAATCTCTGACATAAAATTTGTTAGAGAAATCATAATAACAAGTCTTGTCTTCTCTTTTTCATAAAATTCTTTAAATTTGTTCCGTACACCATTACAAAAAAATGTTAAAAAATTAAATAAATATCGATTTTCAATCTTTTTTTAATCAATTGTGCTAAAGGCAGTCAAAGTCAGAATCTATCCCAGCCAGGAGCAACAAAGTCATTTGGCGCAAGCTTTTGGTTGTGTTCGCTAGGTCTGGAATCAATCTCTAGTTACAATGTCCCAGACCTACAAAGAGACTGGTAAAGATATTTCTGCTTTGACCATGAAGAAACAAATTCCCATCTAGAAGACCGAGCATGAATGGCTCAAAGAATGCTATTCGCAATGCCTCCAGTCGTCCGTACTGAATTTGTCTCAAGGGTTTATCAACTTTTTTGAGTCGTTCACTAGTTACACGATTGGACTAAAACTATAAAAAAAGAACTAGACAGAAGCGTATTTGAAAGGATCGAATGTGAACGCCGCTTTTTCCCCAGCCTACAAAGCATGACCGTGCAAGGAAGTTAAACAGCATTAACTACCAAAAACGCTTGTAGTAAGATATCTACGGTTTTGAACTCACAAGCGTATTGGTCTATAAAGACATTGCATCTAGATTAGCAAATGGTACACAAGCATGTACTAAAGGTAATAGTGGCCCTAGTTGTTCTTGCCCATTGACAGCTAAATCGCTGTGACACAAATAAACTTTCTCTGATACACGAGAAAGTAAATCTACAAGAATTCTTCGCAATCTTTCTTCCTCGGCTAATTTTTCATCTTCTGCTGTCCAAGGTTCGCCTAACCTATCTTGGAGGAAGAATGGCGCACCGAATAAAGTAGCCGCACCACCTTTTGCCCACAGAGGTGAACCAGCATCCAGCCAAAAATGCCAGCGATGAAATCTTCTATTAGAACGATATTGAAAGATAGTTGCTAAGGTGACAGTCTTTTTAGCTGGGCCAATGGGACGCAGGGGGTATGGATTAGCGGTGATAGTACCACGTCGCAGTAGTTGAATAAATTCGGCAATAGTAGTGTTGATTTCTGTTCCTACTTGTTTGGGAGATGTTTGTCTGAGTCTGGTGTCAATTTCCCAATAGTGTTGGGCTGTTTCCAGCAATTCCCGTAGTGCTGCTAATTGGTCGTAGGGAAGATTACTACCATTCCATAAAAAGCGCTGAATTGCCCTATCTAGAAGAGAAATAGGACTAGGAATCAGACGCAGTTCTTGTTGCGATCGCTGTTTTTCTAACCACTCTAATATCTCAGTATATGCGTTACTGGCCGCATAGCCAATTCTATCCCAGCGCTCAAATGCTGTTACTGGTAGCAAGTTGGGATGATCGGGATGAGGTACAAAGCAGTAATCGGCAATTAATCCCGCCCGTACTGGGTCAATGTCAGTATTGGGTAAGGTATGCTGATTGCTGGGTTCTGAGGAGATGTCTGGTGTTTGTTGCTTTCTACTCAATACCACAAGCATTTCTGCCACAGCATCTCGGTCTACTAAGCGTCCCAAACCGGGATAGACTAGTGCCAGTATAGTCAGCAATGCCCGAATCACAGGTGAACTAATTAAGGGACGTTGGTCATTGAGTGATTCTACAAGGATGTTTTGCTTAACGAGGATTTCTACTAAAGTATAACGAGCGATCGCATCCAAACCTGGAGCAATAATCGCCACTTGGTCTGCTTCTACTTGCCCTGATTTGATCGCATGAGCAATTACTTCTGCTGTTTGACGCAATAGTTGAGCGCGGGAGGTAGTTTGTATTGACTGTACTGTTTCTGTCTCTGGTAAACTCAACATCAACATTGGTTCTGTGACTATTTCCACCATTGGTGTAGCAAGTCTAGGTGCTAAGGATTCCATTGGTGGCTCAGCTAAGCTTTCTACCTGACAACAATTTGCTAACCCTTGTAGGTATTTAGGATCTGCTCCCAATCCCAGGCGCACTGCACCATCTAGATTGTAGCTAAACGCTCCTACCGCCCCTTGATCTAAGAGCAAATCGAACAACTCACGCGCTACTGCCGGATAATCATCTATATCATCTGCTAGGATTGCCTGATAGCGTTGTGTTAGGTGGTGTTGATAATGGCGATCGTTTAACAAGTACTGACTGTAAAGTTCGGTAATAATCCCATAAGTCAGTAATCCTCTCTCTAAACACCAATTACGCCAATTTAGTAGTAAAGATGCTAAAAATTCCGGCTCTAAATCTATAGCATTCTCCTGTAAACCTCTTTGTAAAATCTGAGCAATATCTTCGCAAGGGGTATTGCTGTAAGCAGCTAATTGCAATAAGTCTAAGATGCGCCTTACTAAGCGGTACTCATTCACTCCCGCACGGCGTAAAATTTCTTCGTCTAATTGAGAACGCCAGAGTTTTGTTGCTAATTCCTGCTCTGTTTCTGGGCGTAATCGCACTGGAAATTGTGCTTTTAGATTCAATAATTGAATCAATAAAGGCCAAAATAAAATAACTTCATCTTGAAAAAACCCTAAGGTCGTCTTTGCACGAACCGGATATTTTCCTAAAGTGGTTGTAACAATTTTATCTCCCAATTCCCGACGATTTTCATCATTAGCAGCTAGAACTAATACTCCTGGTTCTACTTTCGGAAGATACAAGGGCTTAGGCTGATGATTGCCTTCTCTTGCCCTAGGTTTTTTAGTATAAAATGATTCTAAAGCATGATTTTCATTTTGTAACCAGCTACAAAAATGCTCTACTAAGCGAGTAGTCTTACCACTGCGGCTAGTGCCAAGAATCAAAACAGAATAAGAAACCACAAATCTTCTCCTTGTAGATTTGTTAGTATACCTTGTGCGTTAACTTAAGGTTAAGAATTACCCCAAATGCTGGATGACTGCCGACAATGAAAAATTCTGTTTTTAGTCAAAAAATTTATCCTTTCTTACTATCTACTTATCGCTGGTACTTACGAACCCCAGAGCGTTCTCTGGAAGAAGCTTACAAGGCTGCATTACAAATTAAGGCAATAGAAGATGAGCATTTCAATGGTAATAAAATAGACTTCAACTCAGCCATCTATAGCAACAGTGTGATGGATTATTTTGAGTCAGAGTTGAAAAAACAATTAAGAATTGTCCGGATGCGAATGACAGAGTTTAGAGCTAGCCGTTGGTTCTCAAATGAATCTAATCAAAAGGCTGCTCAGAAAACTGGTATAGAATATCCCAGCCCTCCCTTAATTTTAGAGAAATTAAAATTCATTGATGAAATCACAACAAAATACACTCGTTTTAATTATGAAACTATTGCTCCAGCCGTAATTGATAAACCACAAGTTGTGTCAGTTGAACCAGCAGTTGCTCCACTAACACAATCGAAATTATCAAATCAAAATCCAGACAAAAGTTCAAAAAAGCGGGGTAAAACTGACACAACAGGAATATTACCTCGATCCATTTTAAGTACTATTAGTCGCTTACAAGTTGAATTAGATCCTAATTCTGAGCAAGATGTTGTTCAAAATTTTCGTCAAACTCAAAAAAGAACAATAATATCTATTAGATTTCTCTTACTACTAATTATAATACCACTTTTAACTCATCAGCTATCTAAAGCTTTGTTAGTAGGGCCACTTATTGAAAATTTCAGAAGCTCTGAAACACTGCAAGTTTTCCTAAATGCAGAGATGGAAGAAGAAGCACTAGTCGAATTACAAAGATTTGAAGAGAAAATTAAGTTTGAAAATTTAATTAGCAATGCACCATCTTTATCTTCTGAAGATATAGAAATTAAAATGAGAGAAAAAGCGAGTGAAATTGCAAAACAATTCCGTGGTGAAAGTACCAATGCAATTAAAAATGTTTTTTCAGATATATTCTCTGTTGGTGCTTTCATTTGGTTGTTACTTGCTAGTAAGCCTTCTATAGCGGTAGTAAAAGATTTCTTTGATCATGTTGTTTATGGTTTGAGTGATAGCGCTAAGGCGTTTATTATTATTTTGTTTACTGATATATTTGTCGGATTTCACTCTCCTCACGGTTGGGAAGTAGTACTAGAAGGGGTATCACGTCATTGGGGCTTACCAGCCAATAGAGATTTTATCTTCTTATTTATTGCTACTTTTCCAGTGATTTTAGATACTATTTTTAAATATTGGATATTCCGTTATTTAAACCGAATATCACCATCCGCAGTTGCTACTTACCGTAATATGAATGAATAGCCTAACGAAGTTATCAAAAGATAAAAATGCCTAGTTTTTTTTATGAGAAAAAAACTTACAGCTATCAGTATTAGTCTACCTATAATTCTCTCAATTTTTTTAGTACGTATACAATCTTTAGGGCATCTCTCACTTAGTTCACCAGAATGTCGTGTGAATAAGTGGAATGTACCAGTTTCTGAGAAAACTCCAATCCCAAATCAATTAAATCAAAAGCAAATAGCGCCAGTACTTCTCCAGAGATTACCAGTTACTTGCTGCCAAGATGATCTATCTTGTTTGGATGAGGTTATTTATGAAGAAAAGCCCAATAAAAAAAGCTTAATGACCGCTATTGATCGCAGTCTGCAATATTTGCAAACAGAGAAAGCTACTAAGGCTTATCAAAAGTATCAGGTAGCTGACATTACACGCGATCGCGTCATTAATAGTTTAAAAAGATTTCGCGAATTAGTTCTACAAACTAATTCTGCCACAGAACTACATGCAGCTATAGAAAAAGAATTTGTTTTTTACCAATCAATTGGTAAAGACAAAAAAGGTGGGGTTTTGTTTACCGCCTATTATGAACCACTTTATTTTGCTAGTCGCGTTCCCACAAGTGAATACCGCTATCCTGTTTATCGATTACCTCCCGATTTAAAATCCTGGAATCGGCCTCATCCTACACGTTTAGATTTAGAAGGAGCAGACGGTTTACAAGGTACAAAAGGTAAATTACGAGGATTGGAGTTGTTTTGGTTTCGCGATCGCCTAGAACCATATTTAGCACAAATACAAGGTTCTGCTCGACTACAATTGACTGATGGTACCCAAACCACAATCGGCTACGCTGGTGACACCGCATATAATTACAAAAGTATTGGTCGAGAACTGGCGAATGATGGCAAATTACCCCTAGAAGGTATGACTATGCCTATTATCCTCGACTATTTTCACAAGCATCCCCAAGAATTAAATACTTATATCCCTCGTGATCCTAGCTTTGTGTTTTTTCAAGAAAACCACGGTGAGCCAGCACAAGGTTCAATCAATGTACCACTGACGGCAGAGCGTTCGATCGCTACAGATAAATCTCTAATGCCTCCTGGTGCTTTAGCGTTGATTCGAGCTTCTATTCCCTTTGCTAAAAGTAACAGCAGTGTGGAACATCGAATTGTCAGCCGTTATGTACTTGACCAAGATACAGGAGGCGCTATTCGAGGTGCTGGTAGGGTAGATTAT
This sequence comes from Atlanticothrix silvestris CENA357, assembly GCF_016056295.1. GTDB lineage: Bacteria > Cyanobacteriota > Cyanobacteriia > Cyanobacteriales > Nostocaceae > Atlanticothrix > Atlanticothrix silvestris. Next base: position 35,846 of record NZ_JAECZB010000017.1, read on the forward strand.
TTTTTAGGTACTGGTAAATTAGCAGGCGATCGCGCTGGTGTTACAGTCAGCAATGGACAGTTATTTTACCTGCTGCTGAAGCCCAAAAATTAAACAAACAATCAAAACATTGTTTATATTGTCTCAATTATCACTATAAAATAACTTCACAATTAACACTAAATATCTTCTTGGAATGATTAAGTTATTTAGTGATATGATTCACTTCCTTACTAAAGCAAGTTTGTTGTTTTCCAGCAATAAATTATCCTCAAGTGCTGACATAACAATGATTTTTCACAAAAATTATTATATAAACTTTTCGTTCCTGGTTCTCAACTCATAGTTTCAGTAATTTAGCATATTATCCGAAATATTGTTGCTTCTGATTGTAGTGAATTATGTCCGATATCCATCTTAAATACATAGGCTACTTCGCCAGTTAATTTTATCAATCCATAAGGGGAGTTAAAGTGATCAGGATTTTAATAGATGCTGATTTCATCCTAGAAGCTTTGATGAATCGTAATGAATTTGCAGAAGATGTCAGAGAACTATTAGACATAGTACACCCATCAATTCAGATGTATTTAACAGATGTTGGCTGGGAAAAAATTTATGCTTATGCCAGTCGTTTAAAAAATAGTAAAATTGCAGACACTGTAGTTGATTGTTTACAAGAAAAAATTCAAATTTGTGTTGTTGATCAGACTATCCTTTACAAAGCGCGATCGCTACCTCTGAATAATTTTGAATCTGCTGTAGAGTTAGTCTGTATTAGCCATAATCAACTTGATGCAATCGTTACTCATAAACAAGCAGATTTTGCAGATGTCCAAAATAATTTTTGGGTTTGGTCAATAGCAGATTTGTGGTTACGTGCAAATCTAGAGAGTCAGTTACAAGCAAGCATCTCTATTTAGCTACATGCCAATAAAGTACAGTCAATACTGATTAGTGGCAGCAAGTATTGTATACAAAATAATTTAACTAAATTCCTTGAGTGTCCAAAAAATTTAAGCAAAAGTTTTTTAGTGATTTTTTGGGTGCTGGTTTTTTTGGTGCTAGGATCTACGACTATAGATAAGATAAAAGTGCTGTAGCTGTGAAACACAAGCCAAAACCAAGGATTGCTTTGCTGCGTGAAAAAGCAGGGCTAACCCAGCTTGAATTGTCGCGTCTTGTGGGCGTGACTGAAAGCACTATCCAAAACTGGGAAAGCGGTAGAACCGGGACAGACCATATTGAAAGAATCGTTAGGTTTTGTAAAGCTTTGGATTGCCAAGTGCAAGACCTGATTGAGTATGTGGGTGAGTCATCAGTAGAACCTAAAGCCCAACCCAGCTCATTAAATGAAATACATCATTTATTAGGTACTGAGGAACCCATTTCAACTACCAGTCCTGATGCTGAAATTGCTCAAAACCGAAAAGCTAGAAGCAGCTAAAAGGCATATAATTAACGCTTCATCACTAAATTCGGCGCGAATAGCACGATCAAAAATCATGCGATCGAGAGGCTTGAGTTGATTCACTAACGTTATAGGGCTTTGCTTCATTACCTGCAATTTTTGCCTGAAACAGTTTCCCACGTTGAGGAGAGAGACATCAGGCGATCGCTTGCGAAAATCTGTATGCTTGCCGAGATTTTCAACCTACCTGGGATGCAAAGTTAAAGTGTTGCAAAGAAACTCAAAATGCCAGATAGTTTTTGCCCAACACTGAAACACAGATATTAATGTATAAAATCAAATAAGTACCAAAATTCACTATAATAATCTATAAATCAATCTCTTCCCCTGCTAGCGTGAATCATAATTTGATTTAGCGAACTCCCAAATTTTTAAAAGGGGTTGCGCGGATTGCTGGTCAAGTTGAGAATAAATTAGGCGAAGCACACGGGGAAACTAACGTGAGTCATGGATTTGATTACGATTTAGTGATTATAGGCGCTGGTGTAGGCGGACATGGCGCAGCCCTACACGCCATCAGTTGCGGTCTAAAGACAGCGATTATCGAAGCAGCGGACATGGGGGGAACCTGTGTCAACCGGGGCTGCATTCCATCTAAAGCTTTGCTGGCAGCATCTGGACGTGTGCGGGAATTGCGTAATGCCCACCACCTCAAATCACTGGGGATTCAAGTCGGCAGTGTGGAGTTTGATCGCCAAGCGATCGCTAATCACGCTGGCAATTTAGTATCGAAACTTCAAGGTGATTTAACCAATAGCCTCAAACGTCTGGGAGTCGATATTATCAGGGGTTGGGGAAAAATTGCCGGAACGCAAAAAATCACTGTAGCCGGGGATGGTGGTGAAAAAACAATCACAGCCCAAGATATTATCTTGGCTCCTGGTTCTGTACCCTTTGTACCTCCAGGCATCGAAGTAGACGGTAAAACTGTCTTTACTAGTGATCAAGGCGTTAAATTAGAGTCTCTCCCCGATTGGGTAGCGATTATCGGTAGTGGTTACATCGGCTTGGAATTTTCTGATGTTTACTCAGCTTTGGGCTGTGAAATCACGATGATTGAAGCCCTAGATCAGTTAATGCCAGGATTTGACCGCGATATTGCCAAACTTGCAGAACGAGTTTTGATTACTCCCCGCGATATTGAAACGAAAGTAGGGATTTACGCCAAAAAAGTCATCCCAGGTTCACCTGTGGTGATTGAATTGGCAGATTTTAAAACCAAAGAAGATGTTGATGTCATCGAAGTAGATGCTTGCTTAGTGGCTACGGGACGCATCCCCGCAACAAAAAATCTCGGTTTAGAATCTGTGGGTGTAGAACCAGACCGACGAAATTTTATCCCAGTTGACGATCGCATGGCAGTGCTGTCAGCAGGTGAAGTTGTGCCTCATTTATGGGCAATTGGCGACGCAACCGGCAAAATGATGCTGGCTCACGCCGCTTCTGCTCAAGGCATTGTCGCAGTAGAAAATATCGTCGGGCGATCGCGTGTGGTAGACTATCGCAGCATCCCCGCCGCCGCATTTACCCACCCAGAAGTCAGCTATGTCGGTATGACGGAAACAGCCGCCAAGGAATTAGGCCAAGCCGAGGGCTTTGAAGTCGCGGTCAGTAAAAGTTACTTCAAAGGTAATTCCAAAGCATTGGCAGAAAATGAATCCGATGGTATGGCAAAGGTTGTATATCGCAAAGACACCGGTGAAGTTTTGGGTGTGCATATTTTTGGAATGCACGCCGCCGACTTAATTCACGAAGCGTCCGCAGCGATCGCCAGCCGTCAATCTGTCAACACCCTCGCCCATTTGGTTCACGCCCATCCAACTCTTTCAGAAGTGCTGGACGAAGCCTATAAGCGAGCGATCGCTTAGAAGAAGCAGAGGGGCAACAAGAGGGGAAAAGGTTAAAGGGTAAAGGGATGAAGAAATAAACCCTTTCCCCCTTACCCCTTCTTCCCAATGCCCCATGCCCTATTCCCTATTCCCCATTTTTTAATATGCAAATTCGCCGCCGTTCACCGAGTCCAGCTATTAATGTTTCTATCTTGTGTTATCAGACTGCCTTACCTGACGCAGCACCAAATAATATTTTGGAAGAAATAGTCTGGCATAAAGAAATAGAAGTTGACCAAATGCGCGAAAAGCGGCCTTTACGGGAATTGCAGAAACAAGCCCTTACCGCACCACCAACGCGTGATTTTGTCGCCGCTTTACGGCAAGGCAAAACAAATCCAGCATTGATTGCAGAAGTTAAAAAGGCTTCCCCTAGTAAAGGAATTTTACGAGCAGATTTTGATCCAGCAGCGATCGCTTTATCCTACCAACAAGGTGGTGCTAGTTGTCTTTCTGTGTTGACAGATGTCAAGTTTTTTCAAGGTGGGTTTGATAATTTAGCTAAGGTTCGCGCCACCGTAGATTTACCATTACTATGTAAGGATTTTATCATTTATCCTTATCAAATGTACTTGGCTCGGATTCAAGGTGCAGATGCCGTTTTGTTGATTGCGGCTATTCTTAGCGATCAAGATTTGCAATACTTTATTAAAATTGCTAATGCCCTAAATATGGCAGCTTTGATTGAAGTTCACAGTTTGGTAGAACTTGATCGTGTACTAGCTTTAGATGGTGTATATTTAGTAGGAATTAATAATCGTAATTTAGAAGATTTTTCGGTTGATTTGCAAACTACTTGCCAACTATTAGCAGCCAGGAGTACTCAACTACAGGAACGAAATATCCTAGTTGTCAGTGAATCAGGACTACATAGTCCAGATGATTTAAGTGTAGTGAAAAAAGCAGGTGTATCCGCAGTTTTGATTGGAGAGTCCTTAGTTAAACAACCAAATCCAGAGCTTGCGATCGCTAATCTCTTCTCTAAATCTTCATCTCCAACTACATCCAGTCACTAACTAAATACGTGTTTCTTGTGTAACAATTTTATTGATAAGAGACAAATCTTTTCTAATACAAAATCCCACATTTGAAATCTTCAATCAACTACATGGAGCAAATCCCTTTACCTTCACCTGTCCACTACGAACTTATACTTCAACTTTTAGAAAGACAAACTATGTCAGCTGTCAGTCAAAATCCTGATTTGCGACGACAAGTCAACCAGCTAATTATTACCCTCCGAAAAGCGGCAGTACAACAAAAGCAACTAGAAGAAATTTGTCAATTTTCTTCTGTAATGGTAGATCATCGTTGGTCAATCAATCACCATAATGCTAATCAAGTTGTTACGCCTGATTAACTTAGTTAAGTTAATGTTTAAATCTATTTTGTAACACTTTTATTAAGTGCGTTTATATCTCAAAGGTAATTTTATATACATAGTAGCAGTGAGCATTAGCAGCTAAAGCAAGGTAGGTTAAGCTCATCTCTCTCAAAGTCGCGCAGGGGAAATTCCCCATGCCATGTTTCCCCAAGTCGGCGAGTAAACTTACTCGCCGACTTTTGTAATGAAATAAAATTGGAGAACTCATTGTATCTGTGCCCCAATTTGTGAGATTCTAAATAATCGCTGCTACAAAACTTAAGACAAACTAGACAAAAATTACAGATGTCTACTATCCGCGAACTACTGCCAGTTCGCTACTCTACTAAATAGATACCCTTGGGTATTTATGTGTCTGGAGCGATCGCCTGAAAAACGAATTTTAGATTTAGCCTGAGTCTCAAAAAACTGCCAGAGTCAAGCTAACCTACAAAATGACACAACAATAATTGGTGACAAGCTTAACTGTTATGCAGGTGAATATCTAAAATTCATCATTTCCTTTAACTTTTATTTGACTTTAGGACACAAATATGAATAATAAGCTGATGCTGATGATTCCTGGGCCAACGCCGGTACCGGAAGCAGCCTTACTGGCGTTAGCCAAACATCCAATTGGACACCGCACCAGTGAATTTAGCAACATATTGGCGGAGGTAACAGAAAACCTCAAATGGTTACATCAGACTCAAAGCGATGTACTAATGCTGAATGTCAGTGGTACGGGTGCGGCAGAGGCTGGAATAATTAATTTTCTCTCATCTGGCGATCGCATTTTAGTTGGCTCTAACGGTAAGTTTGGCGAACGCTGGGTAGAAGTTGGTCAAGCATACGGTTTAAATGTAGAAGCAATTACTGCTGAATGGGGTAAACCTTTAGATCCGGCGTTGTTTGCAGAAAAACTCCAAGCCGATACCGAAAAGCAAATCAAAGCCGTCATTATTACCCATAGTGAAACTTCAACGGGTGTGTTGAATGACTTAGAAACCATTAACAGCCACGTCAAGGAACATGGTGAAGCCTTGATTATTGTTGATGCTGTCACTAGCTTGGGTGCATTTAATTTACCAGTAGATGCTTGGGGTTTGGATGTAGTCGCCTCTGGTTCCCAAAAAGGCTACATGATTCCTCCTGGCTTGGGGTTTGTTAGTGTCAGTCCTAAAGCTTGGGAAGCTTACAAAACTGCGAAATTACCGAAGTATTATTTAGATTTAGGTAAATATCGTAAATCTACAGCGAAAAACACTACTCCTTTCACGCCTCCGGTAAACTTGATCATGGCGCTACATGCGACGTTGCGGATGATGAAAGAAGAAGGCCTAGAATCAATATTTGCTCGACATGAACGGTTAAAAAATGCCACACGCGCTGCCATTAAAGGGTTAAATTTACCTTTGTTAGGAGCCGATAGTTGTGCAAGTCCGGCAATTACGGCTGTAGCACCACAAGGTGTTGAAGCAGATAAAATTCGCTCGTTGATGAAAAAACGCTTCGATATTGCTTTAGCAGGTGGTCAAGACCATCTTTCTAATAAAATTTTCCGTATTGGTCACTTGGGCTTTGTGAGCGATCGCGATATTCTTAGCTGCATAGCATCCCTGGAAGTTGCCTTATCTGAACTCGGCTACGAAAATTTTACTCCGGGAGCTGGTGTAGCGGCAGCAGCTAGAGTATTTAGCCAATCATGAGTCTTAAATAGAAAGAATAATACTCAGTATTAAATCAAAAGAGCGATTTTTCAATTCGCTCTTTTTTTTATATTTAAAATTGAGTAACAAGGGTAAAAGTCTATTTTCCTATCTATCGGCCTTGGCACAAAGCCCAGTGGGTATGACATACCTTAATTCTCCTGTATGAACTACTCATACCTAAGCTGTCTCCAACCAATCATAAATTTGTTCCAACTGTTCTAAAGTAATCAACCCATACTGCCAAAGAATCATCGGTAAAGGGCCGGGGTCTTGCTCACGGTGTCGCATTGCAACCGCAAGTGACGCAGCGGAAATTGACAAATCTTCCTGTAAAAAATGTATTAGTCGAGAATAAGTTGATGGTGACACTTTTAACTCACCTCCTTGTCTAGTGTGTATTGTCATATATCGATTTACCATTGTTCAGTAACCCGCAGCTAATATTTCATTTGTGACTATACGATTACCGGATAAATACTCGACAAATTGTCTGAATATTCCGGAAACAAAGCATTTTTATGTAAAAACTCGGAAATATCACCTTTAGCAACACTTGTTTGCTGAATTTTCAAGCTGCTAGCTACCCAGGTCAAATTGGCTTCATCTTTGTTTGCTTTAGTGCTTAATTTAATTACACTTGTGGTAACAAAGATTCCATAGCCTATACTCCCCTATAAGCGACTATTTACACGTACTGCCAAAGGAATATTTTCTGAGACTAAACCATTGAGATGTGATTCTACCTTGGAAATAGTAGTCTTTCCTAGTTTTGACATGATATTAAATAGTAGCCTCACAATTTCCTTTTTTACAGATACTTGATGCTTTTTTTACACAAACATTATGAATCAAATTTTATCGATTCTTACAGGGGAAACTACCTAAATGCTTATCTCCGCAAAGCCACGGATTCTTAAAATTCAATTTTGACGCGATCGCCCTGCTGTAAATTTAATTCAGCGGCTCGTCCAGATCGCAGTTCAATTACCGTATCAACGGGTACATTAGGCCCATAAGTGGGGCAAGGCTCTTTAGTACAAGAAGGTGCAGAAGTTTCTACATACTTTACCACTCCGTTTTGTAAAAATACCATATCCAGAGGCACTGGGACATTTTTCATCCAAAATCTGACTGGTTGTGCAGAAGGAAACTGAAATAGCATCCCCCGATTATCGGGTAAAGCTGGCCGATACATTAATCCTTTTTCCTGCTGTTCTTGAGTCTTTGCCACTTCTAACTCAATTGTTGTGCCATTAGGAATAATGGCTTTTGCCGAAATTGGTAGTGTTTGTCCTGCGGGTGCTACTGTTTGACTGGTAGCGCTTGGAGTTGGTGTCGGAGATTTAGCTGTTGTCTGCATCGAACAACCCATAAGCAAAATACCCAGTAGCATCGGAAGTAAACTTAGCCAACGCATCATAACAATTTTGAATTTTGTAATTTAGACTTCGATTTTACAGAATTTAAGCCAGAAAGCCCACGATTTATAGTTGTTTTCTTGGTGAAGTTGGCAAATATGGGCAAGTAATTCTACAGTGAAAAGAATGAATAGAGAAAATTAAAACTCCCACCCTTTACAGGAGTGGGAGTCTGGAATTTTGTTGTGTAGCTTTTGCTGCTCCTGTCATTGGCTTTTTAAGATTCTCTTAAAACGTAGCCTACACCCCGAACCGTTTGAATGAGACGCTTTTGTCCTTCATCTTCAATTTTTAGACGTAAGTAGCGAATATATACTTCAATTACATTAGATTCACCCATAAAGTCGTAACCCCAGACATTTTCTAAGATTTGTTCGCGAGTTAAAACTTCACGAGGATGTTCCATTAAAAACTTTAATAGTTCAAATTCTTTCATTGTTAAGTCAATTGCCCTACCGTTATGTATGGCACGGCGAGTTGCTAAATCTAAAATTAGTTCTCCAAAGCGCAACTGCTCGGTTGTTTCGACTTCAGGTTTTAAATACAGACGAATTAACTTTAAAAAGTCTTCAGGACGGTATGGCTTGAGGATGTAATCATCAGCTCCAGCTTCCAGACAAGCCACACGATCATCAATGGTATCTCTGGCCATTAAAACCAGCACAGGCGATCGCATACCAGCACTTCTGAGATTTTTACATAACGAAAGTCCTGATTCCCCTGCAAGCATTCGGTCTAAAACAATTAAAGCAGGTTGGCGATCGCGGCAGTGTTGTAAACCGCTGGCTGCGTCATGAGCCAAAATTGCATCATAACCAGCTTCTTGCAAATCAAAAGAAAGCTGATTTGCAAGGCTATCATCGGTTTCAATCACCAAAACACAAGGACTGTGAGCAAGTGTCATAAAAATTTGGGATATTGGATTTTGGATAGTGCAGACGTTTCAGAATCATTCTGGACATCGGCTAGAAATGTAATTGCGAGTTTTGGTCGATGGATAAATCCTAAGCTAATATGCTGCCTCAAATTTCTTTTAGCAGGTTTATGTCTCAACCATCAAATTCTCAAATGCAATTTTAATCACTAATTCCAAATTCTATTCCTATACCAGTAATCTGGAAGGAAATTGCCCAATTGGGAAGACAAAGCATTAGCTCACAATTGTTCCAATGTGAGTCGAGTGACAAATTCTATGCATCAGACGATTAATAAGGCTAATTGTTTCTGTTGCGATCGCACACGCTACACGCTATTCACTTCACCCTTTACCTGCGTCATGCGCCGTAACTAACCATCCGTTGGCTAACCAAAAATTAACATTAGACAGTTACATCCAAGCGAAACACCTACTTGTCACCCTAACTGGCGAGTCAAAAGAAATGATTGAACCAACACTGTAGGGTGTTAACTTTGTAACATTTTAGGTGTTCAAAATTCATGCAAAATATATGCTGGTATTTCTAATCAAGGGGACTACGCACAGCCTTACCGCCCCGATTCAAAACATGGGTATAAATCATCGTGGTTTTTACATCTTTGTGTCCGAGTAATTAAAGATTATACGGAAAGTTTCCGTATAATAAATAGTTATGCTGCTTAGTCCCTGGTAGAGACGTAATTGAAAGTTTGTTGGCGAGTTGTTATGCTCAAGCAACGGAAGGTTTATAGTTATGACATAGTTGAGAGATTCTTAATTAATAAGCTGAAGTATTCGTTTACTGAAACATAGAGAGTTAGGGTGCAAAGAATACTTTCAAAGGTTCAGATATTACTAATTACATCTTCACTACTTTGGAAATCATCATGGAAGTCTTCGGTCATCTTTACATCCCATTGAAGTATCAACATGAAGGGAAATTGAAAACGACAATCTTTCGTGATGAGTTCTGTTTCGTTGACGGGAAATTATTTACTGCTCACTATGCTGGGTTAAAGGTTCCTAGCCCAGCAGTTGCTTCCTTGAAGTCTATACGCAAGTTAAGTGATAACAACATTGAAAAAGCATTAGAAATTCTCAAATTTCCATCAGCTCTTGCTCAATTAAATTCAGATGTTTGGAAGCAGTTCGATAGACAGTTTAGGGAGCGTAAAAAAATATACAATTATTGGCCTACAAGTTTTTCGTCCATACAGGAAGACTTTGATAAGCCCTTTGAGAATTATTCTCAAACAAGTGATAGCGAACTTGTTGACACAAAACGTTTTACCCAAAGAATTGCTTTAAGAACGTCAGAAAACCATGAGCAAAATCAGAGAATTGTCCGGGAAGCTAAGGAATTTTTGCGAATTTTTAGGGTTGCTTTCAGTGAAGATTTATTTCGCTTAGAGGAGTATCTGAATCTTGTTAAAGAAAATAAAAGATTTCGTTTAGAAATCAACTTAGCCTCTCCCGTTTCTCTTAAACAGGCTTGTGAAAGGGAGCTGTTTCAGTTACGTGATCTTGAGGAAAATCATAATGGTGACGGGGGACATATCCTTAGCAATTTGGATAGCCTTTACGATGCCCAGGCAAAAGAAAAATACCTTGACGATGCTTCAGCTAATTTTGCTCGTGCTCTTGTCGATAGTATGTGTGCAATAAAAGCTATGCAAGTTTTCTTTAGAAGACGGGAGCATGAAGAACTTCAATCACAGTTAGCATTTAATTTATTTGAAAAAGCACCAACTTTTAGAGGTAATATTACAGATAGGGAAATTGCCTATGTAACTACACCTTGCTGGCAACCCGGAATGCTTGGAAACCTTCACGTTCATAGGTTACAAGCAAATAACAAATCTTACTGGCATAAGGTAAAGAGAAGATTAGAAGAAGAAATAAGAACCATGAACTCTGTAGAAATTGATCTTTCTGAGGCTCTCTTTAAATTGGAAAAAGAAGCTATTGAAGCTATAAAAATAGCGGATAGAAGATCTAGCGCTACAAAACAAGATGTAGACAATTTAAAGAGAAACATTCAGGCTATTGCAACAGCAAATTCTAGTTCTGACGAAAGTATAAAAGATACCTTTGAAAGGATTAAAGAACTGCGTTCACAGGCAAGGAAACAGTTTGAGCAATTATTTCCAAGGTTTGACGAGGAATTATCTAAAATACTTATATTCTCATCGAATCCCAAAGAGATTGAGAAAATTTCAAAGGAAAAACCTGTTGACTCACTTTCACAAATATTTGATAAATTAGAGGAAGTCATTGTTGCTATCCAAGCTATGCCAAATCAACCAAAATACAACTTTCCAAACGCTCAAAATGTTAAAATTATCGAGCAAGCTAAGACTTATATTGAGCAGGTTGGGACATACATCGAGGATAGCAAAGCAACAGATCCAGATCTTAAGTTGGCTTTGGATGACTTAAAGCAAGTGATTGTCGATTTACAACAGAAACACCCACAAGCCACAGAGGAACAGGCTACTGCTGTCATTGAAGCAGAATTTGAAGAAATCAAACGTGTGCAGCCTCATCGCTGGCAAAAGCTCTTAAGTCTCAAGCGTTTATGGCATGGCTTGAAACAAGGCTCTTTCAAAGTTAGTGAGCACTTTGCTGAGGAAACACCTTGGGGTAAAGGAGTAATTGGATTCCTTGAGGGTGTCATGGATGAAGTGGAGTAATTGCGATGAAATTTCCTGAATCTAAAAAGAGTTGGGCTATAGGAACAGTTCAAGATCGCCAGTATTGGGAGGAAAAGTTTGAGATTGCAAAAAAATTCATGGAAGAGAGGTCTAATATTCCTGCTGTACTAATAGAAGTTGCAGCGCAACATCCTCTTTTAGATGGAGAAAAACCTAACGAAGAATTCACTAAGCGATTACTCCTAGCTAAAACTCTTTATAAACAGGAAAGCAATGCAGGAAAACATGTAGAGATATACGTTCCAGGTAGTAGGCATCGCCATGAAGGAGTCGTGGACAAAGTTTCCCTAAGTGAAGCAGGCATGATTTTTTTAGAGCAGCAAGGGATCTCTAGAGAAATTATTCACGGCGATGATCTAAATTTTAAGTACAAGGGTGACAGAGGAGTTTATAACTCAGCAGATGAATGTTTTGTCGCTTCTTCATATTTCAAGGATGGTAACTTTGGATATTTATTTAGTGTTCTCTCTCCAATTCAAGTTTTCCGAAAAACGATTCATTACATTGAGTTCGGAGTACTTCCACTCAATTACACTGCTCCAGCATTAGATACTTTTCACGATTATATTGATGAAATGTTTGAAGCAGTACCATATGCACTATTTGTTGATCCCGATATGCAAAGCAAAAACTCAGTTCGGGCTAATGAATTGAGGCACTTAAGAATGCCATAAGGATTATGTCATCTGCAAAGTGTACTCTTTTATTGAGTTGTCAGCAGCATAATAACCCCAATGCAGCAGGACGGACGAAAGCCATCTGTTTTGTATTCGAGGTTAACTGCCGCCGCTGATTGGGAACGTTAGACCTCAATCCTCTGGTAAAGGTGTTACTGAAAGCGATCACATTTTGATACCAGCAGTTATATCGATGAGAGCGATCGCCCTCGGTTTTGTATAATTAAGCGGGTTCAATTCGTGCAACAACGCCTAGCCGAATGAGTTGATCCAAAGCGGCTTGTATATCCGATTTAGAGAGTCTGGTGAGCCATTGAACCCAAAATCGATTCATCTAGACTCAGCTCAAGAGTGTTTGCGATCGCCTCTGCTCGAAATGTGCGATAATTTCTGAATTAACATTAAATTGACTCAATACGTCAGTTCCCCACGCAACAATCTCCTTAACCACCTAATGGCCTCACTTGTTGTTTGCTCGTTGGCAATTATTGAGGCATTGCTGCACAATTTCTGAAACCTTAGGAAAATAGCTGCTTTTTGTAATTACGTAGTTTTCACTCTGCAATCTATAAACTAATAGCTGCTTATTCTTTAACAGCCAAACCTCTGGCACTTTATAAGGGAGATAGTCATTTATATTAGTATAATTAGTAACGTCTACTTCAATCACTAAATCGGGTGGAGGGTCATTGAGCCAGTCGATACGGCTCTTACCTGATGCGGATCTCCAATTTTCAATATAAAAGCAATAATCAGGCTCAACGCCGCTAACAAGAGGCAAACTCATGGTGATGGGTGTAAATGAGTCGTACCTTTGATCTAAATGGTCTAGCAAGACTTTAGCAATATCTGCTAGCAAGCTCGCATCTCTTCCATGCTGTGGTAGGGGTGCCATTAGCCAAATCTCTCCAGGCCGATACTTGATCCGAGGTGAGGAGCGATCGCCTAGCTGCTGGCTCAGTGCTTGATAGTCTTCCCAGTCCCCTAAAAGTTTTAACACCGCGCCTAGCGGTAACTCGATTCTTTCAGGTGTAATTATGGTATGCATATTCGCCTGCCTTGAGAAACTTAGCCCACACAAGACTTTTGGCTGTTTTTAATCACCTCCTGTTAAGTGAAAATGAGCAAACAAATAATAATTAAGGTAATTCTACCGAAGTTGGTTTAGCAATATGTGGCAGACCCCAGCCTAATTTTTCCCGCAAGATACGGAAAAATTCTGGCGGTTGCAGACGAATGAACTTGACACTATATGGCGATCGCTCTAAATATACCCGATCCTCTGGGAAAATGTAGCACCCACCATTGCCATCTACCACCATCACTAGCCGAGGGATATTGACTGGGTAAATATTAACCGATTCTGTATCTGGGAATACTAATGCCCGTGAAGCCAGGGAGTGAGGACAAATAGGTACTAGCTGTAAAACAGGTACACCAGGGGTTACTACTGGGCCACCAGCACTTAAAGAATAAGCTGTTGAACCAGTCGGGGTAGAAACAATTACACCATCGGCGGCAATATCTACTGGTGCATGATGCCCTACGGCAATTTCAAAATGGCACATAGAGGTTAATGGCTCTCGATGTAACACCATTTCATTCAAGCAGAGGGCTTCCCATAGTACCGAGTCTCCCCGCAGCACTTTGACTGTGAGCATGGCTCGTTCTTCAATTTCATACTTACCTGCCATCACTTGCTCTATTGCTTGAGGCAATTGATTTAAGTAAGCTTCCGTTAAAAAACCCATGTGACCAGTATTCACCGTTAGTAGGGGAATACCGCAGGGTGCAACCTGACGCGACGCTGCCAAAACAGTGCCGTCTCCCCCCAAAACGACTGCGAACTCCATGTCTGAGTCAAAACCAGGGGGTGTCAAACCATCAATTGGGGTGTGACATACAGGACTCTCTGGATTAGAGTAGCCAAGTATGCCACCGATACTCGATGTAATACATACATTCCAACCGGCAGCGGTTAGCTTGTCTTTTAACTCGATAGCGACACGACCCGCTATCGGTTTAACGTCGTTATAGATAATGCCTGCTTTCGGCACACTCAAATATCCAAGTTTTAGGCGATGCTCTGTCTTAGTAATCGTGACATATTTTGGACAACATAGTCATTAGTCTAGAGTCTAAAGTCCAAAAATTGGTGATATTAACAACTGCCTATTGACTATTGGCCTTTGAGGACTGCTTAAATGGAGTCTTTTTTGATTTCTCTTTTTTGGTTTTATTTTTCTGGTAGTCTAGCTCCTTAAGCTTTTTCATAATTCGACTGAAGTACTCTTGTAAATAACTTTCTAGAGTAGTAGTTTGTTGTGGATCTAACCCAAAGACTTTGTATGTCTCATCCATTGAAGCGTTTAAAGGCTTACCACTTGCCAAGACTTCTGTAAACTCTAGTCTGTCTGCTACATTCCAACCCCACTGAAAGAACCGGATGATGCGGCGCACGGTACGCAAGAGGTTTATTGGCATCCGGGTGACTCTGGCTTCTTTTGCTGACAAACGTTCACACAGACTAATAATTTCTTCAGCACTCCAAGCACGAGTACCGACAACAGGGAAAGCTTGTTTTTCGGTTTCTGGTACACTCAAAGCACGAATAGCAAATTTTGCAATATCTTGAGTGTCCATATAGGCGATAGGTGAAGAGTTCCCAGTTACCCAAACAGGCTGGTTTTCTAAAATCGGTATGCCATATTGGCCGATTAACCCTTGCATAAACCCAGCCAATTTTAAGATGGTGTAGTTTAGTCCAGACTCAGCTAAAAAGAGTTCTGTACACCGCTTAATTTCCATGAGGGGTACTTCTGGGTACTTCTCGGCATCAAGAATAGAAAAGAAGATAAAACGTTCTACACCAGCAGCTTTCGCTGCTTGAATCAATGCTACTTGACCTTCCCAATCCACCTGTTTAATGGTCAATGAATCTGTAGCGCGCGAGGTTGCAGCGTCGATAACTGTGTTTACACCTTCTAATGCTCCTGTTAGCGTTTGGGGATCACACAAATCTCCCCGGACTAATTCTGCACCCCATTCTTTAAGAAAAGCAGCTTTTTTGGCACTCCGGACAAGACAGCGCACCTTATACCCCTCATCGATAGCACGACGAGCCACTTGTCTTCCTAAGGTGCCAGTAGCACCGACGATTAATAATGTCATGAGGGTCGTAATAAATTTTTAAGTTTTATGAGAAGAATCTTAACAGAATTATCTCTGTAAACAAAAGTTTACATCTTTTTTAATAAACTTAATTGATACACAGAGAATGACGGAAAAAGCGTTGTCCGTTTTTCGGACACGCTATTTTTCCAGACAAAAGAAAGTCTTCCGTCTTTTAAAGTTGGGTTTTCAGCTAGAGGATTATTCCTCTGCTCCCTGAATTTTTAGCAATAAAGCACCCAAAGCCCAGCCCACGAAGATGAGACCGAAAGACAATAGAGCTGCATTTAAAATTTCGCCACTCATGAGCGTGATTCTCCTTTGCGATAGATAATTTGCAATTATTCTAAAGGTCGCCCTTTAGATTTCCTGTTTTTTGGGCTGTTTTACTAGACTAAACTTGATTGCTCAAGTCTAACCCTCACCAGTCCTACAAGCTAGGTATTTGAGTTTTACGTCTACCAAGTAGATTAGGTACACTTAGGTTTATCAGAAGCTTTATAACAGCTACTGTTGGATTAAACCTGTGTAAATAATTCTAAACCAGTTTTACGGTCAATCCCTAATTATCAACAGATGAGAGCAGCCTGAAACTATTACTATGCTGTAATTATATGTATCAACTCAAGCCAAATCAGATATTAAAGTCGCATCAAAAAAATCGTGTACGTTTAGCGCTGACACTGGGAGATCCAGCAGGAATTGGGCCAGAAGTGATTTTGAAAGCTTTGGCAAACTTTGAAGTTAGCCAAAAGTGTGATGTGACAGTTATCGGGAATAGAGATTTACTCATACAAACTTATAACCAGCTGAATTTAATAACTTTGGCAAATCCAGCCCAGTTGAAGGTTGTTGATGTGCCATTAAATAGGGAGATTACAGATCAAATTATTACGGGAATAGGTAATGTGGCCAGTGGTGCGGCTAGTTTTGCCTATATGGAATATGCGATTGCTCAAACACTAGCTGGTAAATTTGATGGAATTGTTACAGGCCCTATCGCTAAATCTGCTTGGAAAGCAGCAGGTTATAATTATCCAGGACAAACAGAACTTTTAGCCCAAAAGTCTGGTGTTGATCGCTTTGGTATGTTGTTTGTGGCGCGATCGCCTCATACTGGCTGGATACTGAGAACTCTGCTAGCGACCACACATATTCCCTTATGTCAAGTAGCAAACACATTGACACCGCAGTTACTCACGAAAAAACTAGATTTGCTGGTGGAGTGTTTAGAAACAGATTTTGGGATCATGAAAGGGAGAATAGCGATCGCGGGTTTAAATCCCCATAGTGGCGAACAGGGACAATTGGGAACAGAAGAACAAGATTGGCTAATTCCGTGGTTGGAGCAAGAACAGCGAAACCGCCCAAATTTACAGCTAGATGGGCCAATACCACCAGATACGATGTGGGTTAAGCCTGGTCAAGCTTGGTATGGTAATTCTCTTGGGCAAAATCCAGCTGATGCTTACCTGGCACTTTATCATGACCAAGGCTTAATTCCTGTGAAATTGATGGCTTTTGACCGTGCAGTTAACACTTCTATTGGTCTACCTTTTGTGCGGACTTCACCAGACCACGGAACTGCGTTTGATATTGCAGGTAAAGGAATTGCTGATGCTACCAGTATGAAAGCAGCGATAGAATTGGCAGTTGAATTGGTTAGTCAAAGAATAGCTGCGAGAAATTAGAACTTTTTGTTATTTCAAGCTCATTTCAATTTTGCTTTGAGGAATTAAACCATGACTCAAGCCTTACCCAAAATATTTACATTTGAAGAGTTTGTTGCTAAATACCCAGACAACACAGGAAAGCATTATGAACTTCATGATGGAGCAGTAATCGAAATGCCACAACCAACAGGCGATCATGAAGAGATTGTGACATTTTTAGCTACAAAAATCACTTTAGAATACAGTTGCCTCAACCTGCCCTATGGCATACCAAAAACAGTATTAGTCAAACCACCTAAAAGTGAATCTGCTTACTCGCCAGATGTGCTATTGTTGAATCGCCCTAATTTAGTAAATGAACCTCTATGGAAGCAAAAATCAACTGTTACTCAAGCAGCCTCTATTCCTTTAGTGGTTGAGGTGGTTAGTACCAATTGGCGTGATGATTATCATAAAAAATATGCTGACTACGAAGAAATGGGGATTCCTGAATATTGGATTGTTGATTATGGTGCTTTAGGGGGTAGAGAGTTCATTGGTAAGCCCAAACAACCTACTATTTTGGTTTGCTGTTTGGACGAAGGTGAGTATCAAATTAATAAGTTTCGAGGAGATGACCGTATCCAGTCTTTGATATTTCCAGACTTGAATTTGACTGTACAACGAATTTTTGAAGCTGGAGGGGTAATGTAGAAAAGTAGCCCCAAGCGCGCACATCTATAAATTATCCATTTATTTTGATTGATATGACTTTATAAATTATTCCCGAAATTATTTTTCAGCTTCGAGTGAAGGTAATTAATATCTTCAATCACGCCATAGGCTGTCACTACCACTATTCCATTTTCTATTTTGCCTAAGTTCCCAATATACTGCCGTTTTACATAGTCTGTAGTACGACCTTGTTTTTTGTCTCCTGTTTCATCAATTATTAGAATTAGCGATTGCTCATTTAACACTCGCAGTATTAATTCTAATCTTCGCTTCTTCAATGATTCTACTGACCACGGTGATTCTGTTAAAAAATGGTGTAATGATTGCTGATTTTCTAAACCTACTACCTTGGCTATTTCTGGTAAAGATTTCCTTTTTATCTCTGATATCATTCCCAAATGTAAATCTCGGAAATTTTCAAAACTCCTAACTTCTGGAAATATGTTTTGGTAGATTGCATAATACTCGTCCACAAATTTTATGCTGGGTTTGGGGCTTCTTGGCTGTGTCATCCTCCCCTCCTGCCTTTCAGACTTCTTTTCTGATTTTACTCTTCCCCGAGTGACAAAAGAAAGATCATTCACAATTGCGAATTGGTGTGACCAAGAAGCGGAGAAGCAGGGAGCAGGGAGCAGGGGGAGCAAGCCCTGCCCAAAGCCGTGGAGCGGAACATGGGTATCAAGCCCCGTCTTCCTAAGACGTTCTTGATTGGTCGGGGTACAAGCTCCGTCCAATCCTTCCCCCTGCTAAGCGCTCCCTGCTCCCCTGCCTCTTTTGACCTGCTTAGAAGATGGTCATGATGGTGTGTGGAATCTCGTCAAAGAGTTTGGTAAAACAGAGTATTTTCAGCGTTGGGAAATATTAGATTGGTATCATCTCAAGGAAAATCTTTATAAAGTGGGTGGTTCTTTAGTGAATTGGTATTAAGTAAGTCAGTGCAATAAAACCAAACTGTGTGAATAAAAGTAAATAAGGCTCAAACTCTTTGTCCCCCTGCTCCCTGCCTTATCCCAACAATAATTATTTACGCCGACCTACTTACTTATTTATAGAGTTGAAAGAAGATACCGCCTTTGAGAGTTCCTGGTTCACTACCATAACTACTGACTGTTAGCGATCGCAGGCTATTAAAAAATGGTTTGCCTACTACTTCTACTAGCTTGAGAATCGGTAACTGACGTTCTAGTAAATCTTGACTCTTTGTCCAATCTAGATACACATAACCCTGATTGGGTCGGGGAATGGTAGCGATACTATTTTGGAAACTGCGATCTTTAATTAAGGAATTTTCCTTGGCTGCGATCGCTTCATTCAAAGTTTCCAAATTGGAGGCGAAAATTTCATAATTTCCTAGGGTGGTATGTACTCCTTGGACTTTTGCTTCAATACCATATTTTGGTCGCTCTTTACGATCAGTCTGTTGAATAGCAGCCGTTAACTCTGCCCAAGCAGAGATTTTTTGCTGATCTAAGCTGAGGGTACTAGTACTAAGTCCAATAGCTGAGGCGATCGCATCTAAACGAGAAATGCCTTCTGGTACACCTGCTAATTTTTCTACTACAAACATCCAGTCAGGAGTTATTTGATCTTCACGAGGTAATAATGCTAAGGCGTATTCTCCTTGTACCCAGCTGAAAATATCTTGTTGCAAGTTGATGTTTCGACTTTCTTGCAATTCTTTTAAGGGTTGTACCACTCTAGAAACTATATCTGTTCCAGAACCAGATATAGCTGTTTTTACTTGTGTCCAGAGTTGGGCTAAATCGCTGTTAGCCAAATCATTCAAGTGAGAACTAGCAATTACCAAACTTGCAGAAGTTGGGATATATTGCAGCGCATCTACAGGTTTAGATAGTGGCGAAGATGGGGTGACAGTTGCCGATGAAGTCAGAAAACTCGTTTCTGCCAGTAAACCTTTAGGATTCAATGCCAAGGAAATAATCTGGCTATTATAGGTTGGTTCTGGTAGTTCTAACCCTTGCCATTGTGCAACGGTGGGGAGATTGAGGAAAGCCACCGCTACAGATTCTTTGGGCAATTGTTGAGTGGCTTTTTGGTATTGGGGAGAACTGGTTAAATTGAGATCGGGAACTTGGACATTATTGATCGCGTCTCGTAGCACTTTAGGATCATTGGCAAACAATACAAAGCCATCAACAACTCCACCTACAAGTAAATCCTGCTGCGGTTGAGAATTGTCATAGAGCAATTTTGCACCTTTGTATTGTTCCACAACTAAGTTAGCTCCTGCTAATACCCGCTTAGAAAACAATAACTCTACGAACTCGCGGCTTTTTTCTGGTTTTTTGGTTGCTAATGCCATTAAGTACCCTGGCTGCTTGCCGTTTTCAAAGTCACGATCAATGTCTAAAGTTGTAACAGCCAAGGTAATTTCGTCGCCTAACCAGGGTTGAATATCTTGCTTGTAATCTATACCACTCTTAGTTAATAAGCTGGTTTTGAGTTTAGATAATTCTTTTTCACGCTCCCAAGCTTGTAATTGATCAGGATTTGTCAATAATGACACCATTACAGGGGCCAATTTCGACACGAATATAGCAGCACCAGGCTGAGTAGTAGAAGCACCGAGATTACCTGGACTTTTAGCGAAAGAACAGCCAGCGATCGCAATCATTAGTAGAGCGATCGCACCAGCTACCAAGAAATTGAAGAATGGGCGTTGCCTATTCACTCTAGTAAGTATCCTCCGATTATTAAGTACCCTACTGTAGTGTAGGGGATTGATTAACGATCAATGATTGTTAGCTGATGGGTTGGCGATCGCCTTAACTACTCGTTAAACAGCAGATTAGCCTCCTTAGTTATCAATTTACATTGCAAGTGTTTACCGTTGAGTAACTGCTTACCAGAGTTGTGAGTAATGGCTTTGAGGTCATCTTTAAAATCCAACACAGCATCAGTAGCATCACTTTCTGGGAGTTTGCAGTTTCCACCTGACACAAGATATTCAGCTAAATACATGGATGACCTTTCAACCTATTAGTGAGAACTTCAACCGATGACACGATCAAAATACAGGCGATGGCTTCGCTGTTAAACCAATGCTGTTTACCTCCTTCTTTACGAGGGCTGGAACCCTTATTCTTACCTTCGTTTCTAAAAGTTTGTGGTTTACTGAGAGTATCTTGAAAGGTTTAGTCCTAGAGACATCAGTGGCAGAGAGTAGTTGAGCGTTTACTTCTAAGCTCGACACACTGACTCTTTGTTCTATGTCAAAAACCCAGGAGGAATGTCTAGAAATATTAGAGCAGATTCGCTGGGGAGGACAGCCAAGGTGTCCCTACTGCGATTCAACCAACGCTTCACCATTCAAGCGAGAACGGCGATACCACTGCAACACGTGTTTTACTTCATACAGTGTTACAGTTGGCACTCTATTTCACAGAACACATGTGGAGATGCCTAAATGGTTTCGCGTAATTCAGCTATTTATTAGTCAGCCTAACAGATTCAGCGTTCGTCAACTAGCGAGCGAAATTTGTGTCAATAAAAACACAGCATCATATATGCTTTCTCGACTCCGTAAGGCTGTTGATGAGGAGCCAGAACTGTTAGAGCAGCTTTATAAGGCAATAGATGAACCTAGATTTTAGAAATTATTTACGGATAGGTAATGACTCAATGTGTTCTTGATATGATATTTCTAACTGACCTAAAGCTATACTCAAAACTGTTTAAGTTTCCATACACTCAGCATTGAGGTACTTATGAATAGAACTTCTGCACAAGACCGGGCAGTATCTACAACTCTAGGCTTGATATTTTTGGCTTTTTTAGTTGCCTTTTTTATCAGCTTTATTTTACAGAATTTACTCTCATTGGTAAGTGAAAAATCATTTAAAAGCACAGAGCTTTATATAAATTTTCTCATCGCTTTTGGAACGCTAGGATTCTCTCTTTGGTTTTCTAGAGAGACAGTCAAAGAGATAGTTGTAAACGCAATTAAAGAAGCCGCAGATGATGATAATAAAACCATGAAAGATCAACTAGAAACAATGAGGCTAAAAATAGAGCAAGAGTACTGTTGTGCTATTCCATTAAATATTAGAAGTACATACTCTCAAAAAGTAGACATTTTATATTCTGACATTTGTGTAGAGCGTGCTGCTCGTGATGGAGTTATTAAAGCTT
Organism: Atlanticothrix silvestris CENA357; assembly: GCF_016056295.1. Classification (GTDB taxonomy): domain Bacteria; phylum Cyanobacteriota; class Cyanobacteriia; order Cyanobacteriales; family Nostocaceae; genus Atlanticothrix; species Atlanticothrix silvestris. The sequence goes on from NZ_JAECZB010000017.1 coordinate 57,695, forward strand.
TAGCTGATGAGGATGAATTACTTAAAGACATTGCTTTAACTGGTACACAGCTTGCTTTAAATGAACTTAAGCGAGATGATGTATCTCTGCCTGATACTGAAGTTTTTCGTGATGATATCTATGCTTATTTGAAAGCTTGGTTAATGTTTAGCATTCGATATGAGCGTAATATGCCAGTTGAGTACATTAAGCAAAGATATCCTCAACGGCTAATTCCAGACAACAATGCTTATGTGGTAGCGCTTGAAAATATCCAAAATAAAGTTATAGTTATTCAGTTAGAGAAGCATTTGGATAAAAGACTTAATACCACCCAAAAACAATTGGCAGTTCAGATTACTTTGCAAAGTCTGAGCAAACTAATTAATCAACTTAAGAAGTCCAAAACAATATAACTAACCCAAATAAAATAATTCAAAAGCTCATGTCACAAGCTTTTGAAATTATGCTAAACCTTATTATTTACATCTTCTTTACTTCTGAGAAGAGTTTAGAGTCTTTTGCATTCTTTGTTTTATTTTTATAATTTCTGGTTCGGCAATACCACTTTCACGGAGCATACGAATAGTTTTATCGATATCCTCTTCTATAAGAACAGTTTTATGATTCTGAATTATATCAACTAAGGTTTTATATTCAGTGTCAACTACCGTTTTTTCAAAATTTTTTGCAAGTTCTTGATCGTGTTCTATCAACTTATCAATTAATTCGTGTGTATATTTGATAGCTAAGTTGGTTTGAGGTTTACAAACCATACTCTTTTCAACTTTTTTTAATTGTTCACTTACCCAGTCCAAAACTGATCCAAAGGTTGATAAATTCGCCATAATTTTTACAATCCCGATACATTTGATTGGGATCGTAATGCACCACTTATCGCAAAATCTATACCGTTATCTAGGACAGTAACAAAAAGGAAGAATGTATTAAAAACAAAAGTGCAATTACCTTAACTTCTCACTGCTGCTCAAGATCAACAGTCATTTTTAATAAATACTCATGCTAGGGTAAAGATTTTCTGTCACCATAAATCATATAGGATTGTTCAGAAAAACTTCATGACAGGGAAATCTTTAGGTCAACCTATGATCCAGATTAGTGTAGAGGAATTAGCACAACGGCTGTCTTCTGGTGATGTAAATATTCAGCTAGTAGATGTACGAGAACCACAAGAACTAGCGATCGCTAGCATTGATGGCTTTGTCAACTTACCCTTGAGTGAATTTGTTGAATGGGGAGATCAAGTCTCCACTATGTTCAATCCCCATGTTGAAACCCTTGTGCTATGTCACCACGGTATCCGTTCTGCCCAGATGTGCCAGTGGTTAGTGGCTCAAGGATTTACAAATGTTAAAAATATTGTGGGTGGTATTGATGCCTATTCTATATTAGTTGACTCTTCAATTCCCCAATATTAGCCCACGTTTTTGAACTATGGCATTGCTCATTTGGGACTTACTCTTCCATAGCAGCAATGCTATTCTTAATACAAGATTGTGTAAATTCATAGTTCACCAGCGATCGCCTGCAATTCTCTGTATTCAGAGAACTTGCTGGTATGGTCATATCTGAAATAGACAAAAAAATAAGTATTACAACATACAAATTTTAGATAAAACTTATGCAAATATACTTAAAATATATAATAATTTTACTTGATACACGCGGATTTGCTAGCAAAAGTCAAGCTCTACAAGATAGCAATTTCTAAACATTACTCTTAACCATTACAATAGAAATAAGTATTTCGCCATCTTAATTAACTATTATTAATCTTTATTTATAGTTAAGTTTAAATAATTTCCCAGTCTTTGATTAAAATTTGCCTTCAGCACAACATACCCTATGGAAGTTCAGTTGACAAATCGACAACAGCATATACTTTGGGCAACGGTACGTCACTATATCGCTACAGCGGAGCCTGTTGGTTCAAAAGCTTTGGTCGAGGAGTACGATTTGGGTGTTAGTTCAGCCACTATTCGTAATGTGATGGGCGTTTTAGAAAAATCTGGGTTACTTTACCAACCACACACCTCTGCTGGCAGAGTACCTTCAGACTCAGGCTATCGCATTTATGTTGACAAGCTGATTACACCCTCTCTGCGAGACGCTACGCGAATGGAAGTTTTAGGCAAAGAGGCAGAATTAACACTGCAACAACGTCTTCATTGGGAAGATTGGAGTCTGGAGGCTTTACTGCAAGGAGCTGCCCAAATTTTAGCAACCTTGAGTGGATGCGTTAGCTTGATTACCATGCCGCAAACTACCACAGCAATTTTGCGACATCTGCAATTGATGCAAATAGAAGCAGGGCGGATCATGCTGATTGTAGTGACAGATGCTTATGAAACACATTCCAAGTTGATGGATTTACCGCCAGTACGGGAAGAAACACAGCGCGATCCAGAAGTAATCGATCGCGAGTTGCAGATAGTTTCTAACTTTTTGAATACCCATTTGCGCGGGCGAAGTCTTTTGGAATTAGGTAATCTTGACTGGAGCCAATTAGATCGCGAGTTCCAACGTTATGGCGACTTTTTGAAGAGTTCAGTCGCAGAATTAACTCGTCGGACTTCAGCACCAACTACAACACAAATTATGGTTCGAGGTGTGGCAGAAGTGTTGCGTCAGCCAGAATTTTCTCAATTAGAGCAAGTAAAAACGATTATCCACCTGCTGGAAGAAGAACAAGACCAGCTGTGGCGATTAATATCTGAGGAGCCTGAGGCAGAAGACGCAGGCAAACAACGGGTAACAGTTCGCATTGGTGCAGAAAACCCTTTAGAACCGATACGCACCTGCACTCTGATTTCTTCGACCTATCGCCGAGGTTCTGTGCCAGTAGGAAGTGTGGGAGTTTTGGGGCCAACACGCCTAGATTATGAAAATGCGATCGCTGTTGTGGCTGCTGCGGCCGATTATCTCTCAGAAGCGTTTGGTTATTTCAATCCCTAATTTTTAATTCCTTATAGCTGTTAATTAAAAACATGAATATATCATGGTGAGAAAAATTGCTTTTGGGATACTGTGGTTAGGATTTATTATCTACGCTTTTCTTTTTGCTCCTCCCAATCAACCTGACACATTCATGTTGATTAAAAACTTATCTATTGGTCAATGGCAAGGCATTAACCCCCTAGTCATAGCACTATTTTACCTCATGGGCATCTGGCCTTTAATCTACAGCGCAGTAGTTTTTATTGATGGCATAAATCAAAAAATACCTGCTTGGCCTTTTGCTACCGTCTCTTTTGCAGTTGGTGCATTTGGTTTATTACCCTACTTAGCTCTACGAGAACCAAATAAACAATTGGTCGGTAACAAGAATGCTTTACTCAAGCTGCTAGATTCTCGTGTAACTGGCGTTTTCTTGATTATAGCAACACTTATTCTAGTTACCTTTGGTTTACAAAAAGGAGATTGGGGAAATTTTATAGAGCAATGGCAAACTAGTCGTTTCATTCATATAATGAGTTTAGATTTTTGCCTACTTTGTCTATTATTTCCAGCCTTATTAGGAGATGATATGGAACGTCGTAGTTGGAAAAATCCTCAGTTATTCTGGTTAATTGGCTTGATTCCGTTGTTCGGCCCTTTGATTTATTTATGTGTGCGTCCGCCTTTAGCATAAGTAACACCTAAACCGCAAGCAGCCAATTAAAGTTCTTCTGAACAAACGCAAGTTGGCTATTTTAACTAATCGTCACAAAGTGATTTTTCTCTGTGCATTTTATAAATATCTGGGAGTTGCCACCAAGGAATATGGGGAGATTCATGGTGTTCTTTGTGGTAGCCAAAATGATAGCACGTAATAAATGACCACCAAATTGGACGGTTAATAGTTTGGGCATTATGAGGCTGAACATAACCCCCTATTGGCTCACGATGGGGTAGAAAAGTTCCAAAATAAAATAATTGTAACGAACTTAAAAGAGAAGGAATAACCCAAAAATAGGTTAAATTGTCGACAGGAATATGGAGCTGATAATTAGCAAAATTATAACAAATAGTTATGATGATAATTTGCCGCCAACTCCAATAACTCTTCATAAAATGAAAATACCAAGCCAAGAAGTTTGAGTATTTACCGTTATGGAAATCTGGGTCTAATTGACTAGCTGGACTATGGTGGTGTAACCAATGTTTTTTCAATAATGTTTTATACGGCAGAAGTCCATATAAAGATATACACAATAAACCAATAAAATGATTAATTTTGGAATTTTTTGGAAAAACTACCCCATGCATAGCATCATGAGATGTAATAAATAATCCAGTATATAAAAATGTTTGCCAAAGTACTATAGGCAACAACATCAAAAAATTAAACTGGGAAATGTCAATAGAAAGTAAGAAAATTAGGCTCATAGCCCAGACGCTAATAATGATAAAAGCGATAACAGGTCCTTTAAATAGAAATTTACTTTTCACCCCTGGATTCAATTTGATTTGATAACTAGGTAGTGGTTCTAAATGGATCACGCTTTTACTCCGCGTAGTATTAACGTAAAAATTCCTGAAATTATACCCAAAACAAAAAACACCAACCACTTACCAGAAGTTCTATTAGCGGTCAGCATTTTATGTTAAACAGTGCCCAGCAATGAAAATTGTGTAAAAATATTAAGATACTTTAACTATTATTACATAATCATATACCAAAAACCATTGTCGTCGAGAGTTTGGGCGATAAAATCAGGATATGGCTAAGTCTGGTATTTTCAGCAATTTCCTGTAACTGTTAGTTTGTCAATAACCGAAGCTTGTAAACAAACATACTCAACTCTTAACGGGAAGTATAAGAAACCAGATGTAGTACGTCTCGCACTACACTGTAGCCGTTGAGATCCCAAAGTAGGTAAGCAAGAAAACCAATCATAGCCAAGCGGCCATTCCAAAGTTCGGTCTGGGGAGTAATACCAACATCACCAGCATTACGATCCTTCCCGTTGTATGCGGTTTCAGTTGCATCGTTTGGATAATGTTCCATTGTAAATTTTCCTTAAGAATTTAATACATATTTAGATAGTACTTGCCTACTTATCTAACCCTATCTGTCTGTAGTTCCAAAGTTCAACCAAGTCTAAAGTATGAGATTTTGAGGATTTTCATCTCAAAAATTTATACCAAAAAATAGCCTGTTGAAGAAAGGTTGTTTTCAGTAATTGGTCATTAATCTTGGCAAGGAGTAGAGCAAAATAATATTTTAAATACCATAAAAATCTAACAAAAGTTAGAAGGTTTACTGGGTGTTGTTACCCAGACTAATAGATAGTCAATTAAGTTTTTCAAAAATAAAGTATGAGTCCTACTGTACTAATTACAGGTGCTTCGCAAGGTATCGGTAAAGCAACAGCACTTTTATTTGCTCGCAAAGGATATGATCTTATACTTGCAGCTCGTCAGGCTGAACGTTTAGAAGCCACAGCGCAGGAGATACAAAGCTTTGGTCATCCAGCACCACTTACCGTTGCTTGTGATGTCACAAATCCATCTCAAGTACAAGCTTTGGTCAAAAAAGCGTTGGAGCATTATGGCTCTATTGATGTGCTGGTAAATAATGCAGGTATATTTGCATCAGGGCCAGTAGAAGAGTTTTCTATTGATGATTGGCATCACATTATAGACACTAATTTATGGGGATATATCCATACAATTCATGCGCTTTTACCTCATTTTGTACAACGAAGAACCGGAACTATTGTTAATTTAAGTTCCATTGGTGGCAAAGTACCAACTGCTTATTTAGTGCCTTATTGTACTAGTAAATTTGGTGTGACAGGTTTGACCGAAGCATTACAAGCTGAATTACAGTCAAAAGGTATTCATGTTTGTGGTATTTACCCAAATTTGATTAAGAGTAGTTTGATGGAAAGAGCAGTTTTTCGGGATAAAAATGAGCAAGATATTCAAATCCGTCGAAAACAACTCGACAATGTGCTAAAAAATCCCGTGGTTGAAAAGCCTGAAGATGTGGCAAATGCTATTTGGGATGCAGTCAAAAATAAAAAGTCAGAGGTAATGGTTGGTTCTGCGAATTTTTCTCAAATTTTTTATCGTTTGTTCCCTGGTTTGACCAAGTGGATTTCTCGACAGACCTTGAAGAATGAGGATAATTAGACCATCTTAGGAGTTTGTGGTTCCAGATTAATGAACTTACTTGCTTGTAGAGTTGCTATGAGAATTAATTTTTGATAACTTTTAAAGCTTTACAATTCTTATCTGCACAACCACTAATAAATCCACCCATCGCTTGAATTTGTTGCAAATATGTTAAACATTCTTTGGTAATTACTTCTCCCGGCATTAATACAGGAATTCCTGGGGGATAGGGACAAACAATTTCAGCACAGATGCGATCGCTTATCTGTTCTAATGGTAAAGTTTCACTTACAGCAAAAAAAGCTTCACGGGGAGAAATTTGTACAGAACACTCAAAGTTACTGAATAGGTTGTGCAAAATTGGGCTTTTTATATTCAAGTTAGTTTGCCGATATGCTTGGGCAAGAGTAGTGAAACTTTCTATCAATTGCTCAATATCAGCTTGAGTGTTGCCCAAACTAATAATAAAAGTAAGATTTTGCAAAGACGAAAATTCAGCAGTAACGCCCAATTTTTCATCTAGAATTTCCTCAGCCTCAAATCCGGTTAAACCTAAGTCAGAAACAGTAACAGTTAGTCGTGTTCTGTCTAAAGCTACAAACTTAGATGAGGACATTTCTAAAACTGATAATCTCGGAATTTGGCTGATTCTCCTAATAGCTGTATCTGCAAGTTGCAAAGTACGAGACATCAGCGCTGTTCCAGACAATGCCATTTGCTGACGTGCTGCGTCTAAAGAAGCCAAAAGTACATAACTAGGACTAGTAGATTGCACGAGTTGCAAAGCTTTGTTAACTCGGTCAATATCTATTTTATGGCCTTGGATATGTAACATCGATGCCTGTGTCATTGCACCGAGTACCTTGTGGATAGATTGTACAGTTAAATCTGCACCTGCGGCTAAAGCGGGGGTAGGTAGTTCTGGATGAAAGGCAAAGTGAGCGCCGTGTGCTTCATCTACAAGTAAAGGAATATTGTATTGATGGGTAATTTGAGCGATCGCTCTTAAATCTCCACAAACACCGTAATATGTTGGGTAAACTATCAAAACTGCTTTAGCATCAGGATGCTTTTGTAATGCAGCTAGCACTGCTTCAGGTGTAACACTGTGGGCAATATCTAAAACTGGGTCGTATTCAGGGTTAAGAAAAATAGGGATAGCACCAGAAAGAATTAAACCGGCGATCGCAGAAGAATGCACATTTCGAGGCAGAATGATTTTATCACCTGTGCCACAGGTAGCGAGAATCGCCGCTTCAACTCCACAAGTAGAACCATTGACAAGAAACCATGTTTGTGAAGCACCAAAAGCTTCCGCCGCCAGTTGTTGCGCTTCTTGAATCACGCCTTGGGGTGCAAACAGATTATCTAAGTTTCCTAATTCTGTTAAATCAGCACGAAATACAGCTTTACCAAGCAAATCAGCTAAAGGTTGAGAAATCCCTTCACCCCTTTTATGTCCTGGAGTATAAAAGGGTGCGTGAGAGTGGCTTATATAGGCTTTTATGGCATCTAATAAAGGTGTTTGGTTTTGATTGAGCATTTTGGAATAAACGAACTGCTAAAGGCACAGAGAACGCAGAATCAGGGAAATTCAGGTGAACGCCAAGATATCATCATTTTCAAATGCAGTTGATGACAATGGCGGTAAATTATTAAAGGACAGTGTGAGTGAGTTTAGTTATTTTGGGAGATGTCAAAAGTTTTGATTGTCATCTAGCTTGGGAAAGTCGAACAATTAGATTAGACTTACCATGATTGATCTCAATGCTATTTCTATCCCTGAGCCACAGATTCCCAATCCTGAACCGAATCCCCTACCTAGTCCCGAACCTACACCGGGGCCAGCGATTCCCCAACCCATACCGGGGCCTGTACCAGAACCAGTACCTACCCCCATTCCCCAGCCGGTTCCAGGGCCAATTCCTCAAACGATACCTGAACCTGTTTGAATTATCTTTGTAGTCTAGTCTAATCCAAAATCTAAAATCCAAAATGCTAAGAGCCGGAATTGTCGGACTTCCCAACGTCGGAAAATCTACTTTATTTAATGCTGTAGTTGCTAATGCTAAAGCAGAAGCTGCTAATTTCCCCTTTTGCACGATTGAACCGAATGTCGGCGTTGTCGCAGTACCGGATGAGCGATTAAATGTTCTCTCTGAAATTGCCGGTTCGGCACAAGTTATCCCAGCGCGTGTTGAGTTTGTGGATATTGCCGGTTTGGTTAAAGGTGCAAGTCAAGGTGAGGGACTAGGAAATCAATTCCTGTCCCACATCCGGGAAGTTGATGCGATTGTTCATGTGGTGCGTTGTTTTGAGAATGATGATATTATCCATGTTGCCGGTTCTGTTGACCCAGCACGAGATATTGAAATTATTAATTTGGAACTAGGTTTATCAGATTTGGCACAAATTGAGCGACGAATTGACCGCACTCGTAAACAAGCTCGCACCAGCAAAGATGCACAGTTTGAAATCACAGTACTAGAAAAATTAGCTGCGGTTTTAAATGAAGGTAAATCGGTGCGTCAGATGAGTTTGTCTGAAGAAGAAGCAGAAATTATTAAAGGATTAGAACTACTCACTAATAAACCGATTATTTACGCCGCCAATGTATCTGAAGATGAATTGGCAACAGGTAATGATTTTGTTGAAAAAGTTCGACAAATTGCATCCCAAGAAAATGCCCAAGTAGTGATAGTTTCTGCTCAGGTGGAAGCTGAATTAGTGGAATTACCAGAAGCAGATAAAGCTGATTTTCTGGAATCTTTAGGTGTGAAAGAAGGTGGTTTGAAATCTTTGATTCGTGCTACTTATACTCTTTTAGGTTTGCGGACATATTTCACCTCTGGCCCCAAAGAAACTCGTGCTTGGACAATTCATGCTGGAATGTCTGCGCCTCAAGCAGCAGGAGTGATTCACTCGGACTTTGAACGGGGATTCATTCGTGCAGAAACCGTTGCTTACAACGATTTAGTAGTTCATGGTTCTATGAATGCGGCCAAGGAAAAAGGATTAGTTCGCAGTGAAGGTAAAGAATATGTTGTACAAGAAGGAGATGTGATGTTGTTCCGGTTTAATGTTTGATGATGGGCATGGGGCATAGTTATGAATTAGGTTGCCCATTATTTTCCTTTCATCTTTTCCTATTCCCCTTATGCATGAAGTGTCACAATGGATGAATGAATAATGACCCGTTTACACCACTTGTAGCACAACAGCAAGCTATTGAATTACTGACTCAGGCTGTGATGCAAAATCGAGTTGCTCCAGCCTATCTCTTTGTGGGGCCAGATGGTGTAGGCCGGAGTTTAGCGGCACGGTGCTTTGTAGAATTGCTATTTTCTGTACAGGGGCGTAATTTGGCCTCTTTACCAAGCCGTTTGCGTCAAGGCAACCACCCAGATTTGTTATGGGTGCAACCGACATATCAATACCAAGGACAACGACTGACGGCGGCGGAAGCGGCAGAGAAAAAACTCAAGCGGAAAGCACCACCTGTAATTCGGCTAGAGCAAATTCGTGAAATTACCGAGTTTCTCAGCCGTCCCCCCTTGGAAGCACCAAGAAACATGGTGGTGCTAGAAGAATCCCAAACAATGGCAGAAGCCGCAGCGAATGCTTTACTTAAAACGCTGGAAGAACCAGGACAGGCAACTTTGATTTTAATTGCACCTTCTCCTGAAGCTATATTGCCAACATTGGTGTCACGCTGTCAACGTATTCCTTTTTATCGCTTAGATATATCATCTTTAACTCAAGTACTTACGCAATCAGGCTATGAAGAAATTTTGCAGCATCAGCCAGTTTTGAATATAGCAGCTGGCAGTCCTGGAAGTGCGATCGCATCTTATGAACAATTACAAGCAATTCCCCCTCAGTTACTCGAAGACCTCAAAAAAGCGCCTGCATCTTACCGTAATGCTTTAGAGCTAGCCAAGCAAATTGATCAAAATTTAGACACAGAAACGCAACTTTGGTTAGTTGATTATCTCCAGCAATCTTATTGGCAGCAGTGGCACCAACTAGAAATTATTAATCAGTTAGAAAAAGCGCGTAAATCTTTACTTGTTTACGCCCAACCGCGCCTTGTTTGGGAATGTACATTTTTGTCGCTGTATCAACTCACCCATTTATCTATTTGAGCGCAGCTGTTACTACCTGCTGTAATTCAAGTATATGAACCAGTTTATCTTCGTAAACTGCGGGGGTCGAGAGCATCTCTGAGTCCATCACCCAATAAGTTGAAAGCCAGCACCGTCAGAATAATCAGCACCGCTGGCGGCCAAATTAGCCAAGGTTGCAATACCAAAATAGAAGCATTGCTTGCCAGAGAGAGCATATTTCCCCACGAGGGGTCTGGTTGTTGAATACCTAATCCAATCAGACTTAATACTGCCTCAGCGCCAATAAAACTAGGAACTGCAAGAGTGGCAGAAATAATTACATAAGTAGCAGTTTGCGGCAAAACGTGGCGAAGAATAATATAAATTGGCTTGCCACCCATTGCTCTTGCTGCTTGGACAAATTCTCGCTCTTTAATTGATAATACTTGTCCACGAATTACCCGTGCTAAACCAGCCCAGCTAATTACTGAAGTAATTACCACAATCAACAAAAAACGTTGGGTACTGCTTAAGCCAGGTGGTAAGACTGCACCCAAGGTAACTAGAAGATAAATGCTGGGGAAGGTCATGAGTACTTCTGCTAGGCGCATAATAACGCTGTCAGCCCAGCCGCCAAAATAGCCAGAAATACCACCTATCAAAAGACCGAGGGGAAAGGTAATAATTACTCCTATAATTCCGATAAATAGGCTAATACGACCCCCGTGTACTAGGCGACTGAATTGGTCACGTCCTTGTTCGTCAGTACCTAAGATATTAAATTTGGCCTCACCAACTGCGCCAAACAAATGCCAATTTAAGGGTATGCCGGGAAAGATGGTAGTTTCATCCCACTTGGGCGGTAGTGGCAAACTCAGCTGCAACAGCCGATACTCTGCCCCAGAGACAAACAAACGCAAAGGAGAGGGCTTTTTAAAGTCTACAATTAATTGGCGATCGCCTGTTTTGAGGTCGGTATCTCCCTGCGTCGTAGGATAAATATGGGGGCCAATAAACTGCCCTGATATTTTTGAAACCCAATAAACCTGAGTTGGTGGCAGTAGGGAACCATTTGCCTGTGAGGCATAAGGGTCATAAGGGGCAACGAAATCAGCAGCAATTACTGCCATATAGAAAATTAACAGTAAAATTGCCCCAAATCGCGCCAAAGGATTTTTTTGCAGTCTTTGCCACCAATTCATAGTTATGTGTCCTTTGTCAGTTGTTAGTTGTTAGTTGTTAGTTGTTAGTTGTTAGTTGTTAGTTGTCAGTTGTTAGTTGTTAGTTGTTTTTCTACTGACCACTGACCACTGACCAATATCTAAGCATGTCGTTGCTCAACTAAATATAGATGTTCATCTTGCTGTTTTTCATGTTCTACAACAAACACATTCGAGTAAAGATTAGCGACAATTTGTTTTCCTTGTTGCGTCAAAGATAAGTAACGCAGTCCCTCTTTGATATAGGGATGAACACCATTCCAGTAAAATTTGGCGTAGTTTTTGCGTAAATCAGCAGGTGTCTCGTAGCCCAAAACCTTATTCATTCCAGTTTCTTCAAACTCGTAGAATAAAGAAGTAATTTTTTTTAAATAACGTGGGTCGCTTAATTGCCCAATTAAATCGGCAGCACGCACTAACCCAGCAAAGTTAGCTGTTTCTTGATGATCTTCTGCTGTAGGTACAGGAAAACGAGTCCATTCAATATTACTCTTAATCACATCAGCATCTATCAACTTGTGACCGCCAAAACGCTCATCAATAAAAAGTTTGGCTCTATCAACATGATAAGGTGTGAGGCTGGCATCAGAAGCCCCTGGATGTAGAGAAATCATTCTGCCATTTTTACCCGTGGCATATAAGCCTGCGGCCTCTTGGTCTTGTCGGCAAACTCCTTTAACATAACCAATATCATGGCATACCAAAGAAATGATGAAATGTAGCCAGTCTTCGCTGGAAACACCACCTTCTCGGATGTGTTTACCACGTAACATTTCTTGTCCTACTAGGGTAACTAGAACCGAGTGTTCAACATTATGATAAAGAGCATCGCTATTGGCAATATTTTCTAATGCCATACTCCCAGCCCAAGCGATGATATCTTGGTAATCGTTTTTCAAGCAGCCGTATGTACGACGGTAGCCTTCTCGAATTTGCTTAACAAAAGCATCAATTAAAATTTCAGTGGCATTGAACATGGCTTTGTTGCTCAGATTGATAAGTAAATAATTTTTAGGTTTCTAGACTAGGGTTGGGGCAAGGCATGGAAAATAATTCATTTAATCAATTAAAAACTGCTGTCATTATTTACGGGTTTTTACTAGGTTGCATAATTAACTTTGCCATTGCAAAAAATTAAAACAATGCAGATTTATCCTTTTTAACTTAGAGATGGATGTGAGCGCTAGCTGCCTTCATAATTTGCTCAAATGATATGCTATGCTGTCTAATTTTATACAAGTATTATTTATTGACGTGCATGAGACAAAAGATAAGTGTGATAGTGGCCTATTCTAATTAGTGTTTCACATCTATACTATTCAACGGCAGTGATCTTAATACAAAAACAATGTGACTTATAGTCATCTAAAATTAAATGGTAGATGGAGAAGGGAAATTATGCTGCCTAAATAACAACCGTATAAATACGTAAATATTCTTTTAATTTAATTAAAAAATAAGTTTATTTATTGGCTTCATAATAGAATTATTAGAGTCACAATTCTCAAATATGAGCCATATTTTAGTATGCGTAAAGAGTTTCAATTTTCCTAAAAAAGTGGTATTTGCATAGATAAATCGGCAAGTAAAAGTAGCGCTGTGGACGACGAAAGTTTTTTATATGTGGAGATAGTAACACCTGTCAAAGTTGATGATGGTAGCTCTTTTAGTAAATCAAATACTCGGCAAACCCACCCTTTGTTGATACTGCTGTTTGTGGGTACTAGCTTGGAGATAGCGATCGCCCCATTCTCCCGATGAGCATAAAATAATTAATCTGCCACCCACCAGCGAAAAATCTGCTTATAAAGGTAAGTAATGGTATAATTAATTTCAGATTTATATCAAGCTAAAACTATTTGCGGGTGTAGTTCAGTGGTAGAATATCTGCTTCCCATGCAGAGTGTCGTGGGTTCGAGTCCCATCGCCCGCTTTTAACTAATGTACCTTAATAAAGGTTTGGTTTAAGAAACCATATCTCAATGACGGCAAAAACATCTACTGAACGTGGATGCGATCGCCGATGGGTATGCCATTCATAATGCACAAAAATTGTATCTTTTGCTGATGTCATAAGGTTGATCACTGTTCGTTAAGTAGAACAGGTGAAAAAACCAAACTATGGTACTAAAGTTAAAGTGAACTAAAACCCTCTTCCCTTCTGCCTCCTGTCTTATGCCTGATGATAAGTATTCACACTGACCTACTTAGGACATAATTAAATATTAATTTCAATACTTAGGCATACCTTTTGATAGAGTTAAAATTTGAGATTACTAAGTTGAATAGAAATTATTATGTCTCGCTAAGTAATTGTCTCAATTCAAGCAAATTTTCTCGGCTCGATATATTAAGCAGCAGAAGATTTTAGCTGGCAATTACTCCACAAACTGAGTCATCTCAGGAGTAAAAAGAATATGGAAAACATCCAAACCGGAAAAATGGTAGAGCGCTACTGTGCTTTAACCATCGGAATCCTCTTTTTTATATTAGGTTTGGCAGGATTTATACCTGCTTTGGTATCTTTACCAGGAACAAGCGCATCCTATATCCCTTTAGATGCATCTCCTAGCGCTTATGCTGCGGGGTTTGGTTATATATTTGGCTTATTTCCTACCAATTTTTTGCATAATTTGGTGCGATGTGCTGTGGGATTATTAGGAATTACGTCTTATACCAGTGCTAGCAGTGCCCGTTTGTTTAATCGTACCTTTGCAGTTGCTTATATTGCATTGGCAATTATGGGATTGTTGCCTTTCGCCAAGACATTTTTCGGTTTAATGCCACTCTTCGGTAATAATGTTTGGATCAATGCCTTATCAGCGATCGCTGCTGCTTACTATGGTCTTGTCATGCCATCTAAAATAATGGGTATTAATGCATCACAAAATATTTAATACCTCGAAAAATTCAACAATAAATTGTTGCAAACCTTAAGTATCAGTAAGTCGGTGGCAAAAACACAATTGTCTTAAGAAAGATAAACAAGGCTAAAACCCTCTTCCTTCTTGCCTCCTGCCTCTTCCCAACTAAAAATATTTACGCAGTGATACTTAGTGAGAGTATTGTATGCAGACACAAAACAAACAAAAAGCGTATTTTCTTCGTTACCTTTCCCTCGGCCCAGTCTTGGCTGTTCTTGCAATATCAGTTGCCTTTTCTACCTGGGCAATTTTTAATTACTTTTTCCCTGATCTTCTTTTCCATCCCTTGCCATAATACCAATTCACAATTCGCGGCAGACGCTCTCTACGAGACGCTAAAAGCGTAGCTTGCTTCTCTGTAAGAGTACGCGAACTCGTTGCCGCTGCGAAGATCGCAATTCGCAATTAAAAAACTTAGAAACAGCAAGGCTTTCTGGATTCGCATCAGTTTCATTATTTTAGTGAATTGGTATAACCCTCTTCTATCACTCTCCAAAGAGTAAAATATTTGAAAGGATGCTAGCAGACGTTGAAGGCTGCTTGGAGTAATGGATGTACCACTCGAAGTGCTGCAACATAAAGCAAGACCAGCAATTGAAACAGTAACGTTGATTGATGAATACTGTAAGTTGTACCAAGATTTATTTCCAGAAGTAAGAAGTTTCGAGTATTTTAAATATTTACAT
>NZ_JAECZB010000018.1 GCF_016056295.1 Atlanticothrix silvestris CENA357
CTGAACCCTTCTTTCTTGATACTAGACTGGCGATTCCCAATTCTGTATAAGCCTTGAACCACCTTTGTACTGTGGCACTTCCTCTTCCCAACACTACCGCTAAATCTTGTATTGTCCTTACCTGACCTATCTTTAGTAAATACAATGCTTGAATACGTTCTTTTCCTAATGCTGTTTTCTGTTTTTTCAGCAGTTCACGTAATTCCTCTGCCGATTCTTCTATTTTTACTTTGGTGACTCCAGCCATGAACTTCTGCTCATATTTCTGACTTAACTATTTCTATCATTTTTTTAGTGAATTGGTATCACCATACAACAACCGATGATCGTAAGAATAATATTAAGCAAACTATAGGTCTAATTCAAGATTGTTTTGCTAAAAAAGAACCATCTGCTTTAGGACATGGCGTTGAACTCGTACTTGATCTTGAAAACTCTTTGCGTCGTTCTCGCATAGAAACCTCAAGGTATGAATGTAAGCAAGGGTTACTCGATTTATCGGCGAAAAGAAGCCTAAATAAAGATTTACTAGAAAGAATTGTTGAAACTATATGTGGAATAGCAAATTTAGGGTCAGATAGCGATGGATATATTCATATTGGAGTTACTGACTCTCAAAAGGACGCTGATAAGATCGAAATGCTAGATAATGTAAGACCTATTGAGATTAATGGAAGATATATTGTAGGAATTGATAGAGAAGCAAAGCTACAAAAGCAAACTGTCGAGCAATATGTGAGATTGCTAACGAATACAATTCATAATTCTGCTCTTACAGAAATATTAAAGACACATGTACTAACTAAGTTTGACACGATATCATATAAAGGTCATTCAGTCATTAGGATTACTATTCCAGCCCAAACTGAGGTTTCATTTATTGGAGAAAAAGCCTTCACAAGAAAAGACTCATCAACAGTTGAGATACAAGGACGTGATTTAATAGCTATTTCTAAGCTTTTTCAAAAATAATCAGTTTGCGAGGTGGGCATTGCCCACCATACTATACTTAATTAACGCAAACTACTAGCTGGCATACCCAAAATATCCTCAATCCTGGGCATATCTTCCAATGCAATTACTCGTCCTTCATCCTCAAAACCAGCGATCTGATCAAAGTTTAAATACCGATACAAATCATCAGCAAAAGGATGAATCTTCTGCGCCACAATATCCATATATTCTTGTACTGTGGGAATGCGTCCTAGCAATGCACAAACTGCGGCTAATTCTGCTGAACCAAGATAAACTCGTGCATCTTTACCCATGCGATTGTTGAAGTTACGAGTTGAGGTAGAAAAGACCGTTGTTCCATCAGCAACTCGCGCTTGATTGCCCATACACAAACTACAACCAGGCATTTCTGTGCGCGCATTTGCAGCTTTAAAAATATCATATACACCTTCTTCTTGAAGTTGGTGTTCATCCATGCGCGTGGGGGGACAAATCCACAAACGAGTTTTTACTTCACCTGCGCCTTCTAACACTTTGCCTGTTGCCCGATAATGACCAATATTCGTCATACAAGAACCAACAAATACTTCTTGCACAGGATCATTAGCAACTTCCGATAATAATTTCACATTATCAGGATCATTGGGAGCAGCCACAATTGGTTCTTTGATTTCGTTCAAATCAATTTCAATAATTTCGGCATACTCTGCATCTGCATCAGCTTCCATTAACACGGGATTTGCTAACCATTCCTGCATCTTAGCAACGCGGCGCATAATGGTACGCTCATCGTGATAGCCCCTCGCTACCATATTCGTTAACAGCGTAATGTTAGAACGCAGATATTCGGCAACTGTCTCGATACTCAATTTAATAGTGCAACCTGCACAAGAACGTTCTGCGCTAGCATCGGTAAGTTCAAAGGCTTGTTCCACTTTCAAATCTGGTAAGCCTTCCATTTCTAGAATCTTACCAGAGAAGATATTTTTCTTGTTCTGCTTCTCTACTGTTAGCAAACCTTTTTGCATAGCTACGTAGGGAATTGCATTGACAATATCTCTTAGAGTAATGCCGGGTTGCAATTCACCTTTAAAACGTACTAATACCGACTCTGGCATATCTAAAGGCATAACACCCAAAGCACCAGCAAAGGCTACTAATCCAGAACCAGCGGGGAAGGAAATACCCAAGGGGAAGCGGGTGTGAGAGTCGCCACCTGTGCCTACGGTATCTGGTAGCAACATCCGGTTCAGCCAAGAGTGAATAATCCCATCGCCAGGACGTAAAGCTACACCGCCACGTTGGGAGAAAAAGTCTGGTAGTTCTTGGTGAGTTTTAATATCAACTGGTTTGGGATACGCCGCAGTGTGACAGAAGCTTTGCATTACTAAGTCTGCACTGAAACCCAGACAAGCGAGTTCTTTTAATTCATCGCGGGTCATGGGGCCAGTGGTATCCTGGGAACCAACAGTGGTCATGAGGGGTTCGCAAGATGTACCAGGACGAACACCGGGTAATCCACAGGCTTTACCCACCATTTTCTGTGCCAGGGTGTAACCTTTGCCTGTATCGCTGGGTTGCTGGGGACGGATGAACAATGTACTAGGTGCTAAACCGAGGGCTTCGCGGGTTTTGTCGGTGAGGGTGCGTCCAATAAGTAGGGGGATGCGTCCACCTGCACGGACTTCATCGAGGATGGTATCGGGTTTGAGGGTAAAGGTAGAAATAACTTCGCCTGCTTCGTTGACGATTGTACCTTTGTAAGGATAGATAGTGATCACCATGCCGGTTTCTAGTTTGGTGACATCGCATTGAATAGGCAAAGCACCGGCATCTTCAGCAGTGTTAAAAAAGATCGGCGCGATCGCACTACCTAATATATACCCTCCAGCCCGTTTGTTGGGTACAAAAGGAATATCATTTCCCAAATGCCACAATACCGAGTTAATGGCAGATTTACGAGAAGAACCAGTACCAACTACATCTCCGACATAAGCAACGGGATGTCCTTTTTTCTTCAATTCGGCAATGGTTTCTAAACTTCCAGGTTGCCGTGACTCTAGCATTGCTAGGGCATGTAGGGGAATATCCGGGCGAGTCGTGGCGTGAGTGGCGGGGGATAAGTCATCGGTGTTGGTTTCGCCGGGAACTTTAAAAACCGTGACATTAATATATTCTGGTAGCTGCGGACGAATAGTAAACCACTCAGCTTCTGCCCACGAATTAATCACTCGCTTGGCGTAAGGATTAGTTTTAGATAACTCCAAAACATCATGAAAAGCATCATACACCAGCAAGATTTTACTTAAAGCGTCAGCAGCGTAGGCGGCTATGGGTTCCTTTCCTTCTCCTCCCATTACTAAAGGCGTTTCAGAAGAATCTGATACAGATACAGTAGGCGATTGCAGCAAATCGATTAAAGATTGCACATTATAACCACCCACCATTGTGCCTAGTAATTCCACCGCTTCAATAGGTGAAATCAAAGGACTAGTAATTTCTTTTTTGGCAATGGCGGTGAGAAATCCAGCCTTCACATAAGCAGCAGCATCAACACCAGGGGGTACGCGATCGCGCAATAAATGCAATAATGTACTTTCTTCACCCTTGGGCGGATTTTTCAGCAATTCACACAACTGTGATGTTTGCTTTGCGTCTAATGGTAAAGGGGGAATTCCTAATGCTGCTCTTTGGGCAACATGCTGACGGTATTCTTCTAGCATTTTTACGTTCTCCATTGAGGTGATCTCCCCTTAATAATAGGAAAATTTTTGGCAGGGTTGAGCTATAAAAGTTTATCGTATTTTTATTGCTTAAAGCATTACTGGTAATCACTTTAAACTGATTATGTCTTATACTTAAATTATAGTCGTAGTAAGCTTGTTCAGCCTTTGTTGATTAGTAGACAGACATGTTTATAGTTAAATTATAATCAATCTGAGCAAGTTAGAAATATAGATAATTGTTTTAATTTAATTACGCCTAATCTTTTCATATTAAAAAGGCATTAACTGACTATCAAAACTATTTGATATGAATATTTTTATCAGCCATCCAAGATGGATAACAGGCACAGATAAAAATTAAATAAAAAATTATAAACTTTGTTTTGTATGAATAAAAATATTAGCTTTTTTGCGAAAAATATTCAGTTGATTTCTAGTAAATAATTTTGTGAATAAACAGTTAAAAAATTTCAAAAAGCATAGAACAGTTTAAGCGATCGCTTTGGGAGTAATCATGAGTTAAATTTAGCAAAAACGCAAGAGGGAGCATCTCACTTTCGTAAAAACACCTCTGTCCCGGCGAATGAAATTTCCTGGAGTCCGCGTAGGCGGTGAGGGAGTCGCAGTCTTGGCGGTTCCCGTCGTTAGCGCAGCGTTAGCGAGTCTTCGAGCGTCTTGTGAACTCCCGAACCCGAAGGGACTTCGTTTGTGTAGCCGCGATTTCTAATCGCCAGGTGTATTGGATATGCATTGTTCGTTGATAATTATCGATGAAGCTCGTCAAGCGATCGCACTGTAGGAGAGGAGTTTTGATTAATTAGTCTGTGTCCCGGTATGATAAGGATTTATCCATCACTAGTTAAAAAATTAGTGTCTAGAGTAGTAAGATCTGAACTTATACAATGCTTAAGCGGAATAATATTAAATATTATGTTTAAACATTAAAAATTTGGGTTTTGTACTCATTTTAGTATGAGGTCTATTGTGTCTGAGTCTCCCCTATTAGATCTAATTATCAAAAATGTGCGAGTAGTTTGTCCTCATAAAGATACTGTCGAACTACTTGATTTGGGAATTAAGGATGGGAAATTTGCCCAGATTGCCCCTAATATTAGCTCAGACAAAAGCCAAGAGATATTTGATGCCCAAAATTTGCTGGGCTTTCCTGGGGTCGTGGATGCCCACATGCACATCGGTATCTATCAACCCCTCGATAAAGATGCTGTGACTGAAAGCAAAGCAGCCGCAATGGGAGGCGTGACTACAAGCCTGAATTACATCCGCACCGGGCAGTATTATCTCAACAAAGGCGGCTCATACCGCGATTTTTTCCCAGAGGTATTGGCCTTATCCTTAGGTAATTTTTTTGTAGATTACAGTTATCACATTGCACCTATAGCTAGCCAGCATATCGAAGAAATACCGCTACTGTTTGAACAATACGGTATATCTTCCTTTAAAATCTTCATGTTTTATGGCGGTTACGGGTTGCATGGTTTATCAGACCAGCAAAATCTCTTTTTGATGATTAATAAAGAGGAACGCTACGACTTCGCCCATTTTGAATTTATTATGCGCGGTCTAACTCGCTTAATAGAAGCACATCCAGAAGCGCGAGATATTATCAGCTTGAGTTTGCACTGCGAAGTTGCAGAAATTCTCAACGCCTACACCAAAATAGTAGAAAATGATTCTAGTCTTAGCGGATTGAAAGCTTACAGTGCAGCGCGTCCCCCTCATTCCGAAGGTTTAGCAATTTGCATTGCTTCTTATTTGGCACATGAAACCAACTGTGCAAACATCAATTTGTTACATCTAAGTTCCCGTAAAGCAATGGAAGCAGCTTTGACTATGCAAACTGCTTTTCCTCATATCAATTTTCGCAGAGAAGTTACTGTGGGGCATTTGCTATTAGATGTCGATACTCCCAATGGTACTTGGGCAAAAGTCAACCCTCCTATTCGTCCCCGTGCTGATGTGGAATACTTGTGGCAAGCAGTACTCAACCATCAAGTAGATTGGATAGTTAGTGACCATGCTTGCTGTTCTGCCGAACAAAAACGCAGTGCTAAAGACCCGCATAATATTTGGTTAGCAAAGTCTGGTTTTGGCGGTACAGAATATTTACTTTCTGGTGTAATTAGTGAAGGTAGCAAGCGGGGAATGTCTTACAACCATATAGCTAAGTTGCTATCTTGGAACCCATCGCAGCGTTTTGGTTTGTTAGAAAAAGGTGATATCGCCATTGGCTACGATGCAGACTTGGTATTAGTAGATCCCAATGAAAGTTTTGTGGTACACGCTGCTGAGTCAGAGTCACAACAAGGTTATACACCGTTTGAAGGTGTGGAGTTAACTGGACGGGTGAAGAGTACCTTTTTGCGGGGAAATCTGATTTACAACAACGGACAAGTTCTAGGTTCCCCAACGGGACGTTATTTGAAACGCTCCCATTCTGAAATCCAGGCAAAAGCCGATGTCTGATTGGCAACTAGGAACATAACTCAAACTTGAAATATCAAACCTAATCATATTTTGTTGCATAATGATGAAAGCAGCACGTATTCATAACTACGGTGGGGCAACTGCTGTACGAATAGATGAGATAGAAGTTTTGCCACCAAATCCTGGTGAAGTCAGGATTCGGGTAATGGCTGCTGGTATTAACAATTCTGACTTACAGACCACCTATGGAACCTATCGCGGATATGGTCATCAAGAACTACCTTATATCCTAGGGCAGGAAGCTGCTGGTGAGGTTGATGCTGTGGGGTTAGGAGTCAAAGAATTAGTGCCTGGAATGCGTGTTGTTGGACGTGTTAGGGGTGCCTTTGCGGAAATGGCATTTGGTCTGGCAACCGAATTGTTACCTCTTGCCGATGACGTATCATTTACACTAGCGGCTAGCTTACCTATTGCTTATCTAACTGCTGGGATGGCACTAATTCACAAAGCCAATGTCCAGCCTGGAGAGTGGGTTTTGATACATCCAGGTAGTGGCGGTGTTGGCAGCGCCGCACTTCAACTTGCTCAACTGCTAGGAGGGCGAGTCATTGCGACTGCTGGTAATCAAGCAAAGGTACAACGATTACTAGAGTTAGGTGCATTACAGGCAATTGATTATAGCCATCAAGATGTAGTTGCCGAGGTGCGAAGAATTACCGACAACTTAGGGGTACAAGTGGCACTTGATGGCGCAGGAAAAGTAACTTTTGCCCATTGTTTGGATGCGATCGCTAATAATGGCCGTATTGTCAGCTATGGTACTACTACGGGTATGGATGCTGCCTTGCCTTTGGGAAAATTGCTAGGACGCAATGCTACAATTTACGGCATTGCTCTTTGGTATAACAATGATTATCAAGCAAGTTTGGGAACACTCAGGGATTTGGTGATTCCAGCAGTTGCTCAAGGAAAGATACAGCCAACAATTGATGAGATAGTTGATCTAGAAGGGGTGTCTGAGGCACTGATCAAAATGGAAAACCGAGATTTGATCGGGAAGATTATTGTAGTTCCATAATATTAAATCTGAATCTCAACTCCAGTAATGTAGGGTGTATCAGGAAATGAGCCAACGGATCAAAAGAGCATTTTTAGACACAGAAGATGGACAAATTCTTTACCGTATCGGTGGAGAAGGCGAACCCATACTTTTACTGCACATGACTCCCCGCAGTAGTGATGAATTTCAAGAACTGATGCCTATTTTGGCAGCCAAAAAATTAGTAATTGCAATGGATTTAATGGGGTTAGGTGATTCTGACAAGCCCTCCAGAGTTTATTCAGTTGCAGATTATGCTAAAACTGCGATCGCACTTTCGGATGAATTAGGCATAACAAAGACAAGCATCTTCGGTAGTCTTACGGGCGCTTATATTGCAGGAGAAGTGGCAGTAGCTTACCCAGAACGAGTTGAAAAACTCATCCTCTGCAATGTAGTTGGATTTGACGCAGAAGAACAAGATAAAATCCTCAAGAGATATTCTCAAGGGTATCAAATTAAAGAAGATGGCTCCCATTTGATGGAACAATGGTTAGCTCGTGTCAATTACATCGGTAATGGAGAGTTAAATCATCGTTGTGTTTTAGATGATTTGAAGTGCTTTGCCGCTCCTGTATACCCTGGTTTGGCTGTAGCTAACTATTGTCTTTCTGCCCAAGAAAGATTTCGTTTAATTAAATGCCCGACCCTGATTTTGTCAGGAGATAAGGCTTTAGAACCATTAGAAAAAGTTGGTTTAGCCAAAGCTGAAAATCAATCTTGGCTTAAGGAAGTAATTCCTAATAATCAAAGGATTCAATTAGAAGGTGGAAACCTTTGGATGGTCAATCAAATGCCAGAAGAAGTATTAAAAGTAGTAGTTGATTTTCTGGAAAAATAATAAATACTTGTACAAAATTGATTAAGTATTTTTGCATTGAGGGAGAACAAGGAACAAAAAATATAACTGCCCAGTAAATATACAAATAAATTTGCCTACCTATTTAGCAAGAAGACAATGAACGACGAATTACCATTGATTATCGAGTGTCGTTGTAACGAAATAGCTTATCGCGAAGACAATTCTGCTTTGCCCTACTCTCCAAAAGAGATCATCCGCGAAGCAGTTCGTGCCTGGGAAGCAGGGGCTTCGATTTTCCATTGGCACGGGCGAGACCCAGATAGTGGGAAACCGCGCAACGAAGTTGAACTTTATCTCGAAGTGATACAGGGAATTCGCGAACAAACGGATCTCCTAATTCATCCGACGCTTGGCTACATTACACAGAATCAGGTAGAGGATCGCGTCCGGCACATCTTGGCAGTGAATGACGATCCAGTTTTGCGGGTTGACATGGCACCAGTGGATTTCGGGTCGCTCAACGTGGATTTCTGGAATCCCCAGGCAAAAAAGTTTACTACCTATGACCAAGTGTATGTTAATAGCCGTGATAACCTTAGGGCGGTGCTGGAAGTATTCAAGGAGCATAATATCTACGTCAGTTCAGTTTGTTGGGATGTAGGACAAATGCGAACAGCGCGTTGCTTCCAGGAAATGGGACTTTTGCCACAGGAGACGCTTTGGGAGTTTGTTTTTACTGGGGAAGTAATGCCGGCTGGAGCTGCGGCGACTATATCGGGTTTGCAGGCGTTTATAGCTGAGGTTCCTGCTGGCAACCAGTGGCTGGCACTTTGCTGGAATGGAGACGTGATGAGGGTGGCAGCTTGGGCAATTACAATGGGAGGCCATGTCGCGATTGGACTAGGAGATTATGCTTACACTCGCTTTGGTAAACCGCACAACGGCGAGTTAGTAGACAAAATTGCAAAGATGGCGCATACACTCGGTCGGGAAGTTGCAACGCCAGCGCAAACCCGCGAGATTCTGAAGATGTCGCCGAGAGCTTCCCAAAGTAAAGAGCTAAAGGTAACTGCCAACTAAGACTGTGGCGGTCAATTTCTTCTTGACGATCGCAGCAGAATAACATAGTTATTTATTTGTGATTAACATCTTACCGAAGGAGAGCAAAATATGTCTAATCTAAATGTTGCAAACGGTAGCTGCTTATGTGGAGCAGTAAGCATGTCCACAACAAGTATGAGTAATCATCTAGGAGCGTGCCATTGTAGTATGTGTCGCAAGTGGGGTGGAGGGCCTTTGTTAGTAATTGAGTGTGGAAGTGATGTTAGCTTCTCTGGTGAAGAAAATATCGGGTTTTATCAATCTTCAGAATGGGCAGAGCGTGGATTCTGTAATAAATGTGGTAGCCATCTATTTTATAAATTGAAACAAAATAACCAGTACTTCATGCCTGTTGGACTATTCGATAACGGTGAAGATCTTATTCTCGATCATCAGTTATTCATCGATGAAAAACCTAAATATTACTGTTTTGCGAATGCAACCAAGAACCTGACAGGGGCAGAGGTATTTGCACAGTTTATCCCTCCATCATCAAAATAATATTACCCGATCACCAGTAATCCCAATCGTATGAATGGGCAAAAAATCTAACTGCGATCGCTCAAATAATAATGAAACAAAAAATTAAACGAGCTTTTTTAGATACAGAAGATGGACAGATTCTTTATCGCATCGGTGGCGAGGGTGAACCGCTGCTGTTGCTGCACATGAACCC
Source organism: Atlanticothrix silvestris CENA357 (assembly GCF_016056295.1). Lineage (GTDB taxonomy): Bacteria > Cyanobacteriota > Cyanobacteriia > Cyanobacteriales > Nostocaceae > Atlanticothrix > Atlanticothrix silvestris. The sequence continues at coordinate 9,804 of NZ_JAECZB010000018.1, forward strand.
CCGCAGTAGTGATGAATATCGCGAACTTATGCCTATCCTTGCTAAACACAGACGAGTCATAGCAATGGATTTGATGGGATTTGGTGATTCGGATAAACCACCGAGAATGTATACAATCGCTGACTATGCGAAAACAGCGATCGCGCTTTTAGATGAATTAGGTATAGAAAAAACCAGCATCATGGGAAACCATACAGGTGCTTTTGTAGCCGGAGAAGTAGCAGCAACTTATGGCGATCGCGTTGATAAACTAATCTTGGGTAATGTAGCTGGTTTCGGTGAAGGAGGGCAAGCAGAGCTATTTAGAAGATTTGAGGAAGGTTTTAACATCAAAGAAGATGGTGGGCATCTCATGGAAAGATGGTTAGCCCGTTCTCGATACGTAGGCTCTGCCGAATTAAATCACCGTTGGGTTTTAGACGATTTAAAATGTTTTGGTCATCCTTTATATGCAGTTTGGGCTGTCGGCAATTACTGTTTAGATGCACCAGAAAGATTTCGTTCTATTAAGTGTCCAACTCTGATTATTTGGGGAATGGATGATGTCAAAGAATTTGAAAAATTGAGTTTAGCAAAAGCAGGCGATCGCTATTTTCTTTCTCAAGCAATTCCTCATGGCAAAGTAGTTGAATTTGACCAAGGAACAATTTGCATGATGAATCAGATACCTGAAGAAATAGCGCAGGTAGTAATCGAATTTTTGAACAATTCAGAATAGTTCAGCCTCTAATTTCCCAAGATTGCTGTACATTTAATCTCTACGATTAGTCCTGGTGTAGATAAAGCAGTAATACCAACGCCTGTCCAAGTCGGGAAATTATTAGTAAAATAGCGATCTTTTACTTTGATAAACAGTGACAGATGTGGAATAGTAAACTGCTGTTCTGAACCATTAGAAGGCTGAACTTCCAAACTACCGAGATTCACCCCTGTCACATGGTAAGTAATCATCTCTACCACATCATCAAAAGTCGCTCCTGCTGCTGTCAGTACCTTTTTTACATTCTCGAAAGTCTGGACAAATTGGGCTTCTACTCCCTCTACTACCTGTAAATTTTCATCGCGTCCCACCTGTCCTGAAATATATAAAGTATTGCCTACCTTAATGCCAGGGCAGTAATGATACTTTTCGTATAAAATTTCCATCCCTTTAGGAATAATGACTTCACGAGTCTTCGCCATCTAAATAGCTCCCCACTTTTTAAACTGAAAATTTGGCGTTGCTGAATTAAGATATGAAATTCAAAAACCAAGTATTCTCAAATCTTACTCTCTGCGACTCTGTCTTGAAAAGTTTGTTACGGAGGGAAACCCTCCGACGCTCGCAGACTCGCTCTAAGTGTAGCTATGCCGCAGGCTTTACGCTTCGCTATGACAACTTTTCGCTGCGACTCTGCGTGAAGCAAATTCATATTTTCACTCAGCAACGCCGAAAATTTTAACCTCTCATAGCAGTCAGAATCGAGCGCGCCGCATCGGTTAGCAACCAGCCATCAGCAGCAGGTAGCACGAAATCATAGCCCTTAGCGAACAGTTCGCGACCTCCGGCGGCATGGCGACTGACACCCCCAAGCCAACAATCAGGGGTGGAGCGAACTATCGCTTCAGCTTCCGCCATCAATCGGTTAAGTTCTGAATTATCGTAAGTTCCTAACTTAGTCAGTGCAGCAAAATCGTCTGCGATGTCTGCCATCAGATCGCCTGCTCCTAAAACTACCATATCGATACCGTCAACTGCGGCAATTTCCCTGACATTCTCAAAACCCTGACGGGTTTCAACAATAACGGCTACAAGTAGATTATCCCGATAATTGGCAGGATACTCTAGCTCTGCCAAACCCCAGTACACCGATTTTGACCTTAACCGAGAAGTATTAGGACGAATCGCACTTGCACTTATCTTGGCTCTATGCATTAGTCACATCTTTCGTAAGAGGGATAAATAAGTTTAAAATACCAATCCTAAGTAGGATTATTGAGGCTCTGTTCTGGACTTTAATAAAAAGTCAAGTAAGTTCAAAATCTAACTTTTAAAAATTCGCTTGAAATTAAAGAATTTTAATCCTTCATTATTAAATAATAATGCAAGCATAATCCTTACTTAAGCATCAGTATCAATTAAGACAACCAAATGTAAAAACGCATTTTCCGATAATAGTAAATTAGTGGCGAGAAAAATGTACAGTTTTTTCAAACCAAATGATGTGCTTTTAAGAGATAGAGCTTTTTGTGCTTACGCCGATATGTTTACTATTAAAACTGGAATTGAATTTCTGTAAAATACCCTTGGGCTAAGCTCTGGGGTAATTCATCTAATCTAATTATTTGTTGAATATTCTCTTGATCATTAACTATAGTTTTGTGATTTTTAGCTAATTCTCCTAAATACTTTAAATCCCAACTTTCTAACTCTAATAATAAGGATGTGTTGTTACCATATCCAGCGTCTATAATTACTATTCCTGGTTGATAACCACGGTTTAATGTTAGGTCTATTAATTTTTTTCAATGTGAAAGCTATGCCCAGATAGCACTATACTCTTTTTTACCTTCGATCTGGTTCAAGTCCTGATATCGCTTTTAATTTAAACTTCAGTACCATAGAGTTTATAGTCCAAGCTAAAACTTCTCAAAACGGTAAAACTCTTCAGGAGACAACATGACACTTTTAACTATTGACACCAAAAACAATTGTTACGTTATTGACGCTAATGCAATGAACCACCTGCAAGAAAATGTTGCTAGCTCTTTTACTTTGGAGAAAGGGACTTTTGATATAAAAATTACCAGTGGTCGCTATAGTTATGCTCAGAGCGAAACTGAAGGCGAACCTTTGGTTGTACTTTGGATATATGGGGTTGATGGTAGTACATTTATCAACAAAAACACAGGCGCTGAAACAGGTGCAACTTGGACAACTTTAAACGGATATAACAAGACGTTACAGTTGGAAGTCAAAAAGAAAGCTGTTATCTGTGCTTTGTTTTTTGATGTGAATAATAGTGATAACAAAGGAGCAGTTAATCTTTTAATTAGCAGCAATAAATCACATTTTAATCCTCAAACTCTAACAGTTGGTAGTAAAAATAACTGTTATGTTCTTGATGAAAAAGTTCTATCTAAGCTGAAGCAACCAAATTCTAATTTTATTGAATTGGAACCAGGCAATTACAAGCTCAAAATTCGTGAAGGCAACGCAACTTATTGGTCTTCTGAGCAAAAATTCCAATTAGAACCTTGGGCTTTACTATGGATTAAAGATGGAAAATTTATTTCTAATCTTACTGGTCTTGAAGTTAAAGAAACTTGGTGTTCGCTCAACGGATTACAAGAGGAATTCATTTTAGAAGTCAAAGAAAAAACTACTATTTTAGGATTTTTCTTTGATACCTACAAAGAAGATAACAAAGGACAAGTCGTTCTAGAAATTAACACAGTGAGTGAGACTGAAGTAACCGAAGAGTATGAAGGGCAGAAGAAACCCCAAGTAACAGTAGGGACAGGCGGTAATGGGAATAAAGACAATGTCACCCTTGTAAGCACTGGTGGTGGAACTACCACTGGAGGAGGTCGCTTCAGCGGTGAGAATGATTTCAGCTTCAGTTTCGATCAAGATCAGATGGAGCAAATGTGGCAAGAGATGGCTACCAATATCGAAAGCTCAGTAAGCGTAACAGCTCAAAAAGACGAAAATAAACAAGCTTACTGGGAAAGTCTTGAAAACTCGATACTCAAAGGCTATCAAAGCCAAGCTAAGACACTTGCCATGCAGGTAGCACGGCTTGAGTTCATGCTGAAGACTCTTATACAACAAATGGAGGTAAATTTTAACCAGAACTTCCAAGGTTGGTCTAATTACTTTAACAAGAATCTCAACGACTTGTTTATTACGAGAATTCCCAGAATAGTTAATGACCAGGTTAATCTGGCAATTACTGAGCAAACCCAAGAAGTTAAAAACTTAGTAATTCAACAGATACAAACAGAACTCAATGAGCATGTTGAGTCTGTCGTTAATCTGAAACTCACTAATCAAGCTCAAGAGATTAAGACTTCAGTCGTTCAGCAAATGCAAACAGAACTGGAGCAACGGATAGAAAATGTCGTTAATGTCAAAATTGCTAATCAATCTCAACAGATTAACACTCAAGTCATTAACCAGATATCAAATGACATTGACCAGCGCATTGAAAATGTCGTTAATGTCAAAATTGCTAATCAATCTCAACAGATCAGTAATCAAGTAACTCAGCAGATACAATTTGACATAGATCAGCGTATTGATAATGTCGTCACCCTGAAAATTTCTGATTACACCCAGGATGTTAAGAATCTTGTGATTCAGCAAATGCAAAACTACATTCAGGAACGGATTGACAATGCAGTTAACATCAAAATTGCTAATCAAGCCCAAGACATTACCACTCAAGTGGTTCAGCAGATCCAAAGCAACATTGATAAGCGTATTGATGCGGTAGTTAACATCAAAATTGCTAATCAAAACCAAAACATTAAGAGCCTGGTAGTCCGACAAATTGAAGCTGATTTTGATCAACGCATCAAGTCTGTTGTTAACCAATCTACAGGTGACAATGTTCAGTTAGTTGTTAATAATGTCGTCAACGAGCTTGATAATCGCATCAATGTCAACTTAGACAATAAAATTGTCAACTTCCGCAATGAAGTATCTACCATCGTTAACAATGAGATTAACCAAAACTTCACGGAATCTCTCAAAACGACGGTTTTATCAGATATCAAAAAACAACAGTTCTACATTGATATGCAGTCAATCAAAGCTGAGGTGGAGAACTTTTACGCCCGTTTAGGACAGTTTGAGAGTCAGTTATATTTTCGTATTGAACAGGGTGATACCCAACTTTATAATTGGACTCTCGAACAACTTATTGCCCTTCAAGGTTGCTTAACCGATCGCCAAGCTCTGGTTGAGATTTTTGAGATTTTCGCCAGTAACCTTAAAGACGAACTGAATGGTGCTGAATGTGTTCATCCTAGTCGGTTTACCCCTTGGGTAAGAAGAACTTCGCAAGCACAACTTGAGCCTAAGCAGCCTCATGAACTGCCAAACGCTTAATTATCCCAACTACATCTGTGACTTTTCACCCCACATCGTAGGTTAGCGAGACTTAAACAAAAATTAAGCCCAAATGTAACCTAAAACCTCAACTAGCTTTATCAGTAAACTAAAAAGTTTTTCAGAGAAGAGCAACTACCAAATATTTGGTTTACTGGTTCTATGATCATGCAAGCAAAGTTGAAATCTTATAGTTTAGCGTCAAACATTGGGCGATCGCCAAAGATAAAAGATAAACCTAATCTTCCAGAAACTTATTAAACTGAGTATTGGATGTTGGGGAAAAGATTCTCTATCCCTTTCTTTTCGAAATCAGCTTAATCATTGAAGCCTCCGTTTCACTTCTTCAGCCAAATTAGCTAATTCTACTTCTACTTGTTCGCCTGATTTCAAATCTTTAAGAGAAGATTTTTGCGCTGCTGCTTCTTCCGAGCCAATAATGACGCAGAATTGAATGCCTTGTTTATCAGCTAACTGGAATTGTTTACCCAATCCTTTTTTATCAAAACTAGTTACAACATTGATACCAGCTTGACGCAGTTGTTGAGACACCTGTAAATAAATAGGCATCAAATCTTCTTGCATATTTACTACCATTACTTGTGCAGGTGTGGCAGATAAAGTATTTAAAATACCAGCTTTCAGTAAGCGACTAATTAAGCGAGTTAACCCAATAGAAATGCCTACGCCAGGCATTTTTTCACCTAAAAAGGTTCCTACTAATTCTTCATATCTGCCGCCAGAACAAATACTGCCTAAAGCTTCATGTCCTAATAGAGTAGTTTCATAAACTGTACCCGTATAATAATCAAGTCCACGAGCAATAGATAAATCAACACAGAAACGCTTGTCGGAGACTCCCAAATTGCGAACGCCTGTAATCACAGTTTCTAGTTCGGTAACTCCCAAGCCGAATTGCTCAGCTTCTGGTAGATTACAAGAGAGGTGCTTGAGTTTATCTAATACTTCGTCAACTGTGCCATCAATTTTAATAAAATCAATAATTTTTTGAGTCTGTTCTATCGAAATACCTTCTTTTTCTAACTCTTGCTTCACTTTAAGCTCACCAATTTTTTCCAGATTATCAATAATACCAATACAAGATTTAATTTTGTTTTCGGCAACTCCTACTGACTGAAAAAAACCTGTGAGAATTTTGCGATTATTGATGCGAATCAAAAAATTACCGATGTTAACTGCTTCAAATATTTCGGTGATAATTGCAGGCATTTGAGCATCATATAGTAAGCTGAGTTGACTGCGAGCAACTACATCAATATCGCATTGGCGAAACTGTCGAAAACGTCCGTCTTTTGCCCGTTCGCCCCGAAACACAACATCCATTTGATAGCGAGCAAAGGGAAAGGTTAATTTATTTAAATGACGAGCAATATAAGCTGCTAATGGGACTGTTTGGTCAAATTTTAAAGCTCTGGCTTCTGAACCAGTTTCGCCGGCTTTCTCTTTCTCAGCTTGTCGATTTGGTGGCAGAATGGGATCAATGCCATAAATAATATTATCGCCTTGATTACCCTTAGCTTGCAGCACTTCTAAACGTTCTACTGCGGGAGTTTCAATAGGTGTAAAGCCGTAGCTTTCAAAAACTTTACGAATGGTATCTAGTAAATATAATTCTAAACGTTTTTCGCTAGGAAGAAATTCTGGAAAACCACTAGGAGTAGAAAAATTTATTTTGTCTGCTTTTGCCATGTTTTACTATTGCCAATATGTGTAACAAAACCTATTTTAATTTTTGTATCTTTGTGCCTTTGTCGTGTCATTTTTGCACTACAAAGACACGAAGAAAAACTAATCTCTAAATTTTAAAATTATTATCTTAGCCGTTCTTCTTGAATCAGGGTGCGCTGAAAAATTTGATAATTTTTGAACCAATGCCAAGTCCGAGCGCGATAATTATTGTCTGGGCTAATATAGATCATTTCATATAAGTTCATTTCTGGGTTTGTCTTATATGAAAACCATAAAATTACAACGGAATCATCTGCTTCCCAAGCTTTACCTTGAATGCGTTCAGTGTCAAATAAAAGTTTTTTATCACTATACATTCCTGGAAATTCATATTCCTCTTGTTTCCCATCAGACCATTTGTAGCGATTGACTTGGTAGTAGGGATGGGGGCTATTTTCGGGAAATTGGCAACTTAAGTGAGACTCATATTGATCGAGAATTTGTCCTGCTGTATCAACTAATGTATACGTACCTACCCAATCTCCTTCGTGACGGGCAAGTACAGGCATTTCTTCTCGTATATTAGACATTACATAACTCCATTAAATTAAGCGGCTTTGTTGGGAAACAGATCATAACTTTAGAATATTATCTCCCGCGATCACGTTCTAAATCATCGATCACTTTTTGCAAATACCACTCTTGCGACATCCCAGGATGGTAATTTTGCTGCTGTTCAATCAATTTTTGGGCGATTTCCCAATATCCCCCAACTAATCGCAAAAGTCGCTGTCGTAGCAAATTATACTTTTGTTGTTTTGATTCAGGGCTAGATTGCTGGATTTTTTTGAGGCTGTTTAAAACTTGGTGGTAATTTTCCCAGTTTTCTTGTTCACAATAAATACTAGCTGCCCGTTGATAATCGGCAACAGCGTGTTGCATTTCTTCTAAAAAAGTATAGGCAATGCCACGATTGTAGTAAGCTTGGGCATCATCTGAATTGATTTGCAGTGCTTGGGTGTAATCTTGAATTGCATCAAGATAATTGCCAATTGCCCGATAGACATTGCCTCTGGCAACATAGATTAAGGCATCTTGGGGTTTAATTTGCAGAGCTTGATTAAAATCAGCGATCGCTCCTTGATTATCTCCCAAAAGCGAACGTGCTTTGCCGCGATTACGATAAACTACCGCATCGTGAAAATTTAATTGTAGTGCTTGGTTAAAGTCAGCGATCGCTCCTTGATAATTCCCCATTTTGCAACGTACCACACCACGACAGCAATAAGCTTGGGCATCTTGCGGATCGGCTTGCAATACCCAGTCTAAATCGGCAATAGCAGAGCGCGTATCTCCTTTTTCTGCTTTCTCTAATAACTGCTTAAAATATTCGTTTGTCGATATTATGGGTGTAATCTGAGAATTTTGTGGCGAAACAATTTGTTTTTCTGGCGGTTGTAGCTGTTTAATTTTTGCCAAACACAGGCGACAATTTTCTTTGTCTTGTTGTGCTAAATATAACTCTGCTGCTTTTTTAAAGTTAGCGATCGCATCTTGAATATACCCTTGTTTGCGCCGCACTATTCCCCGCAAATTATAAGCCGCAGCATGATGGGGATTAAGACGAATAGCGCGATCAACATCCTCAAGCGCTCCAGGCAAATTTTTGAGGGCTACCCTGGCCAATCCCCGACAATAATTTGCTTCTACACTATCAGGATAAAAGTTGAGGGCTTGAGTGTAATCTGAAACAGCTTGGTGAATTACTCCTGAGTCATAATATGCTAAACCTCTTTGCAAGTAAGCTTCAGCAAAGTAAGGTGTTAGTTGTAAAGCACGATTAAATTCCTCAATCGCTCCAGCGTAGTCTTTTTGTTTCGCTTTTTCTAATCCCCTATAATAAAATTCGTCGTTCATAGCATTTTTTAATTAACTCAGCTAGATGATTTCTAGAAATTTAACTGTAGCGATCTGCACAGATCAGAGGCAACATTACTTGGGATGGTGACTAGCTCAAATAGACCAAGGATTAATGATTACAACCCCTGTTCCAGCAAAATCATTTTCGTTACGGGTAACAAGTGATAGAGAGTTTTGCAAGGCGATGGCTGCAATGAAAGAATCCATGACGGGTAGAGGTCGTCCATTCTGTTCTAGTTGTCCGACTAAGTTTCCCCACAACATCATTGTTGAGGCATCTATACTTAAAATTTTGTGTTCAAAGCGATTGGGTAGGGTTTCATTTAGCCAAGTTGCTAGAGATTCTTTGCGCTTAGATGCAGTCAGTTTGCTGATGCCTTTAGCTATTTCGCCAATTGTAATCACGCTTAGGTAAAGTGTTTCTGGCACTTGGGCATCTAGCCAATCTAAAACTTGTTGATTTGGTTGTTTGACAACTAGTTCAGAAATCAGGCAGGTATCAAGGAGGTAGGTCATGGGGTGAAGGCATCGTGGGTCAGGCTGCGATCTCGGCTCAGGTCGAGTTCTTCGGTGAGTTCAGCCAAGGGGGATTGACGAAAGAATTCTGAGAGTTTGCTTGGTTGCTCTGAGTGGGTATTTTGTATAGTGAGGCTTTGGGCAAGGAGTTGGATAATATACAGTTTTTCGTTGGGGGAAAGTTGAAGGAGTTGTTGTTCGAGTTCTGGGATAACCATGATGGAGTTTAAGTAGAGAGTAATTTTATTTTATTTTCCCTAACCCCGCAAATATAAATTCTTCATAGCTATAGTTACCGCAGAAGGCCTGATGCAGCCTTCTCATTATTGACAGATGGTGGATTTTGTGTTTTGCTTCGCTATTTTCTGACTATCACTGGCGATCGCGATTAAATTCTCTGCTTGTTTATCCAAGGTGTATTAAAATTAAGTTAACTTTAATTAAGATTCTTGTCGGCATCATAGATTTACCATAATGCCTTTATAGCTTTATGGCGATGCATGATCAGACATCAGATTAAACAAAATGGATTTATAAACATCCGTTGTACACCTAATCTAGTAACACAGGTTAAGACAGCATTGGACAATGGTTCACCCAATCCAGGCAGTTGCAAAACCAAAAGGTAATAACACCAGTAGTTACTAGAGATAGTTAATTTTAATGGCATCTAGAGGCAAATTAAGATGAAATTCTCTTGGAGAGTCCTGGTACTCTGGACATTGCCAGCTTTGGTAATTGGCTTTTTCTTCTGGCAAGGGGCATTTGCTGGCGCTCCTGCTGAGATGGGTAAAAATGCAGCTAATACTCGTATGACCTATGGTCGCTTTCTAGAATACTTGGACGCTGATCGCGTTACTAGTGTAGATCTCTATGAAGGCGGCAGGACAGCAATTATCGAAGCTAACGATCAAGATATTGAAAATCGCATCCAGCGTTGGCGGGTGGATCTGCCAATCAACGCTCCTGAGTTAATTACTAAACTCAAAGACAAAGGAATTAGTTTTGATGCCCACCCCATGCGGAATGATGGCGCTATCTGGGGATTATTGGGTAATCTGATTTTCCCAATTTTATTGATTACTGGACTGTTCTTTTTGTTCCGTCGCTCCAGTAATATGCCCGGCGGCCCAGGCCAAGCGATGAACTTTGGCAAGTCTAAAGCCCGCTTTCAAATGGAAGCCAAAACCGGAGTAAAGTTTGACGATGTAGCAGGTATCGAAGAAGCAAAAGAAGAACTGCAAGAAGTTGTCACTTTCTTGAAACAGCCAGAAAGATTTACTGCTGTAGGTGCGCGTATTCCTAAAGGAGTGCTGTTAGTTGGGCCTCCAGGAACTGGTAAAACTTTACTAGCAAAAGCGATCGCTGGGGAAGCAGGTGTCCCATTCTTCAGCATTTCCGGCTCGGAATTTGTGGAAATGTTCGTAGGTGTAGGTGCATCCCGTGTCCGCGATTTGTTTAAGAAAGCCAAAGACAACGCCCCTTGTATCATCTTTATTGATGAAATCGACGCTGTAGGACGGCAACGGGGTGCTGGTATTGGTGGCGGTAACGATGAGAGAGAACAAACCCTCAACCAGTTGCTCACCGAAATGGACGGCTTTGAAGGTAACACAGGCATCATTATTATTGCTGCTACCAACCGTCCCGACGTATTAGATTCAGCCTTGTTGCGCCCAGGACGTTTTGATCGACAAGTAACTGTCGATGCACCCGATATCAAAGGACGTTTGGAAATCTTGGGTGTTCACGCACGTAACAAAAAACTAGATCCCAGTGTATCCTTAGATGCGATCGCTCGCCGGACTCCTGGTTTTACTGGTGCAGATTTAGCCAACTTACTCAACGAAGCCGCGATTCTTACCGCCAGAAGACGCAAAGAAGCAATCACCCTCCGCGAAATTGATGATGCCGTGGATCGTGTAGTTGCAGGGATGGAAGGTACTCCTTTGGTAGATAGCAAGAGCAAGCGCTTAATTGCCTACCACGAGATTGGACATGCTTTGGTTGGGACTTTATTGAAAGACCATGACCCAGTGCAAAAAGTCACCCTGATTCCACGAGGACAGGCACAAGGTTTGACTTGGTTTACTCCCAACGAAGAACAAGGCTTAATTTCCCGTTCTCAACTCAAAGCCAGGATTACTGGCGCTTTGGGTGGTCGCGCCGCTGAAGAAGTGATTTTTGGCCCTGCAGAAGTCACAACTGGTGCTGGTGGAGACTTACAGCAGTTGTCAGGAATGGCAAGACAAATGGTGACTCGGTTCGGAATGTCAGACTTAGGGCCATTGTCGCTAGAAAGCCAACAAGGAGAAGTGTTCTTGGGTCGTGACTGGACAACCCGATCTGAATATTCAGAAGCGATCGCTTCTCGTATCGATGCTCAAGTCCGCGTAATTGTGGAAGATTGTTACGAAAACGCTAAGAAAATTATACGTGACCATCGCACCGTCACTGATCGCTTAGTGGATTTGCTCATCGAGAAAGAAACCATTGACGGCGAAGAGTTCCGTCAGATTGTGGCTGAATACACTGAAGTACCTGAAAAGCCTCAGTACGTGCCACAAATCTAGTATTTGACATAACATTAGTTAAATGGGTATGGTAAACAAACCATACCCATTTTTATCTGGGTACACAAAAAATTATCAGTTCCCTAGGTAAAAATTTCTGAGTAAATCACTCGTATTTTCCATAAAATTGCTGTATCCTAGTTTTTCCTAGGTAAATTTTTCAACACTAGACTCCATAAAAGCTTTTTACGGATCTCTCTGAAGATTCTTGAAAGACTTATTAGTCTCTCTCAGAATCAATGTTTAGGTTCTCATTTTTCAATGTTCAGTTTTCAAACCTTTAGATAGATATGCAACTAATCAAAAAATCGGAAAGGCTACTGTTAAAGAAAATAAAATTAATGGAGGAAGCAGAAGAGCAAACTCTTTCAACTGACACTCCAGAGATTTCAGAAACTATTTTTGAGAAAAAACCAGAACTATATCTAGAGAGTCAAGAACCTAACTATATTCCCAAACGCGACAATCCTGAGGTTCAATCTGTGGGGAACTCAGGATGGCAGCCTTCGGAAATTTGGAAGGATATTCGATTGGATGGATTCTAAGAAAATAGAATAACGAAATATCGAAAACTAATTTTAACGTCCTGCCCCAGCAGCCTCTTTTTCTACTGGAAGAGAACGGAGCAACTCCCGAATTACATCGGTTGCTGCCCTTCCTGTAATTGCACAGTATTCTTCCAGTTTATTTCTTTCTTCTAATGTCAGATTTACCGTCAATCGTTTAACAGCCCATTTTTTATTCATGACTCACCTTAAACTGTGAAATACTACTAAATTTTTGACACAGAAAAATTTATTTCTGTTTGAAAGTCAATTCATTCAGGTCTTGAATAGATTATACTGAGTAGTTATTCTCTGCATAATCAATAATTATTATGCATCATATCAAACTCTATGGTTTTGTGGTAGTGTTTTAAACTAGGAATGATGATTTCTTAACATTTTTTTGACTAACAGGACTGGCGTAAGCAAAATTTGTCATAGCGGCCGTAACGTATTATAGGCAAGCGATCCCGGATTTTGAGATGATTACGTCATTATCGCTCGTAATGACCCAATTAGGTGAATTTTGCGTAAGTCCTAGCTAAGTAAAGATGCTATGTTCAAATGTAGCAAAAAACTTTACTTACGGAATAACATTTAAATCTATAATTTAGTAGTGTAACTTCAATAAATCAGCTTATTAATGAGTAAAAGAGAATATAAGCGATCGCTCACTTTGTATAATTAATGAAATATCGCTGTTAAATTATGAAAATTGGCGAATAAAGTTCAAAATCTAGTCAATAAATTATTTGCGATCGCCCAGTCAACACAAATATAGCGATCCGATTTGATTTATAAAATTATTTGCGTAGTCAGGCAATAGGCAATAGGCAATAGGCAATAGTCAAGAAGCCTCTTTGAGTCATACTGAACAAAACTCAGTACACTTTCTTGAAAAATTCTCCGGGGGGAGTATCCCCGGCAGACTTTCCGCTTTATTCCTTCTTACCTGTTCCCTGTTCCATGCCTACGCAAATGATTTCAGGAATCAAAGCAGATTCCTATATATTCAGTTAGATTTAGATGAGGCTAGAAAGCAATTTTACCTCTGCATAGCCAATCTTTGCCACGAATCCCTAACAATCCTCGCCTCAACAACAGAATAGGTACACAAGTGCCGTAAAATTATACTCCATCTGGCATTTGCTAACCCATTAACCCCATGTATTGCGACTACTTGGTACAAATCCTGACCGCCCGTGTATATGATGTTGCCCAGGAAACACCACTGGAGTATGCCCCAAATCTTTCTGCAAGACTGAATAACAAGCTTCTATTGAAGCGAGAAGATATGCAGTCAGTATTTTCTTTTAAGTTACGTGGTGCTTACAACAAGATGGTGAACTTGCCTCCTGATGTACTAGCACAGGGTGTCATTGCTGCATCTGCCGGCAACCATGCCCAAGGAGTTGCCCTTGCTGCTAATCGGTTGGGAACACGGGCAATTATCGTCATGCCGGTGACTACACCCCAAGTCAAAGTGAATGCAGTTAAAACACGAGGGGGAGAGGTTGTGTTACATGGCAATACCTACGATGATGCATACACTTACGCCCGTCAACTAGAACAAGAAAAAGGATTGACCTTTATTCATCCTTTTGATGATCCAGATGTAATTGCTGGACAGGGAACTATTGGCATGGAAATTCTGCGGCAATACCAGCAGCCCATCCATGCCATATTTGTCGCAATTGGCGGTGGTGGATTAATTTCGGGGATTGCAGCGTATGTGAAACGGCTGCGTCCGGAGATCAAGATTATTGGTGTTGAGCCAGTGGATGCTGATGCGATGTATCAATCGCTAAAAGCTGGACATCGGGTACGATTACCTCAGGTGGGCTTATTTGCTGATGGAGTAGCAGTACGGGAAGTAGGTGAAGAAACCTTTCGTCTATGCCAGAATTACGTAGACGAAATTATTTTAGTGGATACAGATGCCACCTGCGCCGCAATTAAAGATGTATTTGAAGATACGCGATCAATTTTAGAACCTGCCGGTGCATTAGCGATCGCAGCTGCTAAAGCCTACGCAGAACGAGAAAAAATCCAAGGACAAACATTAATTGCCGTCGCCTGCGGTGCTAACATGAACTTTGACCGCCTCCGCTTTGTAGCAGAACGAGCCGAGTTCGGTGAACGCCGTGAAGCTATTTTTGCAGTCGCAATTCCCGAAGAACAAGGTAGTCTACGCAAGTTTTGTGAATGTATCGGCAAACGCAATCTCACAGAGTTTAACTATCGCATTGCTGATGAACGAGAAGCGCATATTTTTGTGGGTATGCAAATTCAAAACCGTGCTGATGCAGTCAAAATAGTAGAAACCTTTGAAGGCTGCGGTTTTAAAACCATTGATTTAACAGATGATGAACTGACAAAATTACATCTGCGTCACATGGTTGGGGGACACTCTCTTTTGGCTCACAACGAGTTACTCTACCGTTTTGAGTTTCCAGAACGCCCTGGTGCATTGATGAAATTTGTCGGTTCTATGAGTCCCAACTGGAATATCAGTATGTTCCACTATCGTAATAATGGGGCAGATTATGGACGCATTGTTGTAGGGATGCAAGTACCACCCCAAGAAATGAAGGAATGGCAAGCATTTCTTGACACCCTTGGTTATCGCTATTGGGATGAAAGTCAAAATCTCGCGTATAAGCTATTTTTGGGTTAAGAGAGGCGGTAAGCAAATGCAACCCATTCGTTGAATCGTTCACAATCGATGACCTCGAATCCTACCTCTGTTAAAGCCGTAACTACATTTTCCTCGTGATCAGTGGTAAAGCCGGCTGTAGTTAGTATTCCAGGTTGACGCAGCGATCGCCTAAAGTCATCGGCAAGGGCAATATGCACTCGTGCTAAAATATTGGCCACGATCAAGTCAAAGACTGGCTCACTTTCAATTTTTGATACATTATTACTTGTAATTCCACCCATCCAATGCCCCAGGTCACTGCCAACTCCTAAACTTCCTTCCACCACTGTTACCTGTTGCTCTACCTGATTAAGAACTACAGCATCCTGAGTTGCTTGTACAGCAATAGCGTCATTATCTAATGCTAAAACCGTCGCCCCCAGTTTGGCGATCGCTACACTCAAAATACCAGAACCAGATCCCAGGTCGAGGACATTCATCGTCGGGACAATGTACCGTTCAAGTAGTTGAAGAGCGAGAACAGTTGCTGGGTGTAAACCGCTACCAAAAGCTAAACTGGTCTGCATTCTCAAGATTACTTCGTCTGTAACTTGAGATTGGTAAGGTGCATTAGGAGCAAGCACAACAAATCGTTTGCCAATCCGGTGAACCAGCGGGTTATGGATGCCTGCGCCTGTTGATTTTGCCTCAACCACAGTTGTTTGAATTGTAGTTGCTAGTCCTGTACGGTGCAAAGGTGACAGCAAATTGACAATTTTTTCTACAGTTACCCGCGAGTGGACATTATAAGGAATGTGTAAGCGAATCGTAAATGTCCAAGGGGGTTGTACTAAATCTTGCTCAGCTAATTTCGATTGGCTCTGTTCCAGATATTTTGTGATCTCAATA
Organism: Atlanticothrix silvestris CENA357; assembly: GCF_016056295.1. Lineage (GTDB taxonomy): Bacteria > Cyanobacteriota > Cyanobacteriia > Cyanobacteriales > Nostocaceae > Atlanticothrix > Atlanticothrix silvestris. The sequence continues at coordinate 25,689 of NZ_JAECZB010000018.1, forward strand.
TCATCAATATCGATAATTTCAGCCAGCAGCGTACAGACCCAATCAACAGCCTCATCTGTTGTATCAAGGCTCAATTCCATCAACGACATAAGTTTTTCCTCGGCTGTAGCTGCATTTTTATAATTTTAATTGGGTGCGGGAATGAATAATCTAAAGCTGGATAATTGGCAAAATATAGACTCGCTTCTGCTGAGGACAGGGCACAATAAAGATAAGTAAGAGTGCCAACTTCCATGAGCTACTGCCTTAATCCCCGTTGTCTAAAATCGGAAAATCCCAATGATGTCAACTTTTGCCTGAGTTGTGGTTTTAAGTTACTCCTTAAGGAACGCTACCGCGCCATCAAACCCATAGGACAAGGTGGTTTTGGCAGAACTTTCTTGGCAGTAGATGAGGATAAACCTTCTAAACCCCGCTGTGTGATAAAGCAATTTTATCCCCAAGCCCAAGGCACTAACACAGTGCAAAAAGCCGTGGAGTTATTTAACCAAGAAGCGGTGCGATTAGATGAATTAGGCAATCATCCTCAAATTCCCGAACTGCTGGCATATTTTACCCAAGATGATCGGCAGTATCTTGTACAAGAATTTATTGATGGGCCAAATCTAGCGCAGGAATTAGCCCAAAAGGGAGCTTTCAGCGAAACGCAGATATGGCAGTTACTCCACGATTTATTGCCTGTACTGCAATTTTGTCATCATCGGCAAGTTATTCACCGCGATATTAAGCCAGAAAATATTATTTTACGTGGTAGCGATCGCAAATTAGTTCTGGTAGATTTTGGTGCTTCTAAATCTACAGCAGGTGCTGCCTTAAATAGAACTGGAACTAGTATTGGTAGTCCTGAATATGTTGCACCTGAACAAATTAGGGGTAGGGCTACTTTTGCCAGCGATATTTACAGTTTGGGTGCTACTTGTATTAATTTATTAACACAGCGATCGCCCTTTGATTCTTATGATACGAACAACGATACATGGATTTGGCAACAACACTTACTAACTCCCGTGAGTAATCAATTGAGCCGCATTATCAACAAGATGCTAACAAGTATCCCAGTTCGGCGTTATCAAACAGCAGATGAAGTTTTCCAAGACTTAAATAAACAATCCCATGTAACCACTACACCAGTAATGGCTGCAAAACCTTTTGTTCAAGCACCGCCAATGTCTGCACCCACCTCTATCACGAAATCTCCTAGTCATATTGATTTAGAACTAGAAGAAATGAAAACTCAATTTTTAGGAAATGCCAAGCCTCCAACAAATCCATCACAATCGCCAAATTCAACTTCTCACTCTACTAGCAAAAGCAAGATAGATGAAGAATTGGAAGAGTTAAAAGCTAAATATCTTGGGAAGAATAACACACCAAATCAATGAAAAAGCCAGATATTAAAAGCCTTTATATTTAATTTCGACCAGCCACTGTTCAATTCTTAGAAAAACCGCAAATTTCAATTTCTTCTTCGCTAAAAGTATCCTTTAATATTTTGCGAAGAACACGCTGAATATGAAGGTGTTTTCCCGGTTTGACTTTTGTCAGCGTCAGAAGTAATAAATTATTCTCCCCAAAGTTTTCTAATCCAGCTACCCGCGTTGGTTCCAGAACATCCTGTTCATCCGCTTTTAACTGCTGTCCTACTTTTTCAACCACCCTATATACATGATCTAGATTGGAGTCATAGGAAACGCTAACTTCCACCCTTGGATATATATACTGTTTAGAGTAGTTAATAATTGATCCTATATCTCCATTACGAACTATCTGCAATTGACCATCAGGATGGCGGACGTGAGTAGTTCGCAGTTCAATCGCCTCTACAATCCCCTCAATATTTCTCTCTTCTACTTTCCCAACTTCAACATAATCACCAACCAAATAATAGTTCTCAAACAAAATCAAAAATCCACAAACGACATCATTAATCAGGTTTTGCGCCCCAAGACCAACTGCTATACCCACAATTCCTGCACCTGCTAAGATAGGCGCAGGATCAATGCCAATCAGCTTGAGTATAGTTACTCCGGCTGTAAAGTAAACGAAATATTTGGCAAAACTCCGTATTAAGGGAATCAGCGTCAGCCGTTTCTGTTGCTGTGAGTCATTTAAATCTGTAGTTTTTAAGTAAAACTCATCCAGGATAAAGTAAACGACTTCAATCAAAACATTGCTAATAAAATAAACCCCAATAATCTGCACAATTCTAGGGGTATAAGCACTTATCCAAGCGATGGGTTCTATTTCTGGAACAACAAGATTTACTATGCCAACATAGAGGACGTATTCCAAACATTTTTTTAAGAGTGGAATTAAGTGGCGTAAACGCTCGTATAAACGCAGTAGATTGTCAGAATTGGAGTATTTAAGACTCAGTGCGTCGAGAGTATCAACGATGGTAGCAACAGCTTTAATAATGAGTAAACCAATTGTAATTATGATGTATATTTTTAAACCAATGTAAATATATTTGGGAACGACTTCTGGGAGGTAGAGAAATTTAGCACAGATGATAAAAGAAGATATCCAGATAGTATGAATAATAATTCTTTTTAAAACTTTAAAAAAAGCCTCGGTACTCTCATCATTAGCTTTTATTTGATCGGCTCTCTTTGCGTAATCGCAGACCCAATCTATACCACGCTTTAAGGGTGGGATGCTAAATTTAACTAGCAATAGCAAACTTAAACTTTTCAAGCTTGCCGTAAAAATATTGATCCAAAATTGGGTAGGAAGACTACGAATTAGATTAAGTTGAAATTCCTGAATATTTCCACCTCGATAAATTATTATTCCATTTACACCAACCAGTGCCAGACACATAATCAGAGAAATGAAAATTAAAAACCTGCTGACACTGCGGTGCAGAAAAGTGATATTTGTAGTTCTTCCTTGAAGCCAAGAAACTTTAGTTACCTGCTTGGAAATTCTGCTAATCAACCAGTTCAACAGCGAAAAAATGACTATTAAAAATATGACTTCGCCCAGGATAATTAGTATATTCATCTTGTGAGTATCTGTTGGCTCATTTATTGAAATTGAGCAGGGAACTACTGCAAAAGTGCCTGAAAGTTGCTTTTATCTGTGTGCATGGATGTAGTCCACAAAGTAAAATCTTGGACGAAGCCAGAATCTTAGCCAAGCATAAGCTCCTAGACCTAGTAGTGCGATCGCAATTAAGGGTAAACCCAGAGTCAGTTGCAGTCCATCAGGAAGGAGAACAACAGCGCAAACAGTAATAACAAAGTAGATTAAAAGCACTGCTTGCAAGCGTTGCACAACCAAAAGTGCTTCTCGACAGCTGCGACAATGTTGCGTGTGCTGATTGTAGCGATCAAGCATTTGTTGGCGATCGCTATTGATATTCGATGTTAGCGGAACATAGATTCCAACTTCGCTCCAGGGTAGTTGTCCATGACAATAGCGATCAAACCAATTCCTAAACTCAATTACTAAACGGTCTGCACTTGTAAGTAACTGATAGGCGGTTTTCCAGCTTTGGGTAGATTTTCTTTGTTGGAGAAAATACTCTTGCTGCTGTAGAAGAACCATATCTCCATCAAGAACCAGATTGCGATCGCTGATGTGATCCCACCAACGGGGTGTGAGATGATGGAGTGTTTTGGCAAAGTTACGGGTAAAGTGAGCGACAATTCTAGACTTACCTGGAGACACAGGTATACAGTAGGTGACAAGTCCCAGCTGTTTGCTGCCATCACCAAAATTGATCGCATACTCCAAGCGACAAGGTGGTTCAAAAGTGATTGTTCTTTGTAAACCTTCTTCTGTAGTTGCTTCAATCAAATTGGGTGTTGATTGCACAATTTTAAGCGGGATTGGTTTTGCTTGTTTGCGCTCGCCCTGCACGCCATGATGAGAAAAAGGAACATGACTCGGATCTGCTACATTTTCTACAAGGGTTTGCCAGTCATATTCTAAATCTCGTGCAAAAGAAGACCAAACAAAGCCTTTAGTTGCATCTACTTGGGGTGACAAAGGTAAGGGTGTATTAGCGGCTTGTTCCCTTGATTTTGTATCTGGCCAAACCCAGAGTAAATCCTGTTGCTGACGAACTGGTAGTGCTACAGCACACAAATTTTCTTTGTTCTTGCTCACAAGTTCTGGATTTTCCACTTGGGGAATATGAGTACAAATTCCCTGCTCATCAAATTGCCAACCGTGATAGCTACACATTAAATTCCCTGTTTCGTCATCAATGCGACCCTCACTTAGGGGTGCAAGACGATGGGGACATTGATCTAAAAATACTTGAAAAGTTTCAGATGATTTGGGTTTCCAGATGACTAAACGCAGTCCCAGAAGCGTCACTGCTGTTGGTTGCTTGGGATCTAAGTCTTCGATTGGCGAAATAGGATACCAATGCTGAAAAAAGTTGAATTCCGGTTCCATTTTACAAAAAATTAGGATGTGGGGTGTAGGGTGTAGGGCAAGAAAACGATCTGTGATATCAATTAAACGCACCCTATCTAAATCTTTGATTTAGGTAGGAACTGCGTTCAACATTTTTGTTCAAAATTCAAAATTAGGAAAGTCAGATTCTATCTGGGCTTTCAAGCTTGTATCTAAGGTACAGAGTCAACACCCCAACCTCACACCCTACACCTACATTGAATCAAGCTGATGTGGATGTGAGGGTTCTGCTCAATTAAGCTAAAACCTCAGTTTGTAGTAGCGCTTTACGTAATGCAGTTACGGCTTCTTCTGTTTCTATCAACCGATTGAGAGCAAGCGCAATATCATCTTCAACCTTCAGTAGTTTAGCTGCTTTTTTTACAGCTTTTTGCTCTTCAATTGAGTAATGCTGATCGGCACGAGCCATTTGAATTGCATGATACAACAATGACCTTGATTTTGACCAAGTAGAAACATCAACTGTAATCTTGTTTAACAATTGTTCTAAATCAGCATTTTTGTATTCAAATGCTTTGTATTTTTCTATTATTTCTTCAGGAGCGCCAACAAGACGCTGATGAGTTAGTAACCAGTTAAGTTCGGCTTCTGAAACTTCTCCATCAGCTCCAGCAATAGCGAGTAGTGCATATCCGTAGTTCAGGTATGCTTCAATAGGAGCTTCAGAAATACCTAAGTTTTTTTTCATGAATTCTGAAGCAGGCTGTGCTTGTTTGAGATTGTTCATAAATTACCTCTTTGATTTTTTGAAAATTTGCTCTTTGGCAAATGCCATTGATAAATGAAAGAATTGTTGTTCAATTTTCTAATTAGTGTTTACCCATTAAATCCATCGTAAAATTGCTGATGTATTACTACTGGTAAACAAGTCTTTCAATATTCTCAGCATCAAAGCAAAAATGCAAGGACAGTTAAGACAGTTAAGACAGTTAAGTTAACATTTATAAAATTTTAATCAATAGAAATATATACCTATTGAATTTTATTTGTATATTTTTAGTTTTGAAAAAAAAGTGACTCTAGATACTAGAGTCACCTAATAAATCAACTAAAAATTTAGAGGCGTGAAAATTTATTTTTTCTTAGCCTCATCAATAGGAACCCACTCTGTGTGGAAAGTTCCAGGCTTGTCAAGACGCTGGTAAGTATGTGCGCCGAAGTAATCGCGTTGGGCTTGAGTGAGGTTTTGGGGCAAGCGATCGCGGCGATAGCTGTCAAAATAATCTAAAGATGCACTAAATGCGGGTACTGGAATGCCCAGTGTTGCAGCTGTCGCTATGACTTCGCGCCAAGCTGTCTGTCTGTCGAGAATTGTTTGCTTAAATTCAGGCGCTAAAAGCAAGTTAGGCAAAGCTGGATTTTCGGTAAAAGCTTTCTTAATCTTATTCAAAAAGCGAGCCCGAATAATACAGCCACCTTTCCAAATCCGCGCCATTTCGCCCAGATCCAAATTCCAATTATATGTTTTTGAAGCTGTAGATAGCAGCGCCATTCCTTGAGCGTAAGAACAGATTTTCGAGCAATAAAGAGCATCGCGGACTTTGTTGATAAAGTCCTTGGTTGACCCATCATATTTGCCACTAGGCCCTGTCAACATCTTGGATGCTGCAACCCGTTCTTCTTTAATCGAAGATATAATCCGGGCATTCACTGCGGCTGTAATTGTGGGAATGGAAACACCCAACTCCAATGCAGTTTGCACAGTCCAACGTCCGGTTCCCTTTTGACCTGCTGCGTCAACAATCAAATCTACTAGAGGTTTCTTTGTTTCCGGGTCAATGTAGGGAAAGATATTCTTCGTAATCTCAATCAAAAATGAATCGAGTTCATCGGTGGTGTTCCATTCAGCAAACACCTCATGTAGCTGCTTAGGGTCAAGTCCAACAACATTCTTCAGCAAGTCGTAGGCTTCAGCAATTAGCTGCATATCGCCGTACTCAATGCCGTTGTGTACCATTTTGACATAATGGCCAGAACCACCAGGGCCAATATAAGTTACACAAGGGCCATCATCGACTTGGGCGGCAATTTTGTTGAAAATGGGCGACAAGAACTCGTAGGAACTTTGTGTGCCTCCAGGCATCAGTGAAGGGCCGTTTAGCGCCCCTTCTTCACCACCACTGACACCCATACCAAGATACCGAAGTCCAGTCGGTTCTAATTCTTGAGTGCGTCTTTCTGTGTCTTCAAACCAAGAGTTACCACCGTCGATAATGATATCGCCTTCATTGAGCAAAGGTTTGAGTTGAGCAATCACCGCATCTACTGGTTTACCAGCTTGCACCATCACTAAGATTTTGCGGGGACGTTCCAATGCTGCAACAAATTCTTCTAAGGTAAAGGCGGCTTTGACGTTCCTTCCTGGCGCACGCTGCGCCATAAACGCGTCCGTTTTTTCGCGGGAGCGGTTGTAAACTGCAATTGGGAAGCCATTGCGCTCAACATTAAGAGCGATATTTTCACCCATAACGGCTAATCCAATCACACCAAAGCTTTGTAGTGTCATAAATTGTTTTGGCTAACTCTTGCAGATCCTTTTATCTTTAGGGTAGTCCGAGATTTTCGCTTCTCTCCTAAAGAAGACCTTAAGAGTTGATATAAATGACAAAAATCCACAACTAACACGAGTAATTAATTTTAATTTGTATCTAAATCAACAATTGACTTGTAAAATTTGCAAAATTGTTAGTTTAGGAACTAGGAACTAGGGACTAGGGACTAGAAACTTAAGTAGTTTTTTATCAACTCTAGCCTCTAGCCTCTAACCCCTAGCCCCTAATCAAAAGACGCAGTAAGGAGTAACCAAAAAATGCTGGCATTTGTCCTAGCTTTTGTGGTCGGACTTGGTAGTTTAGCCATTTACATAGCAGCTTTCTTTTTTCCCGAAATCCACCGAAAGAATGATTTTGTTTGGAGTGGTGTAGGGCTGTTTTACGCTTTAGTATTATGGATTTTTGCACCACGCATTTCTGGGGGTCTGCTTCTAGGTCATGTAGCTAGTGTGGCGCTTTTAGTTTGGTTTGGCTGGCAAACTCTTTCATTACGTCGACAACTGACCCCACAGGCACAACAAACTCAAGTACCCAGTCCTGAGACAGTGAAAACTGGTGTTCAAGGGCAAGTGGCTAAGTTGTCCCTTCCAGAACGGCTTGCTCAGTGGCAAAAGGGTCTGAGTAGCACCTTCAGTGGTGTGAAAGACAAGGCGCAAAAGAAACCAATTTCCAAACCTGAAGATATTGCCTCTGTATTAGCAGAAAAACCTGCTGTTGAGATTATCGACAAAACTAATGCCACACCAGAACATCCAGTAGAGGAGGATATCACTCCTAGCGAAACCGAGTCTTTAGTCGAGAGTTTGCCAGAAGTAATTCCACCAAATCCCCCATCTCCTGAATTAGTGGAAGCCGCGCAACCTCATGATGAAGCTGAGGACAAAGAACCAATTACTGTAGAAGAAATTGCTCCGGATGCTTCACTTGCTCCCCCAGCGGAAGTACCACCACCGAATAACTAAAGTGAGTTCAATTGATTGGAACCCAGCCTTTAATAATATAATGTTGGGTTTCAATCAACTTGTTTTAATAACAATTGGTAGTGAAGGCTTTATCTGAATTTCTTACTTGTAAGAAAAATCAACCAGATGCATAATGGCGATCGCAGTAACAACAGCCATAAATTTTATGATTGGATAATCTCAAAATCTTATGTCCATAGGTTATTCCCAAAGTCACTTATTAGGGTTACATTTGGTCACTAAAAAGTTAATTGTTAAGCGATATTACAAACCTTGCAAAAATATTTAGAAATTGTCTGCAAGCCACACATGGCTCTAACGTAGAACCTATAGGAGAGACTTGAGGCAAATGTGATGAACAAGAATAATATTCAAAACTATCGGTTTGTCTGTACCCTGACATTTGGTGATATTTACGGTCAAATAATTGTTTGGCTAATTACAATCACTATTAGTTTGGCCTCAGCCTTGGCGTTGATGGGTGCGAGACGGCCTGTGTATGCCTTAGCAACGGTAGGTCTCGTCGTTCTGCTATCGCTGCCTTTCTTGCTGTTTGCATTTGTCACTACATTGTTAAATCATATTGAATTAACTGCTGTAGAACCAGGAACAAAAACCGAACCTATACCCGGTAATGTTTCCCAACAAAAGCCTATACAGGCTAGTAGCTAAAGAGTTAGGAGTGAGAAGTTAGGAGTGAAAATTTATCAATCACTCCCTCTATCACCTAACTCCTAATTTTTAAGTTTTCACCTAAATTCAAAATTTGTTATAACGTCCCTGTTTATAAACAGGGAATTTTTTTTGTCAAGATGCGATCGCATTCCCACACCATACCTTTTATTGATCACGTCTCTACAATAGAACAGCTAGAGCATCGATTCAGTAATCAAAAACCTAACCCCCCAGCCCCCTCCCTACTAGGGAAGGGCGAGCTAAACTCCCCTCGCCTCGTAGGAGAGGGGATGGGGGAGAGGTTCATCCACTATTACTGAATTGGTGTTCTAGAACAACCGTTTTTTGCAGTCAGGGGCTAACTATGCTGGAACATGATGTAATTATTGTCGGGGGTGGATTAGCAGGCTGCCGCGCCGCTGTAGAAATTGCCCGGACTGACCCTAGTTTAAATATTGCTGTAGTTGCTAAAACCCATCCGATTCGTTCACATTCGGTCGCAGCTCAAGGTGGAATGGCAGCGTCCCTAAAAAATGTGGATTCAGAAGACAGTTGGGAAGCTCACGCTTTTGATACTGTTAAAGGTTCTGACTACTTGGCAGACCAAGACGCAGTGGCTATTCTCGCCCAAGAAGCGCCGGATGTAGTCATTGACTTAGAACACATGGGTGTTTTATTTTCTCGCTTGAACGATGGTCGCATTGCCCAACGGGCTTTTGGCGGACATTCTCATAACCGCACTTGTTATGCTGCTGATAAGACTGGTCACGCGATTTTGCATGAATTGGTTAATAATTTGCGGCGTTATGGTGTGCAAATTTACCAAGAATGGTATGTAATGCGCCTGATTTTGTCAGAAGGTCAGGCAAAGGGTGTAGTAATGTACAGCCTCTTGGATGGGCATATAGAGGTGATGCGGGCTAAGGCTGTAATGTTTGCCACTGGCGGCTACGGTCGCGTTTATAACACCACATCTAATGATTATGCTTCTACAGGTGATGGTTTAGCAATGACTGCGATCGCCGGCTTGCCTTTAGAAGATATGGAATTTGTCCAATTTCATCCCACTGGCTTGTATCCAGTAGGAGTGCTGATTTCCGAAGCAGTACGGGGAGAAGGAGCGTATTTAATCAATAGTGAAGGCGATCGCTTCATGGCTAACTACGCACCTAGCCGCATGGAACTAGCTCCTCGTGATATTACCTCACGAGCGATCGCCTACGAAATTCGTGCAGGTCGTGGTGTTCATCCCGATGGTAGCGCTGGCGGCCCTTTTGTTTATCTTGATTTGCGGCATCTGGGCAAAGAAAAAATTATGAGTCGTGTTCCCTTTTGCTGGGAAGAAGCACACCGCCTAGTAGGTGTGGATGCAGTAACTCAACCCATGCCAGTCCGCCCGACAATTCATTATTGTATGGGTGGTATCCCAGTGAATACCGATGGTCAAGTCCGTAGCAGTGGTGATAGTTTAGTTGACGGTTTCTTTGCTGCTGGTGAAACATCTTGTGTTTCTGTCCACGGTGCTAATCGCCTCGGTAGTAATTCTCTGCTGGAATGTGTGGTTTATGGTAAACGCACTGGGGCGGCGATCGCCAAATTTGTGCAAAACCGCAAATTACCAACACTAGATGAGCAATATTATGTTAATGAAGCCAAGCAACAAATTCAAGCTTTGCTAGAACAGCCAGGACAGTATCGCATTAACCAAATTCGTCTAGCCTTTCAAGATTGCATGACTCAGTTCTGTGGAGTTTTCCGCACTCAAGAATTAATGAGTGAGGGCTTGCATAAATTAGAAGAATTACAACAGCAATACCCTCAAATCTATTTAGATGATAAAGGCAGTTGCTGGAATACAGAAATTGTAGAAGCCCTAGAACTGCGGAGTTTAATGGTAGTAGGAAAGACAATTTTAGCATCAGCTCTAAATCGCCAAGAAAGTCGCGGCGCTCATTTTCGTGAAGATTACCCCCAAAGAGACGATACTAATTTCCTGAAGCACACAATGGCTTACTATTCACCAGCAGGAATTGACATTCAATATCGTCCAGTAGCAATTACTATGTTTGAGCCAAAAGAGCGCAGGTATTAAGTCATTGTATCTTAAGGGTTAAAAATCAATATTGTTCAGTTAAGCCAAAAAGCCTCATGTAGAGACGCGATTTATCGCGTCTGATAAGACCTTTTCTTGGCCTCCGACATATACTGAGATGCAGTAAGTATTATTTTTAGCGGCAGTCTTGATGAAGTTTCTAGCTGAGTGGGAATACTAAGTTTAGCTAACCTAATTTTTGGAAAAATTTGCGAGGCTTTATCCCATGCCAGAAATTAATATTGGTGATTCTTTAGCTCATCCTTTAGTGAGATATCGTAATCATTTAGAATTTAATGGATATCATGTTGAAGAAGATAATGATTTGCTTTTATGTCGTCATCATAGAAAGAATAATTTGATTGTTAAACATATTCCCAATCGAGGAGTATTAATTAGAGCGCTTTACTCTTGTCAGCCAAATATAAATAAATTAGAGCTATTGGAATATGTCAACGAATTAAATTCTGAATTGATGTTTATGAAAGCCTATATTCATAATCCAGTAAATGGTTTGTTTTTAGAAACCTTTTGTGAAGGTGAATATGACAGAACAATTTTCTCAATTTTTCTAGATAATCTGGAATATGATATGGAGCTTTTTGGTAAAAACCAGCTGACACGAGAATATTTACAATAAGAAAAATATTACACTTGACAAATTTATGGTGGGTGATGCCCACCATAGGAAACTTTATTTTTTTACTTAATGGGTAGTTATATTTGTAACCGACAATGGTATAAAATTTGCGGTTGCCAATTTGCCAACTTTATAAGTTTATTTTCCTGATTTAATCAATATCAGGTTGAAACAACAGACAACTAAAGAATGTCTGAATTATTATCTTAAATTAGACTGACTAATTATGAAAAAACTTACTATTGGTCGATTTTGTAGATATACCTATATTGGATTAATATCCTCAATCGCTGTATTCAGTACAACTACCTCCGCCTTCACTCAGGTAGTAGACAATTCTCCAATTCGGCAAACTCCTATTCCTGCTTCCAACTTAATTTGGCCAACTCAAGGGTTTATTTCTCAAGGCTTCCGTAAATATCAACATGAAGGAATTGATATTGCAGGGGCATCTGGCACTCCAATTGTAGCTGCGGCATCCGGTACAGTGGTCAAAGCAGGTTGGGATAATTGGGGATTAGGAAATTCTTTAGAAATTAAGCACCCTGACGGTAGTCTCACAGTCTACGGACACAATCGCCGTCTTTTGGTGAGCAAGAATCAACAGGTCAGCCAAGGTCAAATCATTGCAGAAATGGGATCTACAGGTAATAGTACAGCGCCTCACTTGCACTTTGAATTTCACCCAGATGGTCGTTTAGCGGCTGATCCCTTGCGAAAATTATCTTCTTCTACGGCTAGCAAAATACCACCACAGCCAGTTACTATCTCTGCTTCTAGAGGTCGCCCAGTCTCAAAACCTCCAATAGTTCAGCAAGTTTCACCTCCACAACCAATTCCTACCAATGTTGCACCTATAACTAATACTAAATGTAGTGGCATAACCGTCATTGAAGGTGAGACTGCCAGCATCCGAGTCAAAGTTTGTGATGATCATGGCCATTTATTTTATGTTGGGCAATTGAAACAAGACCCCAGCCAGCCAGTCAAAATCCCAGCTTGGAATATAGGTAAAGATACATATCAAGCAGATAATGGTAGTTTTTCCTATTTAGTCAACCGTGAGAAAGTGGAAGTATGGCGAAATGGCAGTCAGATTAGATCTGATAATTTTCATACTTTAACTAGATAAAAAATTAGTGAAAAGATTAAATCTTAATTGAATTTTATTTATATTTTCGATAAGCGATCGCCTGCCAATCTTGATATTCATCAGTGCGATCGCTTTTGAATGAAAAAATTTACCAATTCTTAGTATTTTTTTATTATGCTACCAGTAAAAACGCTTTATGATTATTTGTAATCAAAGATACCGAAAACATAAATTCTCTAAAATCACTTACAGGTACTCATCATGGAATATATTGCTTACTCCCTCATGGTTATTGCTAACCAAGAGGCAACTGGACAAGCCGAATATACCGAATACAATTTCCCCAAGCTGCAATTCAATTTAGGAAAACTACTGAAATCTTCTGCTTGGCTAACTTTAGCTGGCATTAGTGTACTTTTTGCCGCTTTCACCCAAGCTCAAATAGCTTCAGCAGCTTATGTCAGAACGAATGGTAGTTGTCTACGTGTTCGTACTGGCCCAAGCACAGCCTACCAAGTTGTAGGATGTATCCCTAATGGTGCCCCAGTTGCAACGATTACAGGATACAATAACGGTTTTGCTAGGCTTTCTACAGGTAGATACGTTGCTGCTAATTGGATTAGCGATACATCTAACCCTCGTCCTACCACTAGACCTGGTGGTGTTGGCGGCCCAGTGATTCTGAATATAGGAGCTAAAGGTCAGCCTGTTAGAGACGTACAACAAGCTTTAGGTGGTCTTACAGTTGATGGAGTATACGGCCCAGTAACTGCTAGCCGAGTTAGACAATTTCAGGCAAGTAATGGTTTACGTGTAGATGGTATAGTTGGGCCTCAAACTCGTAGCTTTTTATTTAGAAGTTAAAAGAGGCAGAGTGAAGAGCAATATCTTTCGGTTAAGGGGAAAAGGGGAAGGGTTCAAGGGGAAAAAACCTGTAACCCTTACCCAATAACTTTTCCCAAAGCCCAATTTCCAGTTAAAAATGCTTAACCGAACAGTATTGGGGTGAAGAGGAGAAAGCCTTGCGTTTATGCTATGAGCCTTGTCCCTGCTTTCTTACTTTTTGACGTTGCTTAAGAAACCTGTAAATAATTTTTTACAATTTGCAAGATGTGTTCTGCTGCATGACCATCTCCAAAAGGATTAATAGCATTGGCCATAGCTTCATAGGCCTTTGGGTTACTGAGTAACTCAGTCGCAGCTGCAACAATATTCTCACTCGTAGTTCCTACAAGTTTAGCTGTACCCGCAGTCACTGCTTCCGGCCTTTCTGTAGTATCTCTTAAAACTAGCACAGGTTTTCCTAAGCTAGGTGCTTCTTCTTGTAAACCACCAGAATCAGTTAGCAAAAAATGCGATCGCCCAATTGCTCCTACTAATTCTGCATAATCTAAAGGTTCAGTCAAAAAAATTCGGGGATGATTTCCTAAAAGCGCTTGCAATGGTTCTCTGACCGTCGGGTTGCGATGCAATGGTAAAAGTAAAGCAGTATCAGAAAACTTATCTAATATTTGCAAAAATCCTTGAGCGATCGCTTGTAATGGTTCTCCCCAATTCTCCCGCCGATGGACTGTTGCTAATAAAGTGCGATTAGAATCCCAGTTTAAACCGGGTACATCACAAGCTGGTTGGGTTGCAGCAACATTTAACAATGCATCAATCACTGTGTTACCTGTCAAGTGAATTTCTCCCAATACACCAGAACGTTGCAAGTTTTCTACAGCTAAAGTAGTGGGTGCAAAGTGCAATTGAATCAGTTGAGAAATTAATCGCCGATTAGCTTCTTCTGGGAAAGGATTAAATAAATCATCTGTTCTTAACCCTGCTTCTACATGACCTACAGGAATTTTTTGATAAAAAGCTGCTAAAGTTGCTCCAAAAGCTGTGGTGGTATCTCCCTGTACTATTACTAAATCTGGCTTTTTTTCATGGAATAATGCTTCCAAGCCTCGCAAACTGCGGCAAGTAATATCGCTTAAAGATTGCTGTGGTTGCATAATCTCTAAGTTGTGATCTGCTTTTAAGTTGAACAGCTGCATCACTTGCTCAACCATTTCACGATGCTGTCCAGTTAAAATTACTTGCAAATCAAAGTCTGGGGAATTTTGAAAAACCTGAATTACCGGAGCTAATTTAATCGCTTCCGGACGTGTACCCAAAATAATACAAACTCGTTTTTGATTAGTCATTAGTCAGTGGTCAGTGGTCAGTGGTCAGTGGTCAGTGGTCAGTGGTCAGTGGAAGAAACAACTGACAACTAACAACTAACAAATTATAAATAAGCATGAAAAAACCCGGCTTAACCGGGCAGATGCACTGTTTGTCGAATTTAGTGGAATCAACTATAGCTCGATGTCACAAGTTAAAGGGCAAGCGGCATAGACAGTGGTCTGCGCCTGGTCTGCTTCTCCATGCAGCCAGCTTAACCATTTAACATCACTAGGATGTATTCCCTTGAAAGTCAACACACCAGCTGCGATCGCAACTGCCATGACATTAAACATAATCAAACCACCAGCAACCAGTAAAACTGCACTAACAGGCATTACAGATTGCAACACAATTGACAACAGACAACCGACCGTAGCCATCAAAACCACTAACGGAAAACCGACAACCAACAAGCATACTGCCAACGTGAAAGTCCAGATTAAAAAGCTTTTGACCACCAACAAGGAGTAGGTCTTCCCTAGATTAGAGCTTTGAGCCAAAACCATGACTTTGCCTCCTAATTACACAGCATAATTAACTTCAGCTATATCTCGCTTTTAACGAGCCAACTGAATTGTTCTTCAGTGAAATTAAGTATATAAAAATCTATTAGTAAAATGAGCATTTATTTACTAAAGTTTACACTTAATTTTTTGTAATTATGAATGTAAATTCAAGTTAACAATTAAGTTTAAAACTACTTTCCGGCATCTGTCTTCAGGAATAGAAGCTAAAGCCTAGTAGCTCCTAATATGCATTTCCCACTCTTGACTTAGATTATGCTTAACACTTCTTATAAAAATTGATGAACGCTCTCATAATTCTAAGAAGTTGCTGAATAAATTATCTGCTGCTGATTTTGCTGTTAATTGCTAGCAACTTGTATTTATGCTGAGAAAATTTTTTTCATTTAACAATATAAAGTATTTACAATAAAACATTGGTAGTGAATAACACGATGTCTTATAGGAATAATGCTGAGGCTGCTATAGGGCTATAGTGTGATAAACAAGGGTATGTAAGCCAAAAATTTTCTAATTAACTTATGAGAATTAGGTTATGGATAAAAAATATACAAGTATTGATTTTGAAACGTAACCAACCATTGTTTTGAAAATTTAAGCAAACAGACAGTCATAATTCTACTTCCTAGCGCTTTAAAGCTTGCTAATAGAGACTTTTGACTAATTAAAGTTTATGAACGCCACATTTTAAAGATATA
Organism: Atlanticothrix silvestris CENA357; assembly: GCF_016056295.1. Lineage (GTDB taxonomy): Bacteria > Cyanobacteriota > Cyanobacteriia > Cyanobacteriales > Nostocaceae > Atlanticothrix > Atlanticothrix silvestris. The sequence continues at coordinate 41,567 of NZ_JAECZB010000018.1, forward strand.
TGACAGAATCACAGCATCCATCAAGTGTAAATCCTGTTGCTTCCCGAAATGTGCCCCCAATGCCGCCGCTGCCACCATCGTTAATGACGCAGCGCCAATCTACACAAACGTTGGATATGTCGTCAGTGAATAGAACTCCCTCCAGTGCTGGATCTAGTGCGGCCCACCGTCCGGGCCCTCCGCCACCGATGCCAAAAAGTAGCGCTCCAGGATTGACCTTGGCACAGATTATTAAGGAAGCTTACGATCAGGGATATTCAGACGTTCACCTAGGTATCGGTGAAATACCTCGTTTCCGCAACCGAGGAGAAATTCAATCAACGGATTATCCAGAAACCAATAAAGAAGCTTTTATGAGTTGGTTGCAGGAGGTAATGAGTGAGGCAGAAATTCAGCGCTTTGAAGAATACTTAGAATTTGACGGCGCAACTCAGTACGACTTTGCTCGCGTGCGGATTAATGTCTTTGGTTCGCTTAAGGGCTATTCAATGGTGCTGCGGTTGATTCCGCTGAAAATCTTGACTATGGAACAGTTGAGACTACCCTCGATTTTTCGGGATATTTGCCATCACCATAAAGGTTTAATTTTGGTGACTGGGCCTACTGGTTCTGGTAAATCGACAACAATGGCAGCGATGATTGACTACATCAATAAAGAGATGGCTAAACATATCATCACCATTGAAGACCCGATTGAATTTGTCCACCAAAGCCGCAAGTCTTTAGTCAAACAAAGAGAAGTGGGAATGCATACCCTAAAGTTTGACAATGCTTTAAAAGCAGCTCTGCGGGAAGATCCCGATTTGATTCTAGTGGGAGAAATGCGGGATAAAGAAACTGTCAACACCGCCTTAAAAGCTGCTCAGACTGGTCACTTGGTAATGGGAACCCTCCACACCAATAGCGCCGTAAAAACTATTGAACGGATATTGAATTTGTATTCAGGTGAAGAACAAGATGCGATGCGGGTAGCAATTTCCGAGTCTTTGGTGGCGGTAATTGCTCAAGGTTTGTGCCGCACTACTGATGGTAAGCGGGCTGCATTCCACGATATCTTGATCAACACCGAGGCTATCAAAGAATGGATCAAAGACGGTAAGTATGATGAAATTACCGAGTTGATGAAGCAAGCCAGCTTTGATGGCATGATCACCATGAATCAATCACTGCTTGAACTCTACCAAGACGGGCGCATTACAGAAGAAACAGCTTTAGAGATGTCACCAACTCCAAATGAAATGGCACAGTTTCTCCGAGGACGAGTTTAGGTACAGTAAAAGGTAAGAATTGAAATGGGGCATGGGGCATTGGGAAAAAGGGTAAAGGGAAAGGGGTAAGGGGGAAAGGATTTGTTTCTTCATCCTTTACCCTTTAACCTTTAACCCCTTTGGGGTTCGCCAGTCGCTCATGGGGGAAACCCCCAAGACCGCGCTGGCTCACCTTTTCCCCTCTAGCTGCTCCCCTGCTCCCCTTCTCTGAATTACCTAGCCCCTGTAACTGACTTGACTACAGACAAACTATCCAGACCCCAGTTGTTCAAAGGTATTGCCTTATTCACACCTGGAGGAGATTTAATTTACTGCATCGACTCAAACAAACAAGGTCGATGGCATTTGCATTTATGCACTGCTTTACAAGAAATTTTAGATTTGCCAGAACCACCTCATTTTTTAGTACCTTGCTACACCGCGACGATTGACCACTGGCTTGATCCGCACAGCCACCAAGTGCGAACATTTGCAGAGGCTTATCCAGCAGTGATCCGACATCAGGCTGTGCTTAACGCTATTTTCGGTACAGGTGAGCTAGTTTGGCAAACAGCCCCTTGGCAAGAGGGTTTGTGCGATCGCATGGTATTAGCAACTTATCGCTCCTCATTTCCCCAACTTTGGGAAGATCATGATTTAGTCGTAAACTTAGACCTTTCCCAACCAGTACCAAAATACTCTCAACCAGTCATAGCAGCCCAAAATGTACAGTTAAAACCACAATGTTATGTCCTGCGTCTGTTTGTTGCTGGGCATAGCGCCAATACTGAACGCATCCTCCAGAATCTGCACGAAATGTTAGAGCGATCGCTAGGATATCCCTACACTATGAAAGTTGTTGATGTTTTAACTAATCCAGAACAAGCAGAAATCGATCAAGTTTCTGCGACTCCTACCCTTGTTAAAGTCTGGCCTGTGCCGATTCGGCGAATTGTGGGGGATTTAGATAATGCTGAGAAACTTTTACAGATGTTAGGTGCTACAGACAAAAATTAAATTTAGGATTAAATTTCAGGGTCTTCAAACAACATTTTTATAAATAAGCGATCGCCTCAGAATATCTCTGAGTCAGCTTTGAATAACCATCAATAATTCTTATATGGGTCGCCCGGGATTCGAACCCGGAACTAATCGGTTAAAAGCCGAGTACTCTACCGTTGAGTTAGCGACCCTTTCGTTGCATTTCGCAACTTTCCCAGTATAGCACAGACATCTGTAGTTTTGTAAAGGGGTCTAGAAAAAATTAGCTGTTAACCTTACAGATGCATTGTAGCTAGCCCCTGATTCTAACACAGTTAGGTGTTCACCAGTGTTCAAAGAATTACGTGGGGCAGTCCACGGTTCTAAACAATAAAAGTCTTTGCCTTTGATTGTCCAAAATACCAAAATGGGATATTCCTTGCCGTAATCTAAAGTCAATTTTAACTTCCGGCTGTTATCTATCACCGTAGTCGATTGACTTGTGAGTTCTTTAAAGGCAACGTCAATTTCATCGAGATTAAAGTCAAAATTCCCATTAAATCGGTGAATTTCCTTATTTCTCTGGTCTTGGTATTCGTGGGAAGGAATTTCAAATTTTAGCTGAGTTTTATCCTTTATCGAAAAGTAAGGATGGAAACCTGTAGAAAAAGGCAGTTGTGTGGACGAGAGATTTTTATACTCCTGCTGAATTTCTAGAGTATTGCCTTGCAACTTGTAGATAAAAACTACTTGAAAGTCAAAGGGATAAACAGCTTTAGTTTGCTCTGTACTATTAAGGACGAGGGTAAGGCTAGCTTGATTTTGGGTTGCTTGCTCAGTTACTTCCCAAGGTAAATCGCGGGCAAAGCCATGCTGTTTGAGATTGTACTGTTTGCCGTTGTGGGTGTAAGAATTATCTGGCAAGTTGCCGCAGATAGGAAATAATATTGGATTTCCACCTCTGACACTCAAATCAGGATTAGCAAAACGCTCAGTATCCAGATAGAAAATTTCTTGCCCTTGGACGCGCCAACAGGTGATAATACCGCCGCGTTCTGGTACAACTTCCAGTTGAGAACCAGCAGTTTCATCAGAAAGGATGTAGGTTTTGTACTGTTGCTGTTGAAGGTCAATGGTAAACACAAATTTGAGTCCTTGGTTGGGGGCTAGAGGGAGCAGGGAGCAGGGGAGCAGCTAGAGGGGAAAAGGTGAGCCAGCGCGGTCTTGGGGGTTTCCCCCATGAGCGACTGGCGAACCCCAAAGGGGTTAAAGGTTAAAGGGTAAAGGATGAAGAAACAAATCCTTTCCCCCTTACCCCTTTCCCTTTACCCTTCTTCCCAATGCCCCATGCCCCATTTCAATTACTCGTCTTCTGCAAATATGAAGCGATACAATTCACTGGGGTTAGGTTCAGGGCTGCTTTCGGCGAATTTAACGGCATCGTCGATTACATCCTGAATTTTTTGCTCAATAGCTTTTAGTTCTTGCTCATCTGCCAAATTTTGCTCTAGAAGATAAGCTGCAAGTTTCTTAATTGGGTCACGGGAAAACCAGAATTCCTTTTCAGCTTTGCTTCGCAGTTCATCTGGGTCTGCGAGGGAATGACCCCGGAAACGGTAGGTTAGAGCTTCTATTAATGTTGGGCCTTCACCTGCACGGGCGCGGGCGACAGCTTCTTGGGCTACGGCTCGCACTGCCAATACATCCATACCATCTACTTCTACGCCCACCATGTTAAACACGCTGGCTTTTTTGTAAATCTCTGGCTGGGAAGTTGCTCGTTCGTGAGACATTCCAATTGCCCACTTATTATTTTCTACTACGAAAAGAATAGGCAGTTTCCAGAGGGCGGCCATATTCAAAGTTTCGAAAAACTGACCGTTGTTGGCAGCACCATCACCAAAAAAACAAGCGGTTACTTGGTCAGCGTTGGGATCTTTCAGTACTTCGCGGCGGTATTTACTTTGAAAAGCTGCGCCTGCTGCTACAGGAATGCCCTCAGCCACAAAAGCATAGCCACCTAGTAAGCCATGTTCCTTAGAGAACATGTGCATAGAACCACCACGCCCTTTACTACAGCCTGTGGCTTTGCCAAATAGCTCTGCCATTACCTCTTTTGCTGGGACTCCTGCACTCAGAGCATGAACGTGGTCGCGGTAAGTACTAGAAACAAAATCTTCACCTGGTCGCATTGCTTGAATCACACCAGTAGAAACGGCTTCTTGACCGTTGTACAGATGGACGAAACCAAACATTTTACCTCTATAGTACATTTCAGCGCATTTGTCTTCAAAAAAGCGCCCTAATGTCATGTCCTCGTACAACCGTAACCCTTCTTCTTTGGTGATCTGGGTAGTGGCAGTATTATATGTAGGTAACGTGCGTTCTTGAACCATTATTTTTTAGTATCCCTTTAGTAAAACTAAAATTTACCAACTCAAAAATAGGTTGCTTTCACACAATATCTGCTTTTAACAAGCTGGGAAGTGCTGGAGTCAACAACTAAAATTTATGCACCACAAAAGGTTATGGAGAATAGGTAAATAGAGAATGGGCAAACTTTGCGTTTTTATCCTTGACTTAACGAGGATTTAACCTTAACGGTAATAGCCGTTCTCTGAGTTTTTCTACTCCCAGATCCCGCTTATAGGCTATCAAACAGAATAGCTTGGTTTCTGCCTATCCATGAACAATTTAGAAAAGATGGCATTGAAAATCTCTATGAGTCTAAGTATAAAGTTGTAGTTTAATTTGAATTATGCTACTATACTTTTCCCTATTGTTATAAAAATCTACCCTACGGTGGTGTTTTTATCACCGTATCACCAGGGCGATCGCAGTACTAAATACAATCAATCATAGATTTCTACCAGTACAACACCAATCCACCAATGAAATTTATTATGGTTTTTCTTATAGTGTTACAGGCTTACATCAGTTCTTAAACACAAGAGTACTAAGAATTAAGACAATATATTAGTGCTTTCTAGGCGGTGGCAAAATATTAGTACTAAAATATGACTCAAATTTAGGGAAGTCATAAAACTAATTGTTGCAACATACACTTATAGTGTAAGTAACTCGCGGTATTATTAACCGTTATTATTATGGCACGGTTTTACATGCCTGGAATGCTCTAGGTGAATTATGTTGATCACGGTGCAGGGGAAGTAGGCTGTGCGAATTCCGCTAGATTACTACCGAATTTTAGGACTACCGTTAGCGGCAAGTGATGAACAGTTGCGGCAAGCATACAGCGATCGCATTGTACAATTGCCGCGACGGGAGTATTCTCAATCAGCAATTTCTTCTCGAAAACAACTTATAGAAGAAGCTTACGTGGTTTTATCAAATCCTAAAGAACGTAGCAGTTACGACCAGCTTTATCTTGCCCACGCCTATGACCCTGATGGTACGGCTAACGCTAGAGTAGCATTGGGAGATCGTGCCCAAAGTAACCACGGTGATCCTGATACACAGAGTCTCAGTATCGAAATTTCTCCACAGGAATTAGTTGGTGCTTTATTAATTCTGCAAGAATTAGGAGAATACGAACTGGTACTGAAACTAGGTCATACCTACCTAGCAAATCAAAACGGTACAGCAGTTGCCAGCATAGGTAATAATCTGGCAAGTGAAGAATTTCTAGAAAGTACTGAAAGTCCAGATATTGTTTTGACTGTTGCTTTGGCCTGCTTAGAATTAGGTCGAGAACAATGGCAGCAAGGTCACTATGAAAATGCTGCGGTGTCTTTAGAAACTGGACAACAAATGCTAGCTCGTGGCGGTCTGTTTGCAAGTGTACAAGCAGAAATGCAGGCTGACCTTTACAAATTGCGACCGTACCGAATTTTAGAATTACTCGCACTACCTCTAGAAAAAACTGCCGAACGCCGCCAAGGTCTAGAATTATTGCAAAATATTTTAAGCGATCGCGGGGGAATTGATGGTACTGGTAATGATGAATCGGGTTTAAACATTGATGACTTTCTGCGATTTATTCAACAATTACGTAACCACCTCACAGTCGCAGAACAGCACAAACTCTTTGAAGCCGAAAGCAAGCGTCCTTCGGCTGTTGCTACCTATTTAGCGGTTTATGCTCTCATAGCGCGAGGATTTGCTCAACGTCAACCAGCTTTAATTCGTCAGTCCAAGCAATTGCTGATACATCTGGGTAAACGCCAAGATGTACATTTAGAACAGTCGCTATGTGCCCTATTACTAGGCCAAACCGAAGAAGCAACCCGTGTTTTAGAGCTAAGTCAAGAATACGAAGCCTTAGTTTTTATTCGGGAAAAATCCCAAGACTCTCCAGACTTGCTACCGGGATTATGTTTATATGCAGAACAGTGGTTACAACATGAAGTATTTCCCCACTTTCGAGATTTGGCTAGGCAACAAGCTTCGCTGAAAGATTACTTTGCTAACCAACAGGTACAAGCTTATTTAGAAGGACTACCTACAGATGCAGAAACTACTCATGAATGGGCTGTAATTAATCGCCAGTCTTTTTCCCAACCACAGACAAATAACTTACGTCAACGCAGTCATTCTACTAATGTTGCCCAACAATTTCATCATAGTAAAACATCTGACCCAGAATTACCGGAAACACTAAACCACAAAAGACCTGAGTATTCCACTTCTTCACCAACCAACTCCAATACATCACCAAATACTCACTCTAATGGAAGTGCAAGATCAGAAATACCAACGACACCGCTTTCTACTGCGGAACGCACAGCTAAAACAACTAATCACAACCTGAATGGTTCAACTAAAACCTCTCCACCCCGTCAGGTCAAAAAGCGTAGGAAGCGCAAAACTGGTCAACCTGTCAGCCGGGAGCGTACACCATCTGGGCAACGGCGAACCTTTGCCAGTACCCTAGAAGGTAAAACACGATTAGTCTGGACAGTTTTTGCTTCATTGGTGGGTATATTAGTTTTTTGGTTATTAGTTTCCACAACTTTTGGATGGGTAAAGAATCTGTTTTCTCCTGCGCCATCTTTGCAAGGAAAACAATTATTTGTACAGCTTAATGAACCACCAATAACTATTCCTGACAGCAACAGTAAATTACAATCACCAGAAGGAACTCTGAGCGAGGAAACTGCAAAAGAAGTTATTGAAACTTGGTTATCTACTAAAGCTGCGGCTTTAGGAGTAAATCATGAAGTAGATGGTTTACAGGATATTTTAGTTGGTTCGGCTTTATCTCAGTGGCGGTTAATTGCCCAGCAAGAAAGAGCAGCAAACCGTTATCGCCAGTACAATCACACTGTTAAAGTGGAATATATCAATAAAGCTGAGATTTACCCAGATCGCGCAGTAGCGGTAGCTACGGTTAAGGAAGTAACACAGTTTTATGAAAATAGTCAGGCAAAAAAATCTTCTGATGAAACTTTACGTGTCCGATATGATTTAATTCGACAACAAGGAGTGTGGCGTATTCAGAACATGGCAATTGTTTATTAAGTCGCTATACAAAATTAATTCACAAAAAAGAAGAAATCGAACCGCCAAGAACGCCAAAAACGCCAAGAATGCTAAAAATTTATAGAGTGTGTTTAAGTTATAGAAATTAATTGAGAAATTTTAAACCTAAAAATAGAGCTGTAATAGTTCCTGTTACAGAAATTTCGCCTTGAGTAACTTTATCTAACACTGACTCTATAGGAATTAATACAACTTCAATTTCTTCTGTAATATCTAAATTTCGTTCTCCAGACTTAGTAACATTTTCTGCTAAAAATAAATGTATTTTGTTAGTATCTTTGACAGGATTGTCGTATAAAGTAGCCAATTTAGTAACTTTTTGGGCAATATAACCAGTCTCTTCTTGCAATTCTCTGACTGCTGCGATCGCAGCATCTTCTTTTGTGGCATCAAAACCTCCTGCTGGTAGTTCTAATAAAACTTCACCAACACCATGTCTATATTGACGTACAAAAACAATCTCTTGCTGATTTGTGATGGGTAAAATTAAGGCAATTTCTGGTCTAACAATTACAAAAAAGTCATCTATAATTTGACCGTTTGGTAATTCTATTTCATCTTGTCTGACCTGACACCAGCGGTGATCTAATACCATTTTTGATTGTAATATTTTCCATTTTTTTAAGTTGTTCATAGATAAATTAAAAAATAGAATTATGGTAAAAAAGTATAACAGATACCTCAGATCATCTAGAATTTGAATTTACACTGTTTTTGCTCTAGCCAAAGATTGAGCAGACTTATGCAAGTTGAAGTAAATCTATTTACGGTTAACAAACGATTCCCTTTGACCATTAGTCGCGGCACAACGGCGCAGACAACGAATGTATGGGTGAGGATTTTGCAGGATGGTCTCGAAGGCTGGGGTGAAGCGTCGCCATTTGGGGTTGGCAATCATTCACAATCAACTGATACAATCAAAAACTGCTTAGAGCAACTCGCGCCAGTCTTGCAAGCATTCAGTCCTTTGCAGCGGCAGGAAGTTGAGCAAGTATTAATAAAACAGCAGGTTCCTTCTTCCGTAAGAGCAGCATTGGATATAGCAATGCACGACTGGCTAGGCAAGCGTGTGGGTTTACCTCTATGGCAAATCTGGGGACTCGATCGCCATGTCATAGTACCAACTTCTGTAACAATTGGCATTAATTCACCAGCAGGAGCCAGGGCAAGGGCGCGAGACTGGTTGCAATTTACCGATGTTCGTCTTTTTAAAGTCAAATTAGGCAGTCCAGAGGGCATAGATGCCGATCGCAAAATGCTATTAGCAGTGCAAGAAGAAGCAAAAAACCAAGAATTTTTCGTGGATGCAAACGGGGGCTGGAGTTTGTCAGATGCGATTGAAATGTGTAATTGGCTGGCCAATTTAGAGATAAAGTATGTAGAACAACCATTGCCAAGGGGGCAAGAAAAGAGTTTAGCAGAACTCAAAAAGGAATCTTCCCTACCGATATTTGTCGATGAAAGTTGCTTTACTAGCGCTGATATTCCCCATCTGGCAAACTATGTAGATGGCATCAATATCAAACTGATGAAATCAGGAGGACTAACCGAGGCCATGCGGATGGTACACACAGCACGAGCCTACGGTTTGCAAGTCATGTTCGGCTGTTATTCTGACAGCACCTTAGCGAATACAGCAGCGGCACAACTAGCGCCACTAGCTGATTATTTAGATTTAGATAGTCACCTTAACTTAATCGATGACCCCTTTACAGGTGCATTGATACAACAAGGAAGAGTTTTGCCAAACGATTTACCAGGTTTGGGGGTACAACACAGTGCGTCTACCACTTAATCAACGAATAGCAATTCTGCTGCATGAAGGAGTTAGCGGGCCTCATGGCAAAACGGGGCTGTCACTTTTACGTTACAGTGAAGCGCCAATCGTAGTCGTAATTGATCGCGAGTCTGCGGACAAATCTTTACCAGAATTAACAGGTATCAAGCGTGATGTCCCAATTGTGGCATCAGTAACGGAGTCGTTAGATTACAAGCCAGAAGTCTTAGTCATTGGCATTGCCCCAGGTGGTGGTGCTATTCCAGATGAGTACTGGCTGGAAATCAAAAACGCTCTTGAAGCTGGCATGTCTTTGGTAAACGGTTTGCATACACCATTGGCAAATATACCGGAATTAAATGCACTGTTAAAAACTGGGCAATTAATTTGGGATGTACGGAAAGAACCATCTAATTTAAGTGTTGCCAGTGGAATCGCCCGCACCTTGCCTTGTCGGCGGGTATTGACTGTGGGAACCGACATGGCGATCGGTAAAATGTCAACTAGTTTAGAGTTACATTGGGCTTCAAAACTGCGAGGCTGGCGTTCTAAATTTTTGGCCACAGGTCAGACTGGTGTGATGTTAGAGGGTGATGGTGTGGCATTAGATGCCGTGCGCGTTGACTTTGCCGCGGGTGCTGTGGAACAAATAGTGATGCGCTATGGCAAAAACTATGATATCTTGCACATTGAAGGACAAGGTTCACTATTGCATCCTAGTTCCACAGCAACTCTACCCCTCATCCGTGGTTCCCAACCAACCCAATTAGTATTAGTACATCGGGCGGGGCAAACTCATAATCGCAATCATCCCCATGTACCAATTCCACCTTTACCAAAAGTAATTCAGCTTTATGAAACTGTTGCTAGTGCAGGCGGAGCCTTTGGAAACGTGCCAGTAGCGGCTATAGCTTTGAATACTGCTCATTTAGATGAATTGACAGCTCTAGAGGCGATCACCCAAACAACCGCAGAAACTGGGCTACCCTGTACCGATCCGGTACGTTTTGATGCTGGTGTGCTGCTAGATGGAGTGATGAAAAATTAGGTTTGACTCTCCCGCTGCTTATCAGGCAAAGGGAGTGTTAAACCAATTAAAAATTAAAAATGTAAAATTACAATCAGTAAGGGTTTGAACCCACTACTGATTGTAGACCACTGAATCAGTCGCTTCGCTCCAATTGAAAATTAAAACTGGTCAATTATTACCTGCCACTACCGCGGTCATAGTGTTTAACGTTCCCAAAGGTTTCTGACCCTACTTGATTACAGCAGTGTTTGGATATGCGATCGCTTGGGGTTGGAATAGCTATATTTTTGTATAAATAAAAAACTTGGTTATTCATTACTAAAGTTAAAAGTCTTAAATTTTAGGTTTATTGGCTGAAATAGTAAAGTCGAAAACGGAACTTACCAAAGCCAGATGTTCTTTAGAACTGAGATAGTGATTTTTGTATGATTCATCTAAAAACCGCATCAGCGACAAACTTGTAGATTCCAGTTGCACTCTTTTTCTGGCTGCCCTGATAGCGTCACATATTTGAGGATAAACATGGTAATTACTGATTCCTATTTGCTCATCTGGCATCCAACATTTAAATACGTAGCCTTGAGGCAAGGGTATCAATTCAATCAGCCAACCATGATATAAATATTTCCATTTCATCGACAGCTACTCTCTTGGTTCATTGATTTAAATATTTGTATTTCCTCACCACATCTGACCAAAAGAATATAACCTACACATGCAATTACTGTGTAGAATTTGTGTAGAAATTGTGCAGATACAACAATTTGAATAAATGTATGTATCAGAAATAGCGGACTATTTGAGGCGATACCCTAGTCCATGAACCGTTTCAATAAAATTGTCCGGCGCATCTAAAGCTCTCAGTTTTTGCCGAAGACATCTAATGTGAGACCTCACAGTTTCTTCTACTGGAGAGTCGTCTACTGACCAAACTTGCTCAATAATACTAGAACGGCTCAATACCCTTCTGCCATTGGCAATCAGCAATTCTAAAATCGCATATTCTTTGGGAGTTAATGACAGAGGGGAATCGTTGTAAGTAGCTTCATAAGTACTGGAATTTAAGTGTAATTTCCCCCAAGATAAACTCACTGTAGTTGCAGAATTACCACGCCTGAGTAAAGCACGTATCCGAGCCATTAACTCTTCTAAGTCAAATGGCTTTGCTACATAATCATCTGCTCCTGCATCTAACCCGGCAATCTTATCGGCTACAGTATCGCGAGCTGTTAACATCAGCACTGGTACGCCAGAGTTACGATGTGCTGGATTAGTGGTTCCAGTAGTACGTAAGCGTTGACAAAACTTGATGCCATCTAGCTTTGGTAGTGTCACATCTAGCACCATCAAATCATATTTCATTGACTCTGCTGAATTCCAGGCTGCTTCTCCATCTTTAGCAATATCTACTACATACTGGCGTCTGCTTAAAGCTTCTGTTAATACCTCTGCCAGTTGAGTATCATCTTCAACTACCAGAATTCGCATAATTTATCCCTAGGTTCAGCAGGAAATAAGCACGGAGGTATGACATTAACTTTACCATGTAAACATTTACATGGTACGCCCACTCTTTAGTTTTTATAGAATAAGCAAGCATGAAATCAGTTATTTTTCCAAAAAATTTATGAATCGGCAATTTATAAAATGGTCTTTTACAAGAAAATGGATTGCAGTAGGATTTACTTTAACCCTGTTACTTATGGGATTAGTCACTTTTGCTTCATTTAAAAATACCAGTGAAATTCAAAAAAGTGCTAATCAAGTACAGTATACTTATCAAACCCTCAATACTTTGACGAATTTCTATGCGGCAATGACAGTTGCAGAATCGGCACGACGGGGGTATATATTTTTAGGAAATAAACAAGATTTAAAGCGCTATCAAAATGAAATAATCAATATGCAGTCTGAACTAAAGTTGTTAAAGGAACAGATACATCCTAGTTCTATTCAACAACAGCGACTGACACAATTGAACTCATTAGTCAATCAGAGATTAGCTCTTTTAGAGCAATCAATACAACTTTATCAAAAAGATAAAACAGAATTAGAACTACAAACCAATATTACAGAACGCAGTGTTAAACTCCGAGAAAAAATTCTACCTGTAATGGCAGATATGAAGGCTGAAGAGCAACTTTATCTGCAAAGTTCTCTACAGCAATCTAAGTATAGTATTCATTTAAGAATATTAATAGAAATACTAGGGACAATTCTAAGCTTTTTAGTAATTTCTAGTTTATGCATCATACTTGAACGTCAGTGGGTGCAACGTGAAAAAATTGAAATTTTAGAATTTTCTCTATCTCAAGAAAAAGAATTAGGTGAACTAAAACTTCGTTTGTTTTCTATGATTTCTCATGAATTTCGTACACCTTTAAGTGTGATATTACTTTCGTCACAATTATTACGAGAAATTTTAGAAGAATTAGTAGACGAGCAACAATTAAAAAATCTTTCCCGGATTCAATCTTCGGCAAAATTAATGAATCATCTATTAACCGATATATTAACTTTAACTAGAGCAGAAGCAAATCAGTTAGATTATAAACCTCAAACCATCAACGTAGAAAATTTTTGTTTAAATTTGATAGAAGAAGTACAATTGTTTGGCACAAATCAACAATTGATAAAATTTATAAGCAATGGTCAATATTTTCGTGCCAATTTAGATGAGAAACTTTTGTATTGCATACTTAGCAATCTGTTATTAAATGCCATCAAATACTCATTTGATGGAGGTAAAATATACTTAATTTTAAATTCGGAGCCAGGAACTATAATTTTCCAGGTAATAGATGAGGGAATAGGCATTCCACTAGGAGAACGAGAAAAAATCTATGAGCCTTTTTATCGAGGACAAAATGTTGAAAATGTTGCTGGTACTGGACTCGGATTAGCAGTCGTTAAAAAATGTGTAGAGCGTCATCAAGGAGAAATTGCTGTAAATAGTGAAGTAGGAGTTGGAACAACATTTACTGTCAAGATTCCTCAGAAAAACATAGCAGCTGTTTAAAGTTTTTTGTCTACTCTCTAAGTTTCGCAAGAAGTTTATCAAATTACCCTAGGCGGATGAGGGCGATCGCTCCTACATTTAATTAAAGAGCCTTTTGTATTGTATATATCTCAGCATGAAACGAACCGGAAAGTCTCTGCTGCTAGCCTTGAACTGGTTATTGCTTTCAGTTGGTACAACGATTTTAATTATCTTGACACAACCGATCGCACCCGTTCCAGCACAAGAACCTGCTTCTAGCACTATTGAAACTACAAGCACACCCAATCCAGAAACCCCAGCACAAAAGCTACAAGATGCGCTGCAACGTTCATCTACCCCAGAAGCAACTCCGGAAGCCACAACAGATCCCAACCAACCTACATCTACTCCAGAAACCACTGATTCAGAAAAGCCAGATTCGACCCAAGAACCTACACTTACTCCTGAAGAAATCACCCGTCAGCTAAAACTAATAGAAGCAGATAGGCTTTATTTAGCAGGACAAATTCCAGAAGCAGAAAAACTGTATCGAGAAGCCAAAAAACCCTTTACAAAAATAATTGCGCCTCCAGCGCGCAAACCAGCGATACTTGATCCAGCACAACTATCCCCAGCAGGTAAAGTTTATTGGCGGGAAGCAGAAGCGGGAATTGCTACTAAACTGCAAACTCGAACTTTAGTACCATTACAATTATTGGTTGAGCAATATCCAGAATTTATTCCTGGTAATATTCGCTATGCCGAAGTACTCAAACAATATGATCGCCCCCAGGAAGCATTAGAAGTATTAGAACGGGCAACTTCTCTGTATCCTAATCAGCCAGAATTGATTAAAGCTAGAGTCACAGCTTTAGCTGAAGCCAAAAAATGGATGGAAGCTTCTTTAGCGGCGCGTCAATTTGCTATTCTCAACCCCAAAGATCCACAAGCACCTGAGTTTACGAATTTAGCCCAAACAAATCTCAAACGTTACAAATCCCACATCCGAGAAGAAATTAGAGGCAATGCCCTCGCCAACATTATCACAGGTGCATTAGGTTATGCCGTAACTGGCAGCCTTTTGGGGCCATTTTCTGCGATTGACTCTACTATTTTGCTGCTACAAGGTGAAGAATCTGTAGGTGAGTCGGTAGCAAAACAGGCAAAAAAACAGCTGGAGGTGATCATAGATGACCAAATTGTGGGATACGTCAATGAAATTGGGCAAAAACTAGCGAAAGTAGCAGGACGAGATGAATTTAAATACGAATTCTTCGTCATTCCAGAAGAAGACCTTAACGCCTTTGCTCTGCCTGGAGGTAAAGTCTTTATTAATGCAGGTGCGATCGCTAAAGCTAATTCAGAAGCAGAATTGGCTGGGTTAATTGGTCATGAATTATCTCATGTAGTTCTATCCCACGGTTTTCAATTAGTTACTCAAGGGAACCTCGTCTCTAACGTCACCCAGTATCTTCCCCTAGGTGGTACTGTTGGTCAACTTTTCGGATTAAGTTACAGCCGTGATATGGAACGTCAAGCAGATACCCTTGGCACTCGCTTAATTGTTGCTAGCGGCTATGCTGCTGATGGCTTGCGTAATTTAATGGTGACATTAGACAAACAAAAGAAATATTCTCCTCCTACTTGGTTGTCTTCTCATCCAGGCGGTAATGAACGAGTTAGTTATATAGAAGACCTCATTACTCGTGGTGGCTACAACCGCTACGCTTATGAAGGAGTAGGTCGTCATGCAGAGGTTAAAGCTAGGGTAAAGCAGCTACTCAAAGAAAAGAAAGAACGAAAGAAAAAAGAACGAGAGGAAAAAAAGCAGAATTCTTGATGAATCAAAACATAAAATAATTCGTCAATGAAAGTATCAATTCCCTACCACATTTTTGCTGGAGAAGATTTATGTCATCACAACTGCTGAAGTTTGTTTCTTTAAGCTGTCTTGGTTTATCCCTATCTTTGGGTAACTCTGTAGCTTTTGCCCAATATGACTCTAGTAGCGATGGTGTTGTTGTACCAACTGTACCATCAGGTTCATCAACATCAACAGGCACATCAATACCTATAAATACACCAACAAACATACCCGCTTCGCCCAACGTTAACAATGGGACTCGGTTTTTTTGCCAGTCTTACAATGGTCAATATACCGTCATGTATCAGCCCCAAAGCCAACCAGGACAATACTTTCCTTGGGCGACTCCTGCGGCTTTAGGTGGTGGCTGGGATCCACTAAGGCGCTGTCAAACAATTGCTAGCCGCTTAGAGTTATATCGCCCAGATGGCTTACAAGAACTCCAGACAGGGACATTGAATAATGAAAACGTTGTCTGCGTGACAACTGAAGCTAACCCTTCTTGTCGGATTGTCTTGACAGTACCCCGTGACAAAGATGCTTATGTTGTACGTAATAGTGTGTTCCAAAACTTAGTTTCTGCTGATAATGGACAACAGACCACAGCTGTTAACACTTATAGAAATAGTGGTAGGGGAGGAGTAGACGAATTATATAACTTAGGTCGCACACTTCTAGGTAACGGTAATAATCAAGCTAGATCATCTCGAAGTGGGATCAATCTCAAACCTTACCTTGATCCTCAAGATGGTGGTAGCTTGCGGAATAAAGTTCCTAATAGAGTTCCCACCCGCCTTAATCCTGGCAATTTCCGTTAAATTCTAAATTACTTCACAAATGTGAGCGATTTCGCCAAACTCAGCAGATATAACTCTTTTAAATACAAATTTACTTTAGGGTGGGCAAATGTCTCACCCTATTTAATTTGGTGAACTCTGTTTACAGAAAGCAATGTTGAGTGCGATCGCAGACTAAATTGAGTCGTCTTCATCAACAAGCTGTTGTAGCAAATGAAGGTGATTAATAGCTGCAAGGTTATTTATGGGTGAAGTATCACTAACAATGATCACAATCTACCCATCTGGCGCAAGTTGTTAATGTCTTGTTCAAAATCTTCTATCCCATAATGTATGGGGATCTGACGACTTGCAAGTAGATGCTGAAATGCTATCCGATTCATATCGGCAAACCGACTTGCTTGGCCAAGAGTTAACTTTTCTTTTTCAAACAGCATCACCGCAATTTCCCGCTTCATTTCGTCTTCAGTCATGCGGGTTGTGGTTAATATTTCATTAGGAATGACGACGCTCATAGTTACAATCTTTTCTATCAATATTATTCTAATTGGTCTACGTCCAGCGGAGTTCACCAGGGAGTTGCCTATTGTAGGGTTGAGCGCGATCGCCTAAGACTAGCTACGATATGAATATAAAGTAGAGTGCGATCGCATATTTTTCATACTTGCGATAGATTTACAATGCGAACAAGCCCATATTCTCATAAATACTCTATTGAAAACCCTTAAGAAAATTAAGGTAAACTCAATGGTAATGATAAAGTTTTTCACTAAGCTTGAGACGATTGTGTCTCCCATTGCTGGTTATATTACAGATAACGCTTATTTTAAGAACTGTTACTAGTTACTTTGTCAGATTAATTGTGACCTTGACTAATCGATAAGGTTAAGAGAGACTAACTAATGACAGACGTGCGTACTTATAAAAATAATAAGTTTTGTAAAGTTTCTGAGATATATATTTTGAGAGATGGAACATTAGTTAACAAATGGCAAGTTGGTATCTAAGTAAAAATGTTCCGATGGCTACATTTGTAGCCTGCTGCTAAGGCAGTACAATTCAAGCGTACTATCGTGGTTGGCCAACAACATGGAGACATTAGAGTTCATAATTTATCCAGACGGTCGGGTACAAGAGAAAGTCACCGGCATTGTAGGTACTTCTTGCGCTGAGGTTACAGCAGCAATAGAGGCACAGTTGGGGCAAGTACTCACTCATGAGCCAACCTCAGAATTCTTTGCCGTTCAGGTGCTGCAATCCAATGTGGCAAATACTCAAGCCACTTACAGCGATTGGTAAGTTTTTTCAATAGTTTAGTGTCATTAATTCACAACCACCATGTCACACTTTAGCCAAATTAAGACTCAAATACGTAACCTTGATTCTTTGAAAGATGCGCTGACTGAATTGGGCATCGACTGGAAACCTGGGCCACACGAAGTGCGTGGCTATCGGGGTCAAACTCATCCTGCCGAAGTGACCATTGAGCAGGAAAATGGCTACGACATCGGCTTTAGATGGAATGGCAAAGAATACGAATTGGTGGCAGACTTGCAATACTGGCAACAAAATCTGTCTGTAGATGGATTTTTGCGCCAAGTAACGCAACGCTATGCTTACCAAACAGTTGTGAAAGAAACCACTCGTGTTGGTTTTCAGGTTACTGAACAACAAAAAAATGAAGATGGTTCGATTCGCTTGGTAGTACAACGCTGGAGTGCGTAATGGCTGATTTTCTGCCGTCGCCGGAAGAACAAGAAGAAAACCGTTCCGGTTTGGAACCAGAATTAGGTGGTCGCTTGCGGGATGACCCAGAACGTTCTGGTTTGGAACCGGAATTGGGCGGTATGCTACGTCAAAAGGGTGTTTATGTAGATGAAATCACCTGTATTGGTTGTAAGCACTGTGCCCATGTTGCGCGAAATACTTTCTATATTGAAGCAGATTATGGGCGATCGCGCGTGGTTCGCCAAGATGGGGACGCGGAAGAAGTAATCCAAGAAGCAATAGACACTTGTCCTGTTGATTGCATTCATTGGGTTGATTACACCGAACTGAAAAATTTAGAAGAAGAGCGCAAATATCAGGTAATTCCTGTTGTGGGTTATCCGGTAGAACAGGCAGTTTCTGCTGCTCAAAAGCGGCGTAAAAAGCAAAAGTTAAAAACCAAAAAATCCCGTTATTAAATAACAAAATTAAATAATTTAGTAAAATCAAGGGCTTGTTTTATCAGTCCTTGATTTTTTTATTTATGCTACGCGGGTCAGTTGTCAATAGTCAGTTGTCAGTTGTCAGTTGTTTTTGATCTAGTACTTAGTATCCCATCACGTTGTGGGTGGTTTTAAAAGCATCTTTACTACTGACTACTAACCACTAACCACTGACAAAACTCTATCCCTTTGTAGGTAAGAGTTTTTTATACAAGCTAAATTATTAATTAGCTCAATTTCTCTGCTGCATTTTTAAGCAGCAACTCGTCGTCAGGCATCGCCTCTGTAAAAACTAAAATGACTAACGAAGAACTGCTGCAAATTATTGAACAATCTGCCAGAGATAAGGTAACAAAAATCCAGTCCCTATTCCACCGGAAATTTTGGGTAGAAAGGATTTATCTGAAGAACCAGGTAATCTTCACACAACCAAATGGTGAAGACTTTCGCGTAAATATCTGGGATTTCGGCGGACAGGAAATCTATCACCAAACCCATCAATTTTTCCTGAGTAAGCGTTCCCTTTATGCCTTAGTCGCTGACACTCGCAAAGAAAACACTGATTTTTACTGGTGGCTAAATGTTGTCGAACTCCTCAGTGATAATAGTCCGGTTATCATCATCAAAAACGAACAACAAACGCTTCAATGCTGGTCGTTACCAAATTGAGTGCGAAAACAGCTATGAAATGGTAGATGTCCGCAGGTTAATCGATAATGTAATGTTCCAACCCGCTAAAGCAGATGGGGAGATCAACCCCAAAGTTACACCGTTGCAAAACGAACTGGAGCAAGAGAGAAATGAATCGTTGACGCATCGGTTAGCAGATAGCAAAGAAATTTTTATCTCCTATGCTTGGGGTGGAGAAAGTGAGCAATTTGTCAATAACCCTGTTCTGTCACTCTCGGAAAACAATAATCGAAGCAATATTCTGAAACTTTGATTGAGCCAAGCTTTGAGGCTTTATTTTCTAACAGTAACTAAAATTTATAGCCAAAACTTAGAAATTAAAGCCTCGAAAGGCTTTCAGCGATTGGGTTCTCCCAAAGTGATAAAAGACGGATAAGCTGGATGAGACTTTGCAGGCTAAAGGAATCAAAATCATCCGCGATAAACGCGATTTGGGCTACAAAGGACTGATTAAAGCCTTTATGGAACGGATTGGACGGGGTAAATGTGCGATCGCAGTTATTAGTGACAAGTATTTAAAATCTTCCAATTGTATGTTTGAGCTAGTGCAAATTGCTAAAAATGGAGAGTTTTATAATCGGATTTTCCCGATTGTGTTAGCGGATGCCCAAATTTATAAGGCTGTTGCAAGACTTAAATATATTAAGCATTGGGAAGAAGAAATTAAAGAACTAGACGAAGCTATGAAAGAGGTTGGTGCAGCTAATTTACAGGGATTTCGTGAAGAAATTGACCAATACACCGAGATTCGCAACACGATCGCCGAACTCACTAACCTGCTAAAAGACATGAATACACTGACTTCAAATATTCACAGCGAGTCAGGATTTGAGGAATTATTGCAGGCGATCGCACAGCGTCTAGATGAGTGATACTATTTCTAAAAATCGGCTTTGCATAATTGAACGTAAGTTCAACAGAACTCAAAAATAATAGTAGTATTTCATCAAGAAATAATTGACAAATAAATTTCCTGTAGAGACGGCGATTTATCGTGTCTCCCCAACCGCCTTTATCAAGCAATAACTGGTACAAGGTGTGTACCAGTTTTATAAATGGCATTAAACAGTTTGGTTTAACTAATCAGATTCTGGTAGTGTCTGTACCTTACCGTTAGGACTGAGAATCACTCTAATTCTGAGATTTTTACCATATCTATTAGCGGAAACAAAAGGTTTCCCAATGTCAGGCATTCCAGTACTGTTAACAAACTCTCGTGCTGGTTTATTCAGAGGAAAAATTCGTTCAATTGTGCCATCAACACCCACCATCAAACTATACTCTAGGGTTTGCGTTAATCCCGTCGGTGGCTGCCAGCGACTTTTCAGGATGTCTCTAGCTTCTGCTATCTGAGGTGTATCAAATAAAGTACTATCAGTGGCAACCTCTGTAGATGTCGGGTTTGGAGATTGACCTCTCAATCGATTAACTAATGAGTCACTGTCAGCAACAGCAGATGATGTATTACTTGTAGGAGACAGTTCCGACGATGGTTGACTCCTAGAAGCGACTGTTCCAGAGGAATTGATTTTTTCCTCTAATTGTTTAGGGTCAAAAGGTGTATAGGCTGAAGGAAGCGTAGGAACAGCAGGGGGAACTGCTGAAATATTGGGGGATAAGCTGCCTGTAGTTGAAGAAAGACTGGGTGGCAAATCTCGTTTTTTGGGAAGACCAATTTCACTTTGAGAAATTGATCGAGTAGAGTTTTGCTTGAGATTTGGTTGAATAGCGATTTGCTGATTTCCTGTGGCGAATGCTGGATTTTGCTGATTGCTATTTTGAGTTGGAATTGTCCCCTGAGGTATGGTCAATGTATCTTGCGGAGAGAGTGGGGATGTTGGGGGCAAAGTTGAAGTTAAACTCGAATCAGGAGGTGCTAAAGGCGTTTGAGGCAAACTATCTGTGGGAAGTGGCGGGGTAGAGCCTAGGGGTGGTAGTGGTTGTAAACTATCTGGGGGAGTAATTCCGGGTTGTGGTGTAGGAAGGTTGAGTGGAGGTGCTAAAGCAAGTTCTTCATTGGCTGAGGTTGTCTTTTTAGCTGTTGATGGCTGTTTTTGCCTAGTGTTGTTGGCATATTGCAACGTCATTGGTAATAAACCGACACTTAACACTAGTACTGCGGCAACAGGTGTCCAAGCAGGTAATCGGCGAATAGGAGTAGTCTTATTAAGACTTGGTAACGCCATGACATCAGCCGAGTACTCATCTAGGGCAGTTGCTAAATCGAACAGTTGCAGCAGACTAAGTTGAATTACAGGGCCAGATCCCTGGTTAGCCAGAGAACCGAGAAATAGATTATGAGTTAAATATTTACCTGGTTCTAAATGTATTTTTATCCCTGGTATCTGGGAACTAAAAGATTGGAATGTCTGAGTTGGTAGTGAAGGTTGTTGAAAATCTGTTAATTCGGAGTCGTGAGGTACTTTGCTGGAATCTTCGTTTCCCGAAAAACTGACCCAAAAGTTTTCTGAAGACTGTTGGAGAATTTCTTGTATGTAGCTGGTGACTGCATCACACAAAGCTTCTAGTTGATCGCGATCGCCCCGAATCGGGACTCTACGTTCTTCGGGTAGTCGCGGATCATCGAAGCGCAGTTCAAAACTTAGCTGTTTGAGAACAGTTTTCCCCATCCATTGAGATAAGGGTGAACTTTGCGCCAAGATTTCTAGTGTGCAAGTAGGGGGTGTGTAGCGACGAATGACAGAATTTGATGGTGGCATGGCAGGAACTGCGGGGGAAAAGATTATCTAAAAAATTATTTTGCAGAACGGTCTATAAGTGCTAGCCAGAGACGGCGGTGTCCACCAGGGGCACTGTAAAACAGTAAATCTACAAGCAGTTTCAGCGCTAGGCGGGTAAGTAAATCTGTCGAGATTTGCTCGTCCTCTTCCATGCGCTCTTGGTAGATGTTGCAGAAAGCATCAATATAATCTCCAAGTAAAGCAGTTTGATGAGGTTCTCGATTATTTTCCGCCATTTGTTCTAACAGACCAACAGCACGGCGAATCAATTCTTGATGCTGTTTGGCGAGGTAGCAAATAATTAAAACAAGCGATCGCGCTTCTTCGACATCTAGCTTTTTTCGCCCTCCTTGACCTTTACGTAAGGGATTTGATTGACGTAATCGCCATAGGGCTACCCGGTCTGGCACTCTTGATTCTAAATTCAAATTAGTTGCCGCCGAGAGCATGGCCTCGGAACCAATGCCAGTTAAAGTTTCTAAAGCTAACAGCACTAAGTCTAATTGGGTTTTGATATTCTCCCATTGAACTGTGTTCGGGGCTGGAAGCTTGGTTAAATCCTCCCACTGGGAATTAGAAGTAGTTGAATTGGCGGCCAAGTGCATAACTTTTAGCATAGGTGATCAGGCTGATATGGGATGTTGCTGTTACCCATTTTGAAACCAGACTCTTAAGTATTAAAGTTGGTTTCCTATAGCTAGAAGCTGCAACTAGCTTTTCTGTTAATGGTCAACAGCAGTTATCTCTGTCTTACTCTACAAGATGAAAATTTATTTTCAACATAATAGAAAAATATCTATCTTATAGAGGTTTACCTATTCTTAACTGCTATTTCAGTATAAAAGTATAAATAAATATCATCCAAAAAAGCTAATTCCTAATTGCTAATCGCTGATGATTACTAGGCAATTAGGAATTAGGAATTAACAATCAATAGCCTTTACTAGTTATATTTATTGCCGCTTTATTGCACTGCGTGTGTCAGTTGTCAGTTGTCAGTTGTCATTTGTCAGTTGCGTTTGATCTAATTTAATATCCCAAAACGCAAGTAGCGTGATCTTCAAACGTCTTTATTTACTACTAACCACTAACCACTGACCACTAACCACTAACCACTGACTACTGACCACTAACTACTGACAAAACTCCACGCCACTTGTGGCGTGGAGTTTTTATTTAATGTGAGCAATTGTGACACCACTGCCACCGTCTGCCTGTTCTGCTGCTTCGTAGTGGTTGATTCTGGAATGTTGTTGCAAAAAAGCGTGGACACCTTGCCGCAACTTCCCAGTACCGTGTCCGTGAATAATCCAGATTGGCCCTGTAGCTTCTGAAATTGCTTTATCTAAAATGAATTCGGCATCAGCTACCCGCTTACCACGCAAATCTACGGTATTTTGAGAGGTACGAATTGCTGGAGCAGGTTGGGGTGGTGGAGTTACTGCTACTGGTGCTGGTTTTGGTTTAACAATTGGTTCTGCTTTTTGACCATCTAAAGATTCAATATCTGCTAACTTCGCCGTCATTTTCATCATGCCAAAACGCACACTTAACTCACCATCTGCATTGGGGGCGGTTAACACTTCTGCTGTTTGCCCAAATTGAGAAATACGGACGCGATCGCCTACTTTAGGCATAAACCCAACTTTGGGCTTGGCTGGGGTTGCTGGCTGATATTTTTGGGCAATTTCATTCAAAGCATTGGTTGCTTGCTGGGCATCTTGGGCTTTTGGTGTACCTTGCTGCAAACGGCGAATTACTTGGGCGATTTCGCCTTTGGCTTGGGCGATCGCTTGCTGTACTGCTACTTCTTGAGAAGCCCGCAGTTCGCGTTCTCTCTCTTGCAAATTTGCGGCTTTTGCGGATACTTCTTTATATAAACGTTCTGCTTGTTGTAGTAAGTTTTGGGCTTCGGTAGCTTTGGTTTCCTGACGACGACGTTGCGCTTCTAACCCAGCAATTACTTGATTAACTTCGTCTGTTGCTCCTCCTACTTGAGTTTTTGCCTGTTCTACCACTTCTGGTTTTAGTCCTAAACGCTTGGCAATGGTCAAAGCATTAGAACGTCCGGGTATGCCCCATAACAGACGGTAAGTGGGCGATAAAGTACTTTCGTCAAATTCGACAGAAGCATTTTCAAACCGCTGATCTTCGTATTTCAGGGCTTTTAATTCCCCAAAGTGAGTAGTAGCAATAGTTAACTGAGCATGATCAGCTAGATATTGCAATAAAGCGATCGCCAAAGCACTACCCTCAACCGGATCGGTTCCTGCACCTACTTCATCGAGTAAGACAAGTGATAAAGGCTGAGTGCTGGGTAAAGATTCAGAAGTAAAAAGTTCCTGCCCTGCTCCTTGGTCACTGAGCGTAGTCGAAGTGCTGCTCCCCTGCTCCTTGGTCACTGAGCGTAGTTGAAGTGCTGCTCCCTTGCTCCCCAAAGCATTCAAAATTCGACTAATCCGGCGGATATGACCAGAGAATGTAGACAAACTTTGCTGTAGAGATTGTTCATCGCCAATATCGGCTAATACTTGGTCAAACCAAGGCATTTCTACTGGTTCGCGAGCAGGGACAAATAAACCCACCTTAGCCATCAATGCTGCCAATCCTAGGGTTTTTAAAGTGACAGTTTTACCCCCAGTATTAGGCCCGGTAATCGTCACTACCCGAATATGGGGACTAATTAATAAATCTACAGGGACTACTGGTTGCCCTTGTTCATGGTGCTGCTGCCAAACTAACAACGGATGACGCAGTTGCCGCAAGGTAATGAGTTCATTGACTTCGCGGTTAATAAATCGTGGAGGATTGGCTCCTAACCAGAAACTATATCTAGCTCTCGCGGTTGCCAGATCCAAAGTCGTCACAATTGCTAACAACCTTTCCAAATCTGGCTTGACTGCTGCGATTTGCTCCGTTAAAGCCCGGCGAATCGCTTCTTCTTCTATTTGCTCTCTTTTGATGGTTTGCCGCAGTTGATTGCCCAGAGGTACTACGGAATTAGGCTCTATGTAGAGAGTGGCACCACTGGTAGAGGTATCATGGACAATCCCAGGAATCGCATCTTTTTGAGGTGCTTTTACAGGGATGACAAAGCGATCGCCCCGTTGGGTAATTAGCTGTTCTTGGACTGCCCCAGACTTTGCCTGTAAAATATTTTGCAATTTTTGGGTGATTTGACTCCGCACTCTCCGCAAATCTGTGCGAATTTCTCCCATTTTTTGGCTAGCACGGTCAGTTACCTGCCCCCGTTCGTCAATACAACGGTGAATTTCTTGCTCTAGTTCTGGATAAGTCCGCAAATCGGCAACTAACTCATTCAGGATCGGCAAGTCTTCTTGGTTATCAATTACCCGGCGTAAATTTCTCGCACCTGCTAAAGTGGTGGCGATCGCCAAGAGTTCATCTCCTGCCAAAATTCCTTGAAGTTCTGAGCGTTCTAGGGAATCCCCAATATCTTGAATGCCCTCAAATGAAAGTCCCGTTGCAAAGCGACTTTCTAGTTGATAAATTTCTTTAGTTTGTGCTAACAACTGCTCACTTGCTATCTGAGATACAGGTATATTCAGATGCAACGATGCGATCGCCCCTAATTTAGTTGCCGCAAATGTGGAAAGATGCTGGCAAAGGCGATGCCATTCTAATAGTTCTAAAGTTTCAGATTGGATCAAGGCTTCAATATCTAATCTGAAATTATGGTAACAATTCTGGCTGCCAGAAAGCTGAACCTGGTTGCAGTTAATTGCAATCGGACAAATTTGTGAAAGTAATCAACAAAATTCCTGATTGCTTCATCGCTTAAGTCTCCACTAGCATAACAGCAGAGGTTAGCGGCGGTTAGTAGCTTTAAACTACTACCAGCAGCTTTTATTCCGTTTCCTGCACCGCAGTGTTGGTCTGCTGGCGCTGGGCAACATCGGGATCTAAAAGCACTAAGTTTGTTCCTGCACGATATCGCTCAATATATTTGCATCTGACACCTGCCTTCATTTGGGCGAAATCGTACTCAGGACGTAATTCGTCTTCCATTTCGTTCTCAACTTCCTTCTTCATAAAACTTTTTCTCCTATGGGGTAGCTTTTCGGGCGCTGATAACTCGTATCTTTTCTCCTTTATTCAGTATGTGCAACAACTAAAAGTTTTCCAGATCCAGATACACCAATGATAATGTGGCGATTTTCTCCGATAGAATGAGCAGGATCAGCAAAGGTTACGGACAATGAGTCATTAAATACGGTTGCAACTTCCTGAAATGAAACACCATGCTTTTCAATGTTTAGCGCCACTTTGTTTGAATTCCATGCAAAATGCTTCCCACCTTCTCCTATATCCTAAAGCTCATTTACTTGGCCTTCTTCTGTAATGTGCCCTTACAGGGTTTCCATTTCGGAAATGCGCTTTAACATAAATATAATCACTTTGATTAGAAATTATTTGATATTCTTCTACTGAAATCTCCCTTTCGGTTGCTATTGACTTAGTAGTTTGTTGTGTCTGTGATGGAGAACTATAAGTAGAAGATTGTGAGCGATTAACTTGAGAAAGTTGTGCCTTCAAATTAGCTATTTCGTTCTGTTGTTGTTGATATTGCTGATATAATGTTTCATAACGTTGCTTTAACTCAGATCTTTGAGTATTTAACTGAAAGTTTTTATTGTATAATTCTTCAATATCAGATACTTTGCTTTGAGCATAATTAGATAGTTCCTGAATTCTTTTTTCTAAGCCTGATTTTTGCTGACTCAATTGGGATAGCCGAGTTTGTAGATTATTAATATAATTTTGCTTCTCTTCATTAATTTCAGTTGTACGTTGAGTGTCTCTTCTTAAATCAGATATTGAATTTTGCAGACTATTTATCTGAGCCTGTTTATCTTGAAATGCTCTCGTAAAATTTTGAATATTTTCTTGCAAAGCGGCTATATCCGCATCACGATTAGATATTTCTCTATGCAGATCAGAAATGTTCTTTGAAAGACTAGAAATTTGTTGTGTACGTCTGTTTAACTCATTTGTACTTTCTTGTTTAGCTCTAAGTAAATTGTTAAATTCTCTAGATAAAAGATTAACTCTAGAGCGCAACTCATTAACAAGTAACGGGTAATCACTATCAGTTTTTGAATCATTAAAGTTCAAAATTAATTTTGTTGATAGAAGCCTCATTAATTCATCAATTCTGTAAGCAAGTCGAAGGCGATAAGGACTAATTTTATTTGTGTTCTGTGCTATTTCTGTAGCTAGTTTGCTGATAACTTCTGAAATGATAATTTGTGAAGGTGGTCTACTTTTCGTAAACAAAACTAAATTAGTTACAATTTTTTGAAGCTGCTCATAATCTTTCTCAGCTTGACTAGCCAAAAAATTACGAACAGAATCTTGTATTTCTGCTAGGAAACGATAACTTCGAGGCCTTCGTGGCTCTAGTTCTTGTAAAATTTCGCTTCTTTTATACTCTAACGCTTCAAGTGTTCTCGCAATATTTTCATGATTTGCGGAAGGATCTGCACCAAGACGTTCTAAAATACCCTCATACAACCATGCTTGAGACTCTAAGTTATTTAACTTATGAACTTGCTGTTGATTGTTTGGCTGGGGTATTATATCTGTCCTTTGTAACTGTTGCTGTAAACTATTAACCTTTGTTGAGATAGTACCCTTGAAACAAGCAAGAATTAGCTCTAGAGCCTGACCAAAGGGGAAGGAGTAGTCAGCCAACCAACCAAATAAAAACCAGAACAATAAAGCACATATCAAAAAAACAACTACTTTAATGTAGTTGAAAAGTCTTCTAAAGAAATTTCTATTTGATTCTAAATCTGAATCTTGAAGGTCAAAACAAAATGGGAGCATCCCAGTTTTTTGCAAAGAAGGTGAAAATCAGTCAGGATAAGTAAGACGAGTGCATTTACCTAGCAATGACCCCAGAACAACAGCAAGCTCTTCAAGAACATATTCAGGCAATCTCTAAAATATTGTACGAAGATACGTCAAAAGAAAAGCTCACAAACCTTGCAGGAATTGAAGAGGCAGTGCGAAGTCAAATGCAGAAGCACGTCACGCCAGAAGTAGGGGTTTTTTTATCGAAACAGTTACAGACACAAGAGCAGGGTATAAACG
>NZ_JAECZB010000019.1 GCF_016056295.1 Atlanticothrix silvestris CENA357
ACTCATAACAATCTCCCACCATCGTTCAATATCACAGTAGTGAGTTAGACGATAATCTGCCTGCCCAACCTAATTCATTTTTACTTTGCTTCAAGCCATATTCAACCCAAGTTCTTAACCCATAAAAATTACCAACATCTCGCTTGTTAATGTCTGGATACTTACTGATCACATACCAAGTAGTGTTATCAGGTAAATTCTCACTGTCTGTGGTAATCTGCCAATATCTTTTCTCTTGTCGTTTGCCGTGAATTATTTCTCTAATCAACCGCTTTTCATTTCTAAGGTCTGAAAATACCCTTTTAAACTTATGCCACTTTAAATATTGAGTATGTTGCCTTGGAAGTAAATCCACATAATGGTTTGAGCGAATCGCTACTATATAGTTTAGATTCATTTCATCTAACACAGATATGAAGTTAGTTCCACTTTCTCCATACAAACTGTCTGCCAGTACTAAGTTAAAGTTAAAGCCCATTGACTTGAGCTTTCGCATTAGAATTGCTGCTATTTGTGGCTTACTTAGGTACTTCTCTTCTGGTTTTAACCTTTCACGAGGTTTGTATACTTCAAACAGTAGTGGAAAAGTCATACCGCAGAATACACCATACGCTGTTACTGCTACAATTCCCTGATCTACTTTTCCCAAGTTTCCTATATACTGCCGTTTCACATAATCTGTCTTATTCCCTTTCTTTTTATCTCCTGTTTCATCAATAATTAGAATGATTGGTCTACCTTTTAGCACTTGCAAAATTAACTCTAATCGCAAAGTTCTTAACTTCTCTATATCCCAAGGTGATGTAGTTAAAAAATGATGCAACCCTTGTTGGTTATCCAATCCTACAATTTTTGCTATTTCTGGTAGGGTTTTCCGTTTTAGATCAGAAACACAGCCCACATGAAGATATTTAAAAGCCTCAAAACTCCTAACATCTGAAAACAGGCTTTTATACCACTGGCAATATTCGTCCACAAATTTGATTGTTGGTGCGGCTGGACGGGGCTGTACCATAGTCTGTGTCTTGGTTCTAGCATTTGTACTTTATTATACTACTGCCAGAGTGACAAAACAGGGCTAGATACAGTAAATCTTTCAATGGTTAAATCTGTATCAAATTTTTCGTGAAATGGTATAACTATACGGGATAAGGTTAACGTGAGTTCGACAAGTCTTATTTGACCTCTCCCCCAACCCCTCTCCGTGTCGGCTATCCATTAGCCCTCTTTTATCACTTTGGGTTCTCCCAAAGTGATAAAAGAGGGTTAGGAATGGGTATAATACACCTTTCCAACCCACATTCCGCACCTAAAACTGGCACACAGAGAAAGCAGTAAGTAAATCAAGAAGATGGGTAAAAATTAAGACCATAAAGCTACATAAGTGAAGCAAGCGGTAAGAATCAAGTAGAAGTCAAAAAATAAAGATTAAAATCAGCAATGCAAAGGCTCTAAGCATGAAAAGCTAGAAAGAGTTGATGGCAGATGCTGTGACATGAAAACACCCTTGAATATCGAAGTAAAAAATCTAGATCATCTGGGAATAGTAGCAGGAATAATAGATGAAATAGGGCTAGTAGACGAAATAAATAAAATAGTAGGACAGCACCCTCAAGAAAAGGTGAGTGCAGGTCAGGTGGTCAAAGCAATGATACTAAACGGGTTAGGTTTTGTGTCAGGCACTTTATATATGTTTCCTAAATATATAGATAATTATGCCTGTGAACACCTGTTAGGAGAAGGAGTATTACCAGAATATTTGAACGATGATAGATTAGGAAGAGTATTAGACCAATTATATTTAAGAGGATTAAGTGGAATTTTTACCATAATAGCGTTGGCAGCAGTAAAAAAATATGGAGTAAATTTGTCATCGCTGCATTTGGATTCCAGTTCGCTGCACCTACACGGAGAATATAAAACTGGCTTACCCGAAGTAGCGTTTGAAAAAAATGTCACAACAGAGAATGAAACCACACGAATAGAGATAGCACCACAGCCAATAAGTATTACCTATGGTTATTCAAGAGATCATAGACCAGATTTGAAACAATTTATTCTCGAGTTGATTTGTAGTAGTGATGGAGATATCCCCATCTTTTTAAAAGCAGCGTCAGGAAATCAATCAGATACGAAAACCTTTGCTAAAACTCTCGTTGATTTTCGAGAGAATATTGATATAGATGCGTTAATGGTAGCCGACAGCGCATTATATAGTGCCGAGAACCTTAATTTGATGAAAAACCTCAAATGGTTATGCAGAGAAGCAAAAATATTTCTCAAAATGATTGGAAATATTGCTATCAAATATCAGCACAATTAGCAGCAGATGAAGAAGCGATTGAAATGGAAAATCGGACTTCGGGAAAATTTATTTTAGCCACTAATGTTATTCAAGAATCCCAATTGAGCCACTCAGATATGATTCAAGAATATAAAGCTCAACAATCATGTGAGAGAGGATTTGCTTTCTTGAAAGACCCTTTATTTCTCACAGACAGCATCTTCCTCAAATCAAGGGAGCGCATTGAAGCATTATCTATGATTATGGGGTTATGTTTGTTGGTTTATACTTTAGGGCAAAGACAATTACGTGAAAGTTTATTGGCTCAAAACCAAAAAATCACAAATCAATTAGGTAAACTGACACCCCGCCCCACTCTCAGGTGGATTTTTCAATGTTTCCAAGGTATCCATTTATTAATTGTTAATGGTATTTTCCAGATATCAAACCTCTCTGATCAAAGATTATCGATACTACAATTCTTTCCTCATACTTGTCGTCGCTATTATTTATTAGTTTGATTGTCATTTTAAGGAAGCATTCTTTTTCTCATTTTTTTGAGTTACTTACTCTAATTCCAGTAGCTCTACTTTTTTATGCAGTATTTTTTCCACTGGTTCATTTTTTAACACACTCTGGCTTAATTGTTTACTTTCCATCCCTCCAGTTTTAGTCTTGAATCAAAAACTAGCTCCCAAATTCCTTGTCATTTCTTTTGTGACAGTTCCAGGTGCGGAATGTGGGTTCCAATACCCATAATTTATGATTGGTTCTATCTAGCAGTGAAACTATTTTGCTAACGA
Organism: Atlanticothrix silvestris CENA357; assembly: GCF_016056295.1. Taxonomy (GTDB): domain Bacteria; phylum Cyanobacteriota; class Cyanobacteriia; order Cyanobacteriales; family Nostocaceae; genus Atlanticothrix; species Atlanticothrix silvestris. The sequence continues at coordinate 3,088 of NZ_JAECZB010000019.1, forward strand.
GTTAATATTTTTTTCGTAAATTATTAAAATGGTTTGACAACACAATAATTTCAGTTAAGGAATCAATCCTTGGTAGGGAAAGTATGGGGGAGGTGTGTTTGTTTTAAAAATGACATCAATCCAATAATTACTGGCTTTATAACCTTCTGTGGGGAAGCCACCACCTACTGCATATTTGTATACACTATTACGCTCACAATTACTGTCTGTGACTTGGGCACATTGTTTTAAGTAAATACCATTGCTGTCGTACACACCTTGACGCAATATGTGCAATGGCCCATTCTCAACACTAGTAGCAGTCCAGAAATTTGTTTCTGCTACATAAGATCCTTGACTTGCATAGTAGGAAGCAATGTAAATTTCTCCAGCTTTGATGGGCGCTGGTGGGTACACCATAACAGTTTGCCAGCCTGGAGTTGGCCCTTGGCCCTCGATCGCTATTCCTGTACCTATTGACTCCCCTGTTGATGCCTTCCATACACGAACCGCATAGCCACTATCAATTGATTTGTTTCGGAAAAATCGGACAGCGCTAACTACACCGTCTACATCACTACGGAACTTTACTCCTAATTCTACGGGGCCAGTATCTGGGTCAACTGGACTACTCACTTGGGGCGAATCAGGCCAGAATGAGTAAGAGTAAATCGGTAGATCTGTTGATATTGTTTGGGCATGGACATACGTAGGCAACCAGCCAGTTAGTGCAATAACACTAATAATTTGCAAGATATTGCGGTGTTTGTGCCATTTGGTGTGTTGCATCTTAAATTCTCCTGACGTATGATAATTCGATACTTATGCCACTTGGCATATTGCGTCTTAATTTTCTTTATGGTATTGATTTGTTACTTTAAGTACTTCTACCAGAATTTTGCTTCTTTTTGCAATAAAATCTCCAAAAATGGCTTATTAACCGCTTGTTTGCTAGTTTTTGCTCAAATAGGAACCTTGATTAATAGCTTTGGCGATTAATACGGCTTAAAAATACTTATTGATTCAGGACTTACGCAAAATATTTCTCAAACTCTCATTCCTCAGTGCCCTCTGTCTTGAAAAGTTTGTTACGGAGGGAAACCAACGCCAATATTGTGGAATAAGTCACGAGCCATCCTAAGACATACTTTTGATTAATTTTCAATAAGGAGAAAGAAGTAATTTTTCTTCATTCTCCCTATGTCCTGTACCTCTACCTTTTCTGCCCTATGCCCTATTCCAAACTAAATAAATTCCCCAAATCGCCATTGCTCTAAGATAAGTACTGGCGCGGAAAGTACCAGATGCGGTAATCGCTTCGGGCGTGCGGAATTGCAGCCCATTGTCGTAGATTTGTTGTACCACCGCTTGCGTCAACCTCAATGCTTCATCCTTCATTCCCATTTGTACTAGAAAAGCTGCTAGCCCAAAGTTAATCCCTGTCCAGACTTCCAAAGGATGAGTAGCTTGAGGATTTTCTGGTGAACCGTCGGGACGAACTCCATTAGCTGCACCGAACTGGCCATTACAGAATTTGAGGAAACAAGCATCATAAACAGTCTTTAAAGCAGAGAGGGCGCGATCGCTCGATACAATATCTGGTAAACCCAGTAACCGGGCGTAGAATTGTCCGCATAACTGATCTGCCATCACTACATCAGAACCACTCTCACTATCCAAGCGGTAATATTGCCCGTTCCAAAGTTTTTCTTCGTAGATAGGGCGGGATTGTTGCAGCCAAGCTTCATAGATGGATTTTTGAACCGCCAAGTCGCCAAGTTCGCCAAGGTTATGAGTTAATAAAATATTACTGATTGCGATCGCAGCTTGTAGCGCTGCTAACCACAATCCACCACAGTAAGCACTTACTCCCTGTAATCGCCAATCATCAAAGGTTTGGTCTGGTGCGCCAGAATTTTCGGGAATCCCATCGCCATCTTGATCAAAAGTTTTCAAGTAATTGAGAGTCTGGACAATCGCAGGCCAGCAATCTACAAGAAAGTCCACATCTTCAGCACCTGTGAGCAGAAAATCTCGGTATACTTGCAACACAAAATCACTGCCTAAATCTTTCCATAAATTACAGTCTTGATAACAGGTGTAATTAGTTTTCTCCCAGACATGTTCATTAGGTGCGCCTAAATCGTGGGGTGTTGCACCTGTGATTTTACGCGCGGCTGTTGTAGTGTCTGCCCCAATTGTGTAGTAATAGCCAATTACCCGCTGATGATCGTCACTATGAGGAATTGCCCTTGCAAATGCTCGCATTGCCGACTTTTCTAGTTCTGGGAACAGCATCAGCAAAGCAAAAGAACCATATAACCGCACGTCTAAACTTTCGTACCAGCGATAATCTAGGCACTCTAGCACCGCAAATTGACCGATGGGGTCTAAATCTGATGCTGCACTCCAGAGAGTACCGCCGCTGGTGAGGTCGTACAGTTCATTAAACAGCGCCATTTTAAACCAGTCGGGTAAATCTTCCCGCTCTAAAATCGGCTGTTGCCAAGTTTGAATTTGTGATCGCCAACTTTGATATTCTTGTAACGCAGTAGTTGCGATCACCCAAGCATTGTTGCCATCGCGACCAAAAAAGTCTGTATATCTGCGGTAGTAATTAATCCCGGCAGCAAATTCTGTGATCGGAAAATCCCAAGTTAAAACAAAGGGAATTTCTATAGTTTCGCCTGGTTGCAGAGTGAAGCGCACTGCGATCGCAGTTCCTATCTGTGTATTTTCTGATGCTGGAGTTGCATCTACATAATTGGGTAAATCACCATTGGCAGCAAAGCTTTGCCAAACATCTCCACCATTACCGTCAGGATTCCAGCGGGTATGATGAAATATTTCCACTTGGGGATGTTTTAAAGTGGCAATACACCAAGTGCCATCCCCTTCTTGTAATGGTGCATCACTACCAACCCGTCTTAAAACACAACCAATGTGTTGATTATTTTCAACTAATTCATTGTAATTATCTTGACTTTCCCCCAAACGTGGCTGATATTCGTAAACCGGGCTACCATCATCTCGAATCTTTACCTGGGGAGACTTGAGAGCATTTGTAAACCAGCCCACCATATTTTGCCAGGTGAGCATAATGCTGAGAGTAATGGCTTTATCTGTAGGGTTATGGGCATTCCAGAGAAACACTGCCACAGGGTAACTAGTTTCTTGATAATTGTTTTCCCAGATGGGAGAAAACTGCTCACAAGTTAACTGTGCTTGAAAAACGTTTTCGTAGACAAACCAACTACGGGGGTATAAGGCGTGATATGTACCTGCATTTTCTGGATACCATTGCCAAGCTTGCAGACTACCATCATCTGGCACTTGGGTAGACAAAGCGTAGGCACTAGATGATGTGTCGTTTGACTCAAACACACTAAATTGACAAGCGGGAATATTTTTGAAGGTATGCTCACCGCCGTCAATGTGCCACAGATTAAAGTCTCCCCGCGAAGAACGACCGATGCAACCTGCACCAAAGCCCCCTAAAGGCATACCATGCCAAGGGCCATCATCAATATTGCTAGCGTAGCGGACTGTATAGGGCTTGTCCCAGCCTAAACCGATGGGACGGCTCCAAGTGCAAGAGGGAATTACGGACGAGGGCTGATTTGTCATCGCCTGATTTTACAGCGTGCGGTTACGCTAAGGAAGCTTAACGCGATGTGCGATTTTTCTCAAGTAAAACGCGGTACTAGCTTTGAACTCGGAATTTTTATCTTTACTGGTGTCATTGAAATTCAAATTGTATATGTGGGCACTCTAAAACTAAGCAACATACTGGAGACTAATTTCTATGTCCACAGCCCCAATTAGTGCAACACTAACGCAATCAGAGAGAGATGCTGTGTTGCAAGCGATCGCCACCATTAAAGAAAAATTACCATTTTTGATTGATTTAAGTAACGAGGAGCGTAAAGCTTTACCCAAGATGGGAGATAAAAGCCGCGCCTTTGTCAGCAAAGCATTGGAGGTGGCGACACAGAACCCAGAGTTTTTACCGCGATCGTTTGACCTCAACGAGATGCGGAAAGACGTTCAATTATTTGAAGCTCTGTATCCAGTATTGCTTTCACTGTCACAATTAAAAGAATTGGTGGATGATACATCCCTAGCGGTGGGCAGTGAAGCTTATGCAGCCGCGTTGCAGGTGTATAACTATGCCAAAGCTAGTGGACAAGGCGCTGGTTTAGATGGAGTAGTTGAGGAAATGGGGCAAAGATTCGCCCGTAAATCTCGGAAGTCCAAGCCTCAAGCCGCAGCGTTGTAGAAAATAGCTCGGCAATCGCACTTCTAAGGTGCAATGTTGAAGCTCAGAACTTGGATGTTGGAGTAAATTTCTCGGCGTTCCGAGTTCTGAACTCGAAATTTCGGCTTCCGAACATGGAATTTTGAGATCCGATAGTAAATGATGGTGAAAAAAAGGCGATCGCTCGTCCTTTGAACTCGAAACTTCATGCTTTGAACAGCAACAACCGAGATCCAAAGGTGAATGATGGTGAAAAAACAGCGAATATAGTTCTTCCCATCCCATCTTTACCAACCTATAACCCAATACGGTTCAGTTAAGAAAAAAAGTAGGTTGGGTTGACGTTAGAAAATCCAACATTCCGAGGGATTTGTTGGGTTGCGCTTTGCTTAAACCAACCTACATTAGTCTTAGTTTTAGCCTTATCTGAACCGTATTGACCTATAACCTTACGCTACCACAGATATTTTCCGTAGGGGCATGGCAATGCCATGCCCTCAGAGAATTGTGCAGTACAACCAAGATTTTTTTGTAATCTCCCTGAGATCAATTAGCATTATTCACAGATCATATACATCGGTAAAAATAATATTGTTTATCGTTGAGAAACCAAATGGGTTGGAGGGCAAGGCATTGCCTTGCCCCTACGTTATTTGTGTGGGCAAAGGCAAAAATTAACGATTAAAATAAATCCAAATTTATAACAACTATATATAGAAAATTATGCCTTATGATCCACAAAAACATCATCGGCATTCTATTCGCTTAAAAGGGTACGATTACACCGAACCTGGCGCATATTTCATCACCATTTGCACCAAAGCACGGCAATGTTTATTTGGTAATGTGGTTAAGGGAGAAATGCAATTAAATTCTTTAGGTTATATCGCCTTCAACTGCTGGCAAACAATACCCGACCACTTTCCTCACATTGAACTAGATACCTTTGTGGTCATGCCTAATCATCTACACGGCATCTTAATCATGACCGAAAACCCTGTAGGGGCAAGGCATTGCCTTGCCCTCAATCAGCATATCGAACACAACACCGAAAAATTTGGTAAACCTGTACGTGGTTCTATGTCTACAGTTATTGGTAGTTATAAAAGCGTGGTCAGCAAGCGCATTAATATAATTTGGCAGACAAAAGGACAATCAATCTGGCAACGTAATTTTTATGAACACATTTGTAGAGAGCAAAAATCTATAGATAACATCCGAGAATATATTTTAAATAATCCCCAGCGTTGGGCAGATGATCCAGAAAATCTGCAACATAATTCTGATGATCAAAATTTCCTCTTTGATATTCCTTTTTAATTAAAAATCTTGTGTTATTTCATAAATATTAATTCGCATTGAGATACAACACATGGTAGGGGCATGGCATTGCCGTGCCCGTATGAATAATTTATGTGTCGCAAACATTATTTGAATTGATATTAAGCAACACGCGGTGAAGACACAACATTTTTATGCCCCTACAAAGGACTGTCTTTTATCCCAATTGCAAAAGGCGTAGGCAAAGCCCGTCGTAGACATCGCTTCCATCATGTTTTGCATAGCTTAAGGTATAAAAGTTATGCCTACTCAAACAAAACCTTAAGTGCTGGAATTTTGCTTGTTTTCAGGAAACTTACACTTCACCTCAATTTCAAAATTACTCTCCGCCGAACCTTCAGTTACAAAGGGGATACCAGTTTTTCCGCCTATCTTCAAGCCAAACTGCAAGCTTGAGGCTTGGAACTCTCAACTTCGTGCTTTGATCTGCAACACTTGAGTTCTAAAGACTAATCAAAGGTGATGTCTGATGGCAAGCAGCTGCGTGTCTACGCTTTGATAAAAACTTTAACCATGCTGCGATCGCCTACTTCGTTATCTATATTTAACTATATGCCAGGAACGAGACTTGAACTCGTGACACGAGGATTTTCAGTCCTCTGCTCTACCAACTGAGCTATCCCGGCGTGGACTTTTTATTAGCCACGATTAATCATCTTAGCGAACATAAAATGATTTGGCAAGAGGTAAGCAAAAAAAATTATGCTGTTTTCAACTTTAACTTCACCCCAATGAAAACGGCTATAAATAGCAAAAACTGAACAAGCACAATACTAGGGCCAGAAGCAAGGTTGAAAAGACCTGACACAATAATCCCAGCAATGCTGCTAGTGGAACCAACTATCACCGACATAATTAGAAAATGGCGAAAGTGATGACTCATCAGTTTGGCGGTTGAAGCAGGAATTACCAAAAAAGCATTCACCAGTAAAACACCGACAGCTTTAATCGCTACGGCTACGGCTAGTGAAAGCAAGACGACAAAGCCATAGCGATATAGTTGGACTGGAATGCCTTGCACTTGAGCTACATCAGAGTTCAAGGTCAACAAAATTTGCTGTCGTAGGGTTGATAGTAAAAATATGCTACTACCAACAAGTACAATTAGGGTCAAAATTAAATCTGTGGTATCAATAGCAAGAATATCGCCGAAAAGTACTGCCATCAAGTTACCGCGATATCCTTTAATGAGACTGGTGAGAATCACCCCGATCGCTAATGCTCCAGATAATACAATACTGAGTACGCTATCGCTCGCTAAATCGGTTTTGTCAATAAAGTAGAGAACTACAATGCCAAAAAGTAAGGTAAAAGGTAACAGCATCCAAGTCGGATTGACCTGTAACAGCACACCTAACGCTACACCTACTAATGCTGCATGACCGACAGCGTGGCTGAAAAATGACAGCTGGCGCAAGGTCACAAAACTACCAAGCAAACCTCCCAGTATCCCCATTAATACAGCACCTGCGATCGCTCGCTGCATAAAAGGGAATTGCAACAACTCTACCAATTCATGGCTATTGGTTACGGCTAGTGCAATTATCTGGCAATGATCATAGAAGTGCATAACTCAATTGTGGTGATGTTGGTAGCGACTGAATCCTGGGCCGTAGGTTGCTAAAAGGTTTTGGGGTGAAAGAGCAATTTCCGGCTGTCCGGTACAAACAACAGTTTGGTTGAGACAAAGGACGCGATCGCAATGGCGGCTTACCATATCAATATCATGGGAAACCTGTAACACTGTCCAACCTTCTTCCCGTTTGAGTTCATTGAGCAAAGCATAAAAATCTGTTGTACCTTGCACATCCACCCCGGCAAAGGCTTCATCTAATATTAAAAGTTTTCGCGGTCTTACCAAGCAGTAAGCTAATAATACCCGTTTAAGTTGACCACCGCTGAGAGTACCAATAGCTTGATGCCGTAGATGATAAGCATCGGTTCGCTGTAAAGCTTCTATGACTGCTGCTGATTTTTCCTGGTTTTGTCTCCATAACCTGAAGAAAAACGACCTCGCTGTTTTGGCTTCATTAGTCCATCCCAATCCTACTAACTCACTCACAGAGATTGGGAAACTGCGGTCAAAAATGAAATTTTGCGGCATATAACCCAATAAATGACGCAAATTTCCCAACCTAGAAAGTGGACGACCAAATATTTCAATCTTGCCAGCACTATGAGGAATCAAATCTAACACCGCTTTGACCAAAGTACTTTTACCCGCGCCATTGGGGCCAACTATCGCTGTATCTGTTCCTGGCAATAATTCAAAAGCAACGTCCCGCACAGCTAAATGACTGCCTTGATATACAGTTAATCCTTCTACTTTTAAAATTGGCGTAGTCATTATTCCTGGGTAATTGGTCAAGTCGCTTCGCTCCAATTAAAAATTAAAAATTATTAATTAAAAATTGCAATAAGTGGTTGCTCTGTCCCACCACTTATTGTAGACCACTAAATCAAAGTTCTAGTGGGGGCTTGTAGCCAAAATTAATTAATTAAAAAGCGAAAATTGCGGTCTTGGATAGAACCCCGAACTTTGCTCAACGGGGGGAGCCGCCGCACGCAAGTTCTCTCCAAGAGGAGCAACTTTTCAAGACATTGTTTTTCTTTTTAATTTTAATTCCAAAAAGGTCACAGGTGGTTAATTAGCCTTAATTAAACTTACTGGCAGGCAGTTTGCAGAGTTTGCAAATTAGCTTTCATTGCTTGAAAATAATACTGCGGATTTGTTTCGCCAGTTTCTAAGGAATCCAAAGTACGCAAATTTAAATTCAAGTCTTGAGAGAGACTTTTTAACAATTTGTTATCTACTCCTGGTTCACTAAATAAAGCTTTAACTTTGTATTTTTTCACTGTATTAACTGCATTTTGTACATCTGCTGGTGAAAGTTGGTCTTCAGGAATTTCCACCACAGCAACTTGTTTAATATTATATCGTTGAGCTAAGTAAGGATAGGCATCGTGAAAAGTGATGAAAGTGCAGTTGGGAGTTTTCTGCAAAGTTTGTTGAAATTCACTATTTAAAGTTTCTAATTGCTGAATATAAGCCGCAGCATTTGCTTCATAAATGGTTTTATTTCTAGGGTCAGCGGCTATTAATCCATCGCGGATATTTGTCACCTGCTGTTTTGCCAACACTGGATCTAACCAAACATGAGGATTACCTTCAGTGTGTGCATGGTCATGGTCTTTTTTTTCTGTTGTCGTTGTTTCAATAGGTGAAATCTCATTTAATGGTTTAATGCCTTTGCTGGCATCAATTTCTGTCAAATTAGAATTTTGGGCATTTTTTACAGTGCCTTCCAGAAATTCCTCTAATCCCAAACCATTTTTTACCAGCACATTCGCAGTAGCGATCGCTTTTACATTATCTGGTGTTGCCTGATAGTCATGTACTTCCGTCCCTGGCGGTACTAAAATTGCTACATCTGCGGCATCTCCAGCTACTGCTTGAGTAAACAAATAAATTGGTAAAAATGTCGTCACCACTTTGGTTTTTTCTGACGGCACTATAGGATTAGACGCTGCTTCTTGTGCTTGCGGCGACTGCTCAGAATTTGTTCCCTGATTCGTGTTTGATTGGTTACAGCCAACAACTGTGGAAAATATGAGCAGAGCAATTAAGGATAGGAAGCCTCTTTTTTGTGTGCCTGTTTTACGTTCTCTAACAGTCAAAATCACCGTATTTTCTCCTTAAATTAAGATACTTGTTTTACTTTTGTCAAAATTCTTATTGACAATGAGACTTATTCTACACTGCATATTATAATAATTCTCATTCTCATATAATCCAGATAACATTCCTTTGTGTAAGCAATCACAGCAGAATTTTTCCTGTGATGCTGTTGCTTGCTGTCTATGTTTACTTGGTGAATGTGGCTTTCTTAAGCCTTGTATTAAAAAATGCTAGCTACTGATACTATTTGAGAATCTTTTCAAAAAAATGTGCCCTTAAATAAATAGTGGTGCGGGTACAACAAATGGTGAATGAGTGTGAGGGAAAAATGCAAAAGCTATGGAAATATCTGCTGGCAAGTCCAGTAGTCTGCGGTATGATTATCTTTGCTGGTACTGCATTTGCAGAGGAAATATCTACGACAGCAAAAACAAATGAACGTCTAACTGTCGCAAATCCAGTTAATAAAGTTGAGAATTTTAATCAAGATCAGGTAATAGCGCAAGTTACTTCAGTGTCTCAGTTATCGGATGTCCAACCTACAGATTGGGCATTCCAAGCTTTACAATCACTAGTCGAGCGTTACGGTTGTATTGCGGGTTATCCAAATAGCACTTATCGCGGTAATCGGGCGCTGACAAGATATGAGTTCGCTGCTGGTTTAAATGCTTGTCTTGATCGAGTTAATGAACTTATTGCCACCGCAACCGCTGAACTGGTAACAAAACAAGATATAGCCACACTGCAAAAGCTGCAAGAAGAGTTTTCCGCAGAATTAGCAACATTACGAGGTCGTGTAGATACACTAGAAGCACGCACATCTGAATTGGAAGCGAATCAGTTTTCCACTACAACCAAACTACAAGGGCAAGTTGTTGCAGCCATTACTGATGTTTTTGGAGGTGACAACATTAATGGTGGGGAAATTACAGATAGAAATACAACTCTTGGAGTAAGGGCGCGGGTTGAATTTGTAACCAGTTTTACAGGTCAAGATACACTATTCACTAGAATCCAGGCTAATAATATTATCAGTCCTGATATTGGCACACCAGAAGGGAACTTATTCTTTGCTGGTGAAGACGGTACTACTGATGCTGCTATCGATGCCCTGTTTTACGCATTTCCTTTGGGAGAAAAGACACAGGTAATTGCGATCGCCAATGCAGGCGCAGCAGATGATATTACTGATACTGTAAATATTTTTGATGGTGATGGTGCTTTTGGAGCTTTATCAACCTTTGGCACACGTAACCCAATTTATTATCAGATGGATGGTGCAGGGTTAGGAGTAACCCACGAGTTTAATGATAAATTAGCACTCAGTTTAGGGTATTTAAGTGGTGCAGCTAATGACCCATCTCCCGCAAATGGTTTATTTGATGGTGCTTATGGGGCGCTAGCACAATTGACGGTTAAACCAAGCGATCGCATCTCTATTGGTTTAACTTACATCAATTCGTACAAACAGCCACTACCCACAGGTAGTAATGCTGCAACCCTCACACCCTTGTTAAATGAAGAGGGTGAACTAGATACCGCATTTTCCAGCAATTCTTACGGTGTGCAAGCATCTATCGGCATCAGTGATCAAATAGTCTTAGGTGGTTGGGCTGGATACACCAACAGCCGTACCCTCTCTGGTAATCGTGGAGATATTGACATTTGGAACTATGCCGTCACCCTCGGCTTTCCTGACCTTGGTAAAAAAGGTAACTTAGCTGGTATTATCGCTGGTGTGGAACCTAGGGTAACAAGTTCCAGTGTCGCAGGCTTGGAAAGAGATAGAGATACTTCTTATCATCTTGAAGCTTTCTATCAGTACCAAATCAGTGAGAATATCAGCATCACCCCAGGAGTTATCTGGCTGACATCCCCAGATCATAATAATGATAACGATGATGTTTTTATTGGTGCCCTGAGAACTACATTCAGTTTCTAATTTTCAACATCTAAAGAAAAGACGCGAAGTTGTTCTTCGCGTCTTTTTTGCATGATCTCAAAATTAAAACCCAGCATTCTTGCCGGGTACAAAATCTCATACCAAATTGTCGTTCTGAAAGGGTGCATACACAGGGAGCGAGATTCAAGAACAGCTTCTCTCACCCCAAAACATAACCTAAAATAGGTTACACGCTACATTAAAAAATGTCTATTTTTCGTTTTTCAGGGTGTATGAGCTTAAGCCATTTTTGACTTGCGCTTGACAAATGACCCCGCACTCAAAGCACCGAAGGCTAACAGACCCAACATAGAACCAGATTCAGGAACACTAGCTAGTCTGTAGGTATGGTTATCGCTTTCAAATGCACGACCGTTAGATCTCAAAACTACCTTGTCAAAGGTTTCTCCTTTACTAGCTAATAAATTAACGAAAACATTATCTGCATTGCTAGTCCAGCTACCAGTAGCTTGAGCGCCTGGAACATCTGCGCCGCTAAAGGTTTTCAACAAAGTACCACCACTGTAGACATCCACAAAGTTATATGTGTCTACTGACCCCCAGTACAAACCAAAGTAATCAATAGCCTTAGCAAAGTTGATAGTGACAGAACCAGTTGACCCTGCAACGTTAGAACCTACTGGTGAAATAGTCAGATATTTACTGGTATCACCAAATGGAGTAGCATAAGCGTTTGCTTGGCTACCTTGCACGATTCCATTGGTTGCAGAGTAAGTCGCAAATCCGTTTGGATCAACTGCTGTACCTGAATTAAAGTCAATAACCTGAGATCCTAGGATAGTAGACTGTGAACCTTGTCCTGCAACAGGTGCGCTACCTCCTTTGGTTAAGCTAACAGCGCCGGCTGGGTTAACACCCATGAAAACAACTGCTGTTCCGGCTAAGGCTAATGATAGTTTTTGCAAAATAGACATTGATTTGTTTCCTAAACTTTTACTATCCATAGACTGGCACGTCAGGTTGCGATTTGTGTAGGGATTAGAAACAATTTTTACAAAAACAATGTATTTGACTATTTGAGTCTAAAGAGGAGAAAAAGCCTTTTCATAATTCAGCTTCAAAGAATGCTATTTTTGAAAAAAAGTAAGTAACTACACTTACACACGAGTCATAAAATGTATTTATTGTTAACAGACAATTAGGGTTTTTCAGTAAAGTCTACTATTCAGGAAGCCCATCAGAAGTTGGAAAAAGAAAATCCATAGTGGGTTTAACGGAGATAAGGACAAAACTAGTCGTAATTACTTAAAAAGTACTGTAATATTAGTATTGATTGTGAGTCAATCAATACTCTCAATCAATACTCTTAGGTTAATGCTGTTGATTTTGGATATCTTGTTAAAAAGTGGGGGGTTCCAAAACAAGTTCCCCTAGGCAGTTGAGAATCTTTTTATACCTTTTATGCAGTAAAAAAAAGACCAGCCTCCCACAGCTAGTCTGAAAGATATTCTTTTGCGTTGTCTTCTCAATAGAGTTAAAACCAAATTGCGCGTTTCCAAAATGCAACGGGCAACTTTTCTTAACAGTATTGTAACAGCCAGCACAGTTTTTTCGTAAAGATTTACCAAAAAAGATGTTTCCCAAGAAAATTAACCTCTATCTTGTAGAATATTTCTAAAATTTTAAGAGATAGAGTGGTACAAAAAGAATAACTATCGACTATTGACTATCATCTGTGGTTTTCCCCACAAAATGCGTTCTTGTTTGTAAATAGCAATTCCCGGTTTAGCTCCTTTGGGTTTGTAAACATGCTTTGGCTGAGTATAAACTACTGGTACTTGCTCACTTTGACGAGCGCGGCTGTAATATGCCGCAAGATTTGCCACAAATTGTAAGTCATTTGCTTCTGGGATAGTACCAGGTTCTAAACGCAGTAATAGATGACTTCCGGGAATTTCTTGAGTGTGAAACCACAGGTCATAATCCCCAGCTACACGGAAGGTCAATTGGTCATTTTGGCGATTGTTACGACCGATTAAAACTTCAAAGCCGCTAGGTGTAAGGTAACGATAAAAGTTAGTGCTGGCAGTTTCGTTGGTACTGCGATTGCGGTATTCGGGATCTTCTAGATACTTTTGTCCAATTAATTCATCGCGAATTTCTTCAAGAGCTTGTAAATCTTCTATTGTTTGATATTGGTCTATCTGAGCGATCGCAGCTTCAACTTGCTCTAAATATGCAATTTCTGTTTGTACTTCTAAGAATAGCGGTTCAACGGCAGTACGGGCACGTTTCAGTTTTTGATGCTGCTTGTAAAGACGTTGGGCATTTTGTACAGCATTTTTATCTGGCTGGAGGGCGATCGCTATTGGTTTACTGGTCTCAAAATCAAGGAGGGTAATTTCTTTCATCCCTGGTTCCCAGTTTTGTAAATGCGCCATCAACAAGTCTGCTTTTTGTCGATACTCATCCGCTTGATCTGATTGCCGCAAACGGTCTGCAAAGGTTTGAGCTTTATTGCGTAATTTTGCCAGAATATTACTTAATTTCTGACTTAGTTGATGCCGTAATTGAGAGAATAACTGTTGATTGATTTGGTCATTGTAATACTTAGCCAGTAGTAATTGGATGTCTTTGGCTGGAGCAACAGCACCCCAACCCATGACGGTGTATCCATTGACAGTCCAAGCCGGTTGAAATCTATTTAATTCCAAGGCTTGTAGCCATTCCTGCCATCTTGCAAAGAGCCTTTGCCAGTCGTTGGTATTCAGAGTATCAGTGGTAATTTCTGGTGCTAAATTAGCTGCCACAAGCATTGACTCTACTAATGCAGAACTCAAGCCGCTATAGCTTTTTAACAACTGACGCTTAATTGATCCTGGTACTAAGCTGACCCGTTCTTGCCAACGTTCTTTTGATTCGCTCAAATTGGGAACAGCCCCGGTGAGTTTTGGTGGTGTTTCATAAGGCTGTCCGGTTTGGATGGGACGGACACTGGACTGTTGCTGACTAACTTGATGGGCAGCAGTAATAATGAAATTGCTGGCATCGGTGAGGATGGCATTGCTGTATTTGCCCATAATTTCTACATATATATGATGTAGAGTGTTTTCTCCTGGACGACGGGCAAATTGTAAATCAATCACACGTTCCCAAGGAGCGATCGCCTCAATTGCCACCAATGCCAAACCATTCAATTGATGTACTAGTTGTTGGCTAAAGGTAAAAGTGTCTGGCGATCGCGGTGGCGGATCGCCAATGCATAAGCGCGCAGCTTGGGGATGCCAGGAAATCTCTAACCAACCCCTTTGTTTGAGAGTGCGTAATGCCACAGCAATAGTGTAGCGATCGCGCTGATAAACTTGTTCTAAGCGCGATGGTAGCCAGTGAGCGCGTAGTTCGCTACAAGCGGCTGCGAGAGTGGTAAAGTCAACTGGTTGCACAGCAATTAGCCGATGGCGTTCAAGCGTCGATGCTCAGTATATGCTATCTTATCTGGCTCGGTGTGGAATAACGCAAAAAAGCGGTCATAAGTTATTATCTTTTTCAAAATAATCCTGACCGCGTTTATCCTAGCAGTAATTTTCTTAAAATTGTCTTGTCTATTTGTTGAAATTTCTACTATTGGGGTTTGAAGTTCTTAACTCCTAGTTAAATCCCAAGTTGGCTTAAAATTGTTGTTATTATACATTTCCTATTAACAACCAAAAAGCATGAAAAATTTATTGAGTAAGCAATGCAGCTTCTTTGGTTACTGGTTGCTCCAAAAATTGGGTGTAAAGTTCAGCGAGTTGATTTGCTACACCATCCCAACTAAACTTAGTTTCGACAAGCTTTCTGCCAGCTTTACCTAATTCATCTCGCCATTCTGGATTTAATAAAATTCGGTCGATAGCAGATGCAAAGGCAGTGACATTTTGTGGTGGCGCTAATAAACCTGTTTCTTCTGGAATTACAGTAAACTGAAGTCCGCCAACATCACTTGCTACCACTGGTGTACTACTTGCCATTGCTTCGATCGCTACAAGTCCGAAGGGTTCATAGTGGCTGGGAACAACGCAAACATCAGCAGCAGCATAGTAAGTTGGCAAAATTTCTTGACTAAGGCGACCAGTGAAGATGGTACAGTCATTCATTTTCAACTCATTGACAATGTTCTCAATGCGATCGCGTTCAATACCGTCGCTGTTACCTGGAGTACTACCGCCACCAATAATTAGCTGGAGGTTCTTAGAACGACGTAATTGAGATTCATTGATTGCACGCACCAAGGTTTCTATACCTTTACGCGAGTCAAAACGTCCCACATAAAATACAAGTTTAGTTTCTGGAGTAATTCCCAACTTGGATCTGGCTGCTTGTCGTTCAATCGCACCAAATCGCCGAATATCAGTACCACAGGGAATAATATCAATAGTGCCTTGACTAGAGACAAGCGATCGCATGTGTTGTTTTTCTTGGGGGCTTGTCGCCACAATCCTTTCTGCTGTCTCTAAAACCTTTGTTTCCACTGCTAATCGCTGAGTAGCTATTAAGGGGATAATTTCTATCGTGTTGTACTTGACTGCTCCTAAAGAGTGATATGTATGAATTTGTTTACTACCTTGAATTTTTTTCAGTTCCATTCCTATCCAACTAGAGTGCCAATAGTTTGTGTGAACTAAGGGATATGTAATATCATTTGCTTTTTGGAATTGAAGCAAACTATCCAAGAATTTTGGCAAATAATCAAAAAGATCATCTCGCGGTACAAACTTTACAGGGCCAGCTATTAGACGAATAGTTCGACAATTTTGACTATGTTGAACAACTGGATCTTGCTCTTTACTGACTTTCCGGGTAAACATATCAACTTGCCATCCTAGCTGCCCTAGTGCTTCACCCACATGGCGCACATAGACGTTTTGTCCTGCAGCTTCTTCTTTACCAATTTCAATCGCTGGGTCTCCGTGGACGGAAATCAGGGCGATGCGTTTTTCAGTGGTAGAGTTCATAGTTGTGCTGCTGTTATCACAAGGTATTAGGTGGTTTGAAGTCTGCGAAACGCAAACTTCACCCAAGTAAATTATTTAAAAATTTTGAGTAATTTTTATTTTATTTTAAATATGTCAAGGATTTTTTTATATCTACTACCAAGACTCTACTTCTGTCTTAAGTATTTATATTTAATTTTTTATGCATCAATCGCAATATTAATATTTAATGCCTGCGATAGATGAACTTTCATTTAATTAGTGTATTTTTTATAGAGAGTTCTTACGTAAGTCCTAATAGAGAGTAGAGAAAATTTAAATCCCCCTAATTGTTTATACATGAAGTACATACACATAGGGGGATTCATTGTATATCTTACTTTTAATCTTTGGAAACAAAAAAATACAAAAGTAGCTTTCAGTAAAATATACTTATGTGATAATGAGTTGTTCAGATTGAGTAGTTCTGGTTTACCCTTACCTTGACTGTTCTGACTCTGGAAAATGTTGCACAAGTGTAGTGCAGTTAAAGCAGTGCGATCGCAATTGTTAAGATATTGGGCCAGTTTTTTACTGTTATCCTTAGCAAACAGAACACTTTATTAATTGCATATTGTGTCTGTTTCGCTGAGAGGAACTTAAGGCACTGGTCTTTTGATTAATGACTATGGCTAAACGTTTAATCTCAAACGTCAGCCAAGCCTTTCCGCGAAACCTTTTTACTTACCACCTTTTACCTAACAGACGCGATCGCACTTACAATAATGGCTGCAAGTACCATGCACTTAGTTTGTAGTTTGTGCGGCTAGCATCTGCTTGAGCTTTTCTAGTTCAGAAGCCCAACGGGGATCTGGACGAATAGCATCTGAGTCAGCAGTGGTGTTGCTGGTTTCACGAGTACCACCACCACGTCTGGACTTCTTAGCACTTTTCTCACGACGATTGTTGTCTTTATTAATGTTTGGAGCAGGGTGACTACTAGCAGGAGTAGTAGCTTTAGGGGCTTGATCCTCGTTCTCCTCACCTTTTGTCCTAGGTAATGCCTTTTCTAGCTTGATGGGAGTTTCTTTAAACAAGTGGCCATTATACTTTTCAATAATTTGGTCAGCTTGTTCGTCATTGTTGACTGTAAGAAAACCGAAACCACGGCATTTGCCAGTTTTACGATCTTTAATTAGTTTAGTTGTAACAGCATCACCTTCTTCGGCAAAAACTGCTTGTAGATCTTGACGATCTATTTCTTCTTTTGGCAAATTGCCTATATATAGGCGAATAGACATGAACTATACCTCCAGAGTTGAATGAACATGGCAAGGCAAGAAAACAATCGCTTGGCTTTGGCTTTTCTTTTAAATAGATGCTATTAACCAAGGCTGCCATAAACCAATTTTTTTACTCCAAACTGTCAACCTATACAATACAGTTTTTCGTTGGGATCAATCTTGTTTAATCCAAAAGCCCACACAAATTCCAGCTAATACCACCTTAATTCTAAGAATTTTAAATTTATTAGCCTCTTGTTTGCCACAGTAAATATTTTTTCAGTGCCGTTGCCCGCAGAATTGAATACCATCCCTTAGATTACCACGGTATTTTCTACGTAGCTAGTTCACCGCATACATTTTTGAAAACATTATGATTGCATCGTAGCATAAAGTAAAGTTTTTTTCTCAAGAATGGATATAGGAAACAAAAACCAGCCGAGGGCTGGTTGGTTTGCTGCTGTGTTGGGAAGATAAAAACGGTAAAGCAATAATCAAGCCATTACGTTGATTAATATCAGTACCTTGGGGTTGTGTAAATAAATGTAACATTTGTGAAGGATGTTTGCAACTTTTGTTTACATTCTGTTCAATTTTGGTAATGAACACTGACAGAGGCTAGCCAGTGAGGAAAATATATGCACCCCAAGCTTGTGCTGCAACTGCCAAAACAGTAGACCAAATGGGATGAGGACTATGAATTGTTTTACCACTTTGAGTTTGTAATGTTTGGATATCAATCCAGGGTGTTGCTCCTCGGCGGAACCAGCCAATTACAGTAACTTGGCGACCGATCAAATCTTGGGGATTAACTGATTGCCCTAACCAGGAAATGTGATGTAATTTCACTAAACCTGTGCTGGACTGGAGAATTAAGTCTTGTGCTACGCAGTTACCTATGCCCTGACGGCCTAGGAGTTTGCCCACAAGATGCACCTTAATGCTATCAATGGGTATGGCAGATGGATTGGCTAATAGGTTGGGCAAAAGGTGATCAGTTTGCACATTGGCAGTTTTGATATCTGGAAAAAAAGAATTCATCCGAATCACCGTACCGATGCTGAAGCCAATTAATAGGCAGCCTGTCACGAAAGACCAATCTTCGTAGATCCACTTTAAGTTCAAAAATTTGAATGTGAAGGCAGTTTGCCAACTCAGCCAAATCAAACCTGCAAATACAAAACCTAGGGGAATGCCCAAAAAAGGAGCGATTTGTAATAAAAAGGATTGACGCGTTACCTTTAAAGACTGTTGACTTAAAGATTGCTGACTAGTCAGATGTAGTTCTGGGTCTATATGCCAGTGGTGGGCTATTTGACAGAGACGCTGGATGCGATCGCCTATTAAAGGATGACTATTATTAATTGCCAACCATCGCCGATAGGGGTTGAGATTATCCCACATCAACAGAGATTCAAAAGTGAGATGACCCGCAACACTACCCAAAGCGAGGCTCTGTTGATAACCTACTGGTGTGAGGAGATTCAAGCTTTCTAACTGCCAACTCGTGTGTTCTGCTTTTTGAATATCGCTAGCAATGCCAATGGCAATTTTGAGTAAGGCGCGAGTCAAAGCATTGGGATTACCGGTAATTTCAGCTGCTAGGCGATCGCTATAATAAAGCCGCAAACGCGACAACCATAAAGTAGTACCAGTCAACAAACACCAAAATCCATAACAAATACTAGCCGCGATAGTGACTGGCCAGTACCAAATGCCCTTTGATAATTTGTTTCCCCACTCCGATAATTGCTGATATAACCTGTAAGTTGGTAAAGTCACCAGCAACACCAAAGACATGACTACAAAATCCCAGTGGGCAATATGTCCTAGTTGTGCAGCGTAAATTGTCGCAATCTCATCGTCTGCTAGTTGTTCTAAAAGTCCCTGACTGACTACAATTCGGGCATTGCGGGGTAAATTTCCATAAGTCAGGGCTAATGGTGCAGCTATTGGCAAAATCAGCAGTTTGGGAATTTGCCAGTGGCGCTGTTGGCAATAGCGGTGTAGCACTCTCCCTGTTTCCCGACTGTAATTATTCAAGACATCTTTAGATAATGGTCGCTGGCCATAAAAGTTTGCCAATAGCCAATCCAATAACCAAGGCGATAGAGCGATCGCTGTGAATAAAACAATTAACAAAAATGGGGTAGGATTGCGGTATAAAAACTGTAATGGTTCCAGATAGGGCAACTTAATTAAAGTGTAGTTAATTGCTCCCATTGCCCCCTTGAGTATTTCCCGCATTACCCAAAATAGAGCCACAAATGTTCCTACCGCTAGCAAACGCAAGGGGATTAAACTTGGTTTACGTAGAGGTTGCCATACCTTGGCGCGTTTTGCTTGTCGCCAATAAACGCCAAATTCTTTGGTTTGAGTGTAGCCCACAGAGCCAAATAAACCACCTTTTGGTGTGACAGTTGTTTCTATAAATTTATTTTGGAAACCATTAGATGGTAAAGCCTGAGAATTACTACGACTGGTAGTTTCCACTTCAGAATTTTGTGGTTTTGGACGTGAGGCTGCTGAGGCTTGGGGATGATCTGAGGCTGAATTATCAAAAGCAACAAATCCAGTTGCTGAGTTTTTGGATTCTTTTTTTTGAGTTTTTTTGCTTTTTGTCAAATGTGTGAGCGCGCGTTCTGCCCACTCTTTAACCTGTGGATTCTTACTTTGTGTGAGGGTTTGACACAGAGCGATCGCCTTGCGGATTTCGCCAATGCGTGCATAAGCCATCACTAAACCAACGCGGGCTTGCAAGCTAGCAGTCCCATTACCCTGGCTACTAGCCAAAGGCTCTAGTTGAGCGATCGCTGTTTGGTAATTTCCCTGTTTTAGGGAAACTAAACCCGCCTCCAAAGATGATTCGGCATGTGAAGGCATAAAACTTCTGGCACTCCAATCTCTTCTAACTAAATCCACGGTTTGGTAAAACGCGAATCTCGGATGCCGTGGACATCAACGTATGCCCAGTTATTCTTCCATTGCTTGTTGAGCAGAAAATACCGGGGCGATCGCGCTTAATTTTAAATCTGGATGATCTCCCTGTAACTGTTGGCAATTCCATTCATTCCGGAATAGCAATACCGGGCGACCCATACTATCTTTGACGGTGGTGGTATTGAATATACGTCCCACCTTATTCAAAGCTTCCCAACCACCTTCAACCCAACGGGCTACGCTATAAGGCAATAATTCTAGCAAGGTTTCCACACCGTACTCATTTTGCAAGCGAAATTGCACCACTTCAAATTGCAACTGACCCACCGCTGCCATAATTGGGTCGCGTTTGGCTTCATCAGCTGAGTACATAATTTGCACTGCACCCTCTTCCCGCAATTCTGAAATGCCTTTTTGGAATTGCTTAAACTTCGAGGGGTTGGGATTCCTAAGAGTCGCAAACAGTTCCGGTGAAAAATACGGAATTCCTTCATATTCCAGCTTTTGCCCCGTGTAAATTGTATCGCCGATCGCAAAAACACCAGGATTGTTCAAACCGATCACATCGCCAGGATAAGCTTCATCAATCGATTCCCTCTCTTGAGCAAAAAGTTTTTGCGGACGAGACAGGCGGACGACTTTGCCAGTGCGAGCATGATTCACTGTCATATCTTTTTCAAACTTACCTGTACAGACCCGGATAAATGCGACGCGATCGCGGTGTTTCGGGTCCATGTTGGCTTGCAGCTTAAAGACAAACCCTGAAAAGTCAGGGTAGGTGGGAGGAACTTCGCCGACGCTGCTGTTATGGGAACCGGGTTTAAGGGCATAGTCAAGGAAGTACTTGAGGAATAACTCTACCCCAAAGTTGGTCATAGCACTACCAAAGAAAACCGGGGTCATTTTTCCTTGATGGATGAGTTGTAAATTCAGTTCCGGGCCAACACCTTCTAAAAGTTCTAAATCATTTTTCAGTTGGTGGTACAACTCTTGTTCTAGAAGTTCTTCAATTTGGGCATCACCCAAATTTACAATCGTATTGCGGGCTTCCTTACTACCGTGGGCACTGCGCTCAAATAGGTGAATTTGTTGTTGATTCCGATCAAAAACTCCTTTAAAGCGATCGCCCATACCAATCGGCCAATTAACTGCATAGGTCTGCAACCCCAATTCTTGCTCTATCTCGTCTAACAGTTCTAAAGGTTCTCTTCCCGGACGATCAAGTTTGTTTACAAAGGTAAAAATAGGTAGACCCCGCAACTTGCATACTTCAAATAACTTTCGTGTTTGCGGTTCTAAACCTTTGGCTGCATCAATTAACATCACCGCATTATCGGCGGCGGCTAAAGTTCGATAAGTATCTTCACTAAAATCTTGGTGTCCAGGTGTATCTAATAAATTTATTTGACAGTTTTGGTATGTAAACTGTAATACTGTAGATGTAATGGAGATTCCCCGTTGTTGTTCCATTGCCATCCAGTCTGAGGTCGCCTTTCGCTGCGCCCTGCGTGCCTTAACTGCCCCAGCTTCATGAATTGCACCTCCGTATAATAGAAGTTTTTCTGTGAGTGTAGTTTTACCTGCATCAGGGTGAGAAATAATCGCAAAGTTGCGACGAAGTTCAACTGCTTTATGAATCTCTGATTGAAGTTCAGTTGACATAAATTATGTTCAATTCCTTGTTACTTAACTTAACTTAATGTTTTTCTACTTGAGCGAGTCTTTTAATCTTAAAACAACGACGCTCGTGATAGGGTCGTAATATAGGAAAGAACCTTATTTAATAGGGAAAAACAAATGTACGAGCCAGACAAGCGAAAGCTGTTATCTGCTTTATGTCATGGAGCCATTTTTTTTAGTACAACTTTTGTCTCTGTAGGTTTACCTATTGCCTTACTGTTCATAACTGATGATCCCGTTGTTAAGGGGAATGCCCAAGAATCCATTAATTTTCACTTTAATGTCTGGCTTTATGGAACTATAATTGCAATATTGATCTGGTTAACTCTTGGTTTGCTCTTGCCATTGGCAGGACTTGGATATTTGCTGCACTGGGGACTGACAATTTGGGCGATCGCTCACGTACTCACTAATCCTGATCAACCTTTTCGTTATCCCTTTATTTTCCGAGTTTTCTAACACAAATAATGATAATTGGGGTTAGAAAATTAATAGTTCAGTCCTGGAAAAATTCTCTAGACCCCATTGTCTCATTTTCTTTATTATTTATTGGGTATTTATTGGGTATATTTCTGATATTTTTGTCTTAGTATACAGCGTAACAATGGCAACAAAGCTGTAAAATACGAAATTGCCCCACAGTTTGAGCAAGAGTAGGGCAAGGGTCAGTTAAGCACTGTTTGTAGTCTGTTCCATAACAGCAGAGTTCTACCCTGCTTTTGTGACGCTTTGTCTTGTGTCCATTGCGTTGTTTTTCTTGACAAAAATTTATGTTTCCAATACATCGCCCACGTCGTCTGCGTACTCATCCCCAACTGCGCCGGATGGTACGTGAGACTGTCTTAACAACAAATGATTTAATTTACCCACTTTTTGCTGTTCCAGGTAGTGGAATTGCCAAAGAAGTGAAATCTATGCCTGGAGTTTACCAACTTTCGGTAGATAAAATTGTTGAAGAGGCAAAAGTAGTTTATGACTTAGGGATTCCCGCGATTATTTTATTTGGTATCCCTGAAGAGAAGGATGTTGATGCCACTGGCGCTTGGCATGATTGTGGTATTGTGCAAAAAGCAGCAACTGCGGTAAAAAAAGCAGTACCAGATTTAATTGTCATTGCTGATACTTGTTTGTGTGAATATACAAGTCACGGTCACTGCGGTTATTTGCAAGTGGGCGATTTGACAGGACAAGTTCTTAATGACCCTACCTTAGAATTGCTGAAAAAAACAGCAGTTTCTCAAGCACAAGCAGGTGCAGACATCATTGCACCTTCTGGGATGATGGATGGTTTTGTGCAGGCCATTCGTGAGGGTTTGGATGAAGCCGGATTCCAAAACACGCCGATTTTGTCTTATGCTGCTAAGTATGCTTCTGCTTACTATGGCCCATTTCGGGATGCAGCAGACTCGACACCGCAATTTGGAGACAGAAGAACTTATCAAATGGATCCAGGTAATGGTCGTGAAGCCATTAAAGAAGTTGAACTGGATATCGCCGAAGGTGCTGATATGCTTATGGTCAAGCCAGCTTTGGCCTACATGGACATTATCTGGCGCGTGAAGGAAGCAAGTAACTTACCCGTTGCTGCCTACAATGTTTCTGGTGAGTATTCCATGATTAAAGCTGCTGCTCTCAACGACTGGATTGATGAAAAGCGCGTGGTTCTGGAAACTTTGACCGGGTTTAAACGCGCTGGCGCAGATTTGATATTAACCTACCATGCCAAGGATGCGGCACGATGGTTACAGTAGGGTGCGCGATTGAGTAGGCATTATTTAAGCAGAGGCGCAGAGTTATTAACTGAAAACAGTGTTAACCAGCGCTTCTATTTTTTTCTAACAGTTTGCCTTGCTTAAACTCAAGCATAATTAAATTAACCTAGTTATCAATCCCTTTTTTTCCAATGGTGCTAACTTTGACAAGTAATTGTCTCAGATTTCTATGAGGAACTAATTTGTCATAGTGTAAGCGACCAAGAATTATGCCTGGATGTTAGACAATCTTGAAAGTTAACGCCAGCCTAAACTTTTTGCCCTATGCTACCAGTCATTTATTCCGACGAGTTTTTAGATCACAAGACTGGAAGATATCATCCAGAGAATCCAGAACGCCTGACAGCAATTGTCAACGCCCTCAAAGCATCTGCTTTTGCAGAACAAATTGCTTGGCAAAAGCCTACACCAGCATTAGAAAAGCGATCGCTGATGCCTTTGTTAGTACAAACTCATAGCCCAGCTTACATTAAGAAACTTAAAGAAATCGCTACTACTGGTGGTGGTTATTTAGATGGAGATACGCCAGTCTCGCCACGAAGTTATGATGTCGCACTACTAGCTGTCAGTGCTTGGCTAGATGGAGTTGATACCGTGTTGGCTACAGCAAATCCGGCTTTTGTGCTAGCACGCCCGCCAGGACATCATGCTGAAAGTGATACTGGGATGGGCTTTTGCTTATTTTCTAATGCGGCGATCGCTGCTTTTTATGCCATAGAACAACCGGGAATTAAACGCGTCGCTATTTTAGATTGGGATGTGCATCATGGTAATGGTACTCAAGCGATCGTTGAAAATCATCCCCAAATTGCCTACTGTTCTCTACATCAATACCCTTGTTATCCCGGTACTGGTAAAGCTTCCGAACGGGGACTTCATGATAATGTCTTAAATCTACCCCTACCTCCTGGTAGTGATATCACCGTATATCAACCACTGTTAGCCAACAAGGTAGTACCGTTTTTAACAGACTTTCAAGCCGATTTATTAATTGTTAGTGCTGGTTACGATGCCAATGCTACAGATCCGTTGGCAAGTATCAATTTACAGCCAGAAAACTATGCTTTATTCACTGATTATTGTTTGGGGCTAACTCGTAAAATCATCTTTGGTTTGGAAGGTGGCTATGATTTTACAGCACTTTCTCAATCAGTTTTAGCAACAATAGAACGCTGTTTAATTTAGGAAATTTCATTTATAAAATCATGCCTAATAATGCTGCTATATAATAGTTTTATTATGGATGGAATACGCCACTCTAGTCCCTAGCCCCTAGTCCCTTTTTAGGAATTCTATACTCTACTAAATGTAAAATATTACCACTCAAATTCATCTGCTCGTATTCTCTAAAAACTTGCCCGCCTAGCTTTTCGGGAATTTTGCGACTGGGGATATTTGCTCGGTCTACAGGATAGATCAGATACTCATAGTCTAAGTTATCCTCAGCCCATTTTTTCAGGGCTGCGATCGCCTCTAGCCCATAACCGTTACCATGTGCTGATTTTTTTAGCCAAATACCTGCGGCTGGATATTTAGTATTAAGTTCATGTATGCCACTACACCCTAAAAATTCTTGAGAATCTTTCTTTAAAATTACAACGATCAGGTTATCCTCATTTTGCATTTCTAGTAGCGATTCACTAATAAAAAATTCCGTTTCAGAAATCGTTTTAGGTGAACGAGGATGCATGTAAGTAGTAATTTCCTGCGTAAATTCTCTAAAAATACATTGTTTGTATTTCTGTGATACAGGCTCTAAAAGCAGCCTATCTGTGGAAATTTCTAAATTTAAAAGTTCCATACTCGATTTTTGAGAATGTACTTTAATTTACTAATATTTCAAAGCTAATTGCGGTGGTTTATAGCGTATTAATTTTGACATTAAAGCTTGTTCTGTATTGCCTGTGACATAAGATCGATGAATTTCATGGAATCTTCAAAAAGAAAAAGTCTGAGTGGTCTTATAAAAGAGCTAAAGTTTTGTTAAGATGCTAATGCGAGGAGTTTCTTCACGGGAATTATTCAGTCAGTGCGTGAAGAAATAAAAAGTCCTAGCAACACAGAGTAAAAAAAGGTGAAGCAATGACCACCTACATTTTTTTTGAAGATGCCCTCCGGATGCTTACTAATGCCTACTTGCTATCAGCAGTGTTTCTAATCGCAGCTTCTGGCATAGGTTTGGCAGTCATCGAAACGATTGAAAAAACAGGAGAACGCTAAGTTAAGTCCTGGTGATGTACTTTTTGCCAAAAAGCATTGAGTGCAGGTGTTCGCTGTGAAGCTGTCCTGGGAACACTAAGCAATGAAAGTCTCACAGCGTTACAGCATTACCTGACAATCTCCACAGGTAACTGTATCGCTACTGAGACCCAATCCAGGAGCAACTACCATGAATTTATTAAACACAGTCCTGGGCACAGAAAACCAAGCCCCAGCGTTCCTCAGTCCGGCGGAAGCTTTTGCAGCCATAACTTTGGTAACAACAGCTTCAGATGGTTATCTTTCTAATGAACAAGCGCTTTGCCTATCCTCTGTACTGTCTCGGTTAAAACTTTTTAGAAGTTATACCGATGAGCTAATGAAGAGGTTATTTGATAAAATCTTAGGTATTCTTAGGCAGGAAGGTTTTAATTCCTTATTTAACGCAGCTAAACAGTCTCTATCTCAAGATTTACGGGAAGCAGCTTTTGCTGTAGCCACCGATTTGATATTAGCTGAAAGTCTTGTAACCGAAGACGAAAAAAATTTTTTAACCGATTTATCTCAAGCTTTAGGTCTTTCCTCTGAAATAGCGATCCAAATCATGCAAGTGATGGCGATCAAAAATCAAGGATAAGGCGATGATATAAGAGTAGACGAGATATTATACTTAATACCCAACTATAAGTAACAAATTAAATATAAATTAAGTAGTGCCAAAGGAGTTTTGCTTCTTTGGCACTATTCTTATTGTGGTTTTGCCAAAATCTGTAAAAATATTAACCTTAATACTTTTATCAAGAAGGGAAAAGGGAAAAAATTCTCCCTATGGCAACTTCTTTCCTGATGGGCGACCTAATTCATCCCTTTACCTCTTCCCCTTTAACCCTTACCCCTCTTTTTATTAATATGCCTTGGTCTGCTTCCATACCCCAACTAATTGAAGTTCTTTTGTCTCATCCTGTAAACTTATCTGAAGCTGCCTTAGCACAAGTAAGCAATGGTATTCAAACAGACAGCCGTATTCTGAAACCTGGTGAAGTGTTTCTAGCCTTGCGGGGTGAAAAGTTTGATGGACACGAATTTGTACCCACAGCGATCGCTAAAGGTGCTGTAGCTGCAATTGTCGATTTTGCCTACAAAAATCCAGGATTACCTGTATTGCAAGTAGAAAATACCTTAAAGGCATATCAGCAAATCGGCAGATGGTGGCGCGATCGCTTTCATATTCCTGTGATTGGGGTGACTGGTTCTGTAGGCAAAACCACAACTAAAGAACTGATTGCGGCAGTTTTGGCAACGCAAGGGTCAGTTCACAAAACTTATGGGAATTTTAACAACGAAATCGGTGTCCCTAAAACACTCCTAGAACTTGATGCCGAACATGACTTTGCCGTGATTGAAATGGCAATGCGGGGTAGAGGACAAATTGCCGAACTCACCCACATAGCGCATCCCACCATTGGATTGATTACCAATGTCGGCACGGCACATATTGAGTTACTGGGTTCTGAAGTTGCGATCGCTGAGGCAAAATGTGAGTTATTAGCCGAAATGCCCAAGGATAGTGTAGCGATTCTCAATTATGACAATCCTTTATTAATGACGACGGCGAAGAAATTTTGGTCAGGGGAAGTTTTGACTTATGGCCTTTCTGGTGGTGACATCCAAGGACAATTGAGCGATAGCGAAACTATAGAAGTAGGAGGAATGCAATTGCCTTTACCTCTACCTGGTCGCCACAATGCCACAAATTTCTTGGCAGCCTTGGCAGTAGCAAAGGTCGTGGGAATTGATTGGTCAAGCCTGAAAGATGGTGTAAGAGTGGATATGCCCACCGGGCGATCGCAGCGTTTTACTTTGCCCAATGATGTATTAATCTTAGATGAGACATATAATGCTGCACCAGAAGCTATGTTTGCTGCTTTGCAATTGTTGGCAGACACACCCGGAAAGCGCAAAATAGCCGTGTTAGGTGCAATGAAAGAATTGGGAGAGCGATCGCTCCAACTGCACCAGCAAGTGGGAGAAACAGTGCGAAATTTGCAATTAGACGGCTTGTTAGTTTTGGTTGACGGACAAGATGCAGAAGCGATCGCTAAAAGTGCCGGGAGTATTCCATCGGAGTGTTTTGCCACTCATGGCGAGTTGATTGCCAGATTGAAGACATACGTACAAACAGGCGATCGTTTATTGTTCAAAGCTGCCCATTCAGTGGGACTGGATCGTGTTGTCAATCAGTTTCGCTCAGAATTTTCTTAAGGTAGCTACTGCTATTTTTTCAATGTCTTGCGATCACAATTTTAAGAGCGATCGCTATTTTCACATAGCAATCTTTCGCCAAAAATTGTAGATTTTTGAGAAAATATCAGTAACTTCACCGAAATTATTGCAATTCGTGATGTAATCAGTGAAGTCACGGCAAAAAATCAGTCCTCAACTATTGTCCACGCTAAAGAGGTAAAAATGATCTCTGAATCTAATGTCAAACTAACGATCGCTCTTGCTAATCCAGACTTAGATCCAGAAGAGCAAGAGCAAGAAACGCGAAATCTTTTGCGAGAAATCAAAGATTTAGATGTAGAAAGTGCGGAACTTGTAGCAGTAACAGAAACACCTCAAGGTTCAAAGGCACTTGGAGGTTTTCTATTAGGAGTGTTGCAGGCTGAGGTAAGCCTTGCCAATTTGAAGAAAGTATTGGGATTTTTGGGCGATCGCTTAGGTAACAAAACCATTGAGTTGGAAGTTGAAGCTAACGGTAAGAAACTCAAGGTTAAGGCCAGCAGCCAGCAAGAACTAATGACCGCGATTACAGCAGCACAAAACTTTGTAGCAGTAACCTAAAAAATGCCACAACAGGGAAGAGGATAGGGACATGACGAAGGTAGCACTCCTAATAGGAGTTAGTGACTATGAGCCTGGTCTTAACCCGTTACCAGCCTCAGTCAAGGATGTGGAAGCGATGGCCAAAGTTTTGCAAAATCCAGAAATCGGTGGATTTGCCGAGACTAATATCCAAAAATTGGAGAATCCTGAACCTCAGAAAATGCAGGAAGCGCTCGAGATGCTGTTGAGCGATCGCCATAAAGATGATCTTGTAGTCCTTTACTTCTCAGGTCACGGTATTAAAGATGAGAGTGGCAAACTTCATCTTGCTACTCGCCTTACCCGCAAAAATCCCCAAGGACGACTGATCAAATCAACCACCGTTCCCGCCAGTTTTATTCATAGCATTATGAGCGATAGCCGCTGCAAGCGCCAAGTCGTAATTCTTGACTGTTGCTTTAGTGGAGCGTTTGCTGAGGGTTGGTCAGCTAAAGATGATGGCTCTCTCGATATCCGGGCTGAACTGGGTGGCGAGGGGCGAGTTGTCTTGACCTCTTCTACTGCTACTGAGTATTCTTTCCAGCAACAAGAAGCAAATCTTTCGATTTATACCCGTTACCTGATTGAAGGTATTGAAACAGGAGCCGCAGATTTAGATAATGATGGTGCAGTTTCGGTTGATGAGTTGCATGAGTACGCCAAGAAGAAAGTTCAAGAAACGGCTCCTGCCATGCAACCAGAAATTTATGCAGTCAAAGAAGGGTTTAAAATCCTATTATCTAAAGCACCCATTGGTGATCCAAAACTGAAGTATCGCAAAGAAGTAGAGATTTATGCTAGTCGGGGCGAGATTTCGATTATGGGTCGTATAATATTAGACGCCCTACGTCAGAATTTGGGGTTGCTCCCTGAAGAAACTGCTGCAATTGAAACTGAGGTTTTAAAACCGTATCAAGAATATCAACAAAAATTGCAGCAATATGAGCAAGCATTAGTTGATGCGATGGGGCGTGAACAGACTTTGAGTGACTATACTCGCAATGATTTGCGACGTTATCAGGAAATTTTAGGACTTAGAGATGAAGACATAGCGTCAATTGAGACGAAAATTAGTCCCAAAAACGAATCAGTTCAATTTCCAGATCAAGTTACAGCGTCCAAAAACATCTCCCGCGAGAATGATGTAACACCAGTCAAACCACTCAGCAAAGCTGTCGCAGCAAGTCAAACTGAAACTCCTGCGCCCAATATAATAAAATCTCAAACTATTCTTTCTACTTCTATTGCAGTTCTAAAAAACCCCAGAGCAATTGGTGGAATAGGTATTCTCGCTGCTATAGTTCTAACTTTCTCTTTCTTGGTGAAGCCGAACGATACCCCAGTAACGACACAGCCTAACCCAGCAGAATCGCCTGCACCTGCCACTTTCTCTCCTACAACCGAAATCAGTGCTAAAGATTTCTATGATAGAGGACTTGATAAGTATAACAAAAAGGATTACAAGGGAGCTATTGAGGATTTTAACGAAGCAATACGACTCGATCCCAATAATTATGTACTTGCTTACTACTGGCGAGGTCGTGCCCATTCTTATCTTGAAAACTATCAAGAGGCAGTTGAGAATTATGACCAGTATCTTAAGATCAATCCTAATGATGTCGATGGTCTCGATAACAGAGGATACTCTTATTACAATTTAGATAAATATGATCTTGCTATTGCTGATTTAAATAAATCTATTGGAATTAACTCCAAAAATAGTTATGCCCATAACCAACGAGGTCTAGCTTACTACGAACAAGGCAAGTTTGAGTTAGCCATTGCTGATTACACAAAAGCCATTGAGCTTAAATATACACCACTTAGATCGGCATATTTTAACCGGGCTAGATCCTACTATAAACAAAGTAACTACAATAAGACAATTGAGGATTACAATCAGACTATTCGTCTCGATTCTAGTTATGCTCCTGCTTACTACAACCGAGGTCTTGCCTACACTCAATTAAACAACAAGCAGGCAGCGATCGCAGATTATCAAAAAGCCGCAGACCTTTATCAGCAACAGGGAAAAACAAAAGACTCTCAAGATGCTTTGGAGAAAATTCAAAAGCTTCAGGAGTAACTATACTTTGACTAGCGATCGCATCATAATTGGTTTCAGCATCAGGCGATCGCCTGGATAATCTTATATTCTTATTCAAGTGCAGGGTTGAATGCTTATAATTTCAATGCACCAGAGCCGGAGATAGTATTAGTGATGGAGAGTTTGGCATCTGGAGAGATTGACGAAAGTACTTCGCAGGTTTGGTTAGCAAAATATGCTGATCAATTGCATGAATAAAATGATGCAATATTACACGACCTAATTGAAAAAATCATCCTTATAACATCTCTGGATTTTCCCCCAACTCTCTTAATCTAGCTTCCAAACGAGCAGTTCTTTCAGCAGTAGCTTGAGCTTGTGTAACAGCAATTTCCGCCTGTGTAATTGCGGCTTGTGCTTGTACAGCAGCGGCTTCTTCTGGTAACAAAACTAAATTGCCAGCCACATCATAAAATCGTAACCATATCGCCGTTTCTCTGTCTATCGTTCCTTCCCAAATCCCCAACCAGAAACCTAAACGCTTACACCATAGCCACCCGCGATCATTTGGTGTTAATAGTTGATACTGCTGATTATCATCTAAATGCCACCCCTGCAAAGAATTAGGATCAAAGGGATCATAGACAAAATAATCAGAGGTGCGAAAAATTTGCTCATAAAGATCTTTTTTAAAACCCTTGTCTATTGCTGCCGTCGATGGTGACATTAATTCCACAATTACATCAGGATAACGACCATTTTCTTCCCAAACTACCCAACCTTGTCTAGAGTTATTAACATCGACATTCAAAACAGCAAAAAAATCTGGGCCACGGAAATCACGGTTACGAACTTGGGCGCTGCTGTAATAAATAAACATATTGCCGCCAGTAAAGAAATCATTGCGGTCAGCCCAAGCTTGTTGCAATGACCGAATCAGGACATTCATAGCAATACGGTGGCGATTTGATTCCAAGGATTCACCATCATCAAAAATTAAATCTGTAGGTGGCATGGGGGGTTGCCAGTCTACAACGGCTGCTGGATTGTTCTCAATATTCATGAGCGATCGCCTTTTTCACAAAGCCTTAAATTGACTATAAATTATTCTTTACCCAATTTCTAAAATTACGCATAGCTTGACTTCTCCCAATAGTTAAACACTGTTGGACATACTCGTTAACTAATTCAATAATTGGGATATTAGGAAAATTAGGACTAAATTGAGATTTTATATATTTGCCTTCTTGTAATAAATAAATTTCTAAACCTTGTTGTGTGTAACGCCAAAGTTCAGGGACTGCCAAAATTTCATAATTCTCAAATCGAGTGCGGGAGGTAATATCGATTTCAACAGCTAAATCTGGTGGTGGGTCTATATTTAAATCTATGCGATTTTTACCAATGACAGCAGCTTGATTTTGAATATAAAAACTGGTATCGGGTTCCACTGCTTGAAGCATTCGTTCATTTTTAAGTGTTGTGGAGCCAAAAGGCTCAAAATCAATTTGGAGTATTTCTAACAAGATTTTGACTAAATCACCAATAAGTTCTTTATCTTTTTCGTGTTCTGGTAAGGGAACCATAATTTCTAACCAGCCATGACTATAAGAAATACGTGCGGCACGCTTTTCTCCCATTTCTTCTAAAATATTTTCTAACTGCTGCCAACTAATATCTTTGAGCAACATTTGTTGACCTGGTTTGACGATAATTTGTTGTAGTTTTAAAAGCATATCGCCTCACAGAGTTGGTTTACATATTATTTTAAATCCGTTGAGTTAGTAAGGCGATCGCCTGGACTTGACAACTTCTAGCCATAATTTCCGGTAAAATTAACTTCTGAGGACTGTGGATAGGGAGATACAAGGGTTGCCTACACTTGGTGTTAACATCGACCACATTGCTACCATCCGACAAGCACGGCGGACGGTAGAACCAGACCCCGTAGCGGCGGCGGTGCTGGCAGAATTAGCAGGTGCAGACGGCATTACAGTACATCTGCGAGAAGATCGGCGGCATATCCAAGATCGGGATGTGCGAATTTTAAGACAAACGGTGCGATCGCATCTGAATTTAGAAATGGCCGCTACAGATGAAATGTTGGGAATTGCTCTTGATATCAAACCCGATTATGTAACTTTAGTACCTGAAAAACGCGAAGAAGTCACCACAGAAGGCGGATTAGATATTGCCGGGCAAATTGCTAGAATAGGTGAGATAGTCGATAAACTACAGAGTGCTAGCATTCCAGTTAGTCTGTTTATTGATGCCGAACCAGCACAAATTGAAGCATCCGTCAAGGTGCAGGCACGATTCATTGAACTGCACACTGGGCAATATGCTGAAGCTAAAGATGAAACTAAGCGTCAGCAAGAATTAGCTGTATTAGCCAAAGGTTGCGAACAAGCGATCAAAGCTGGATTGCGAGTTAACGCTGGTCACGGACTCACCTACTGGAACGTTTATCCGGTGGCTGCTCTTCCAGGCATGGAAGAACTAAATATTGGTCATACCATCATTAGTCGGGCAGCCTTGGTAGGTATAGAAAGAGCAGTCCGCGAGATGAAACAAGCCATACATGGGCATAAAGAATAGGGAAAGAAACTTTAAGCCATAACCTGTCTTCAAGCCTAATAAAGTAAACTAGCCATTCAAAATTAATGAAACGCTTGCGGAATGGGAATTACGAATTACGAATTACGAATTACGAATTCTGCGAAGCGGTACCAGAGGGGTTGTCACTGCGAAATCTGGAAATTGCAAGCAAATCTTCAGTAAAGACTTCTATGAGCGCCACACAGTCTAACAACTTGCCGCTTTGGGTACAAGATAGAGATCAAGTTATTGCAGAAAGTACTAATGTCCAGTGGCGTTATCAGACAGCCCCAGATTATTCTCGCTCAAACGAAAATCTGGCTACAGAAAGTACACGTAATCATCTTGAAGGTACATTAGAAGTGATCGTGCAAAATTTGGTGAGAACCTTCGAGATGGAGGTCTCTTTCAAAACGAACCCACAACAATGGTTGTCTATCGTCAATGACAAGTTTCGTGTTAGTACCAATGGCGGATTAGAGTACACAGCAGCAGATTTATCAGCCCAAGGTACTTACAATTTATTTATGGCTGATTCCGAACATTACAAAGCTTCTCAAGAAAGCTTTGAAACATCAGCCCAAATCTTCCATACAACCTTTCCTCAAGGATTTCCCTGGGAGGTGTTGGAGGTGTTTTCCGGGCCACCAAATGTAACATTTAAGTGGCGGCACTGGGGACATTTTAACGGTGCGTACCAAGACTATGCACCAACTGGAGAAACCATAGAAATTATCGGCATGAGCATTGCTCGTGTAACTGATGACTTGAAAATTATTTCTTTGGAACACTACTTTGACAACACACTATTCTTGGATAAATTGATAGCTGGTGGTAAACAAGTAAGTAGTGAAAACAACAAAGGTGCTTGTCCCTTTAGTTCTTGGTTCAAGAAAGGAAAAAAAAGCTAGTTAATCAGGGTACAGTGTGATCTCTGTACCCTTAAATTATTCATTAGTAACCATCAAGGATGAAAATGCAAACATACTATTACGTTTTGGCAAGCCAACAATTTTTGGTACATGAAGAACCAATAGACGAAGTTTTGAAAGAACGCACTCGTCACTACCACGAACAAGAAAAAGAAATTGATTTTTGGTTGATTCAGCAACCAGCCTTTTTAGAAGCACCAGAGATGGCAGAAGTAAAAGCAAAGTGTCCCAAACCAGCAGCTGCAATTATTTCTACTAATTCCCAATTTATTATCTGGCTAAAACTGCGATTAGAGTATGTGATCACAGGTGAATTTCAGGCTCCTTCTGCAACAATTCCTAATCCTTTGGCATCTCTTAGTAATGTGTCGTGATATATAGTCAACAGTCAACAGTCAACAGTCAATAGTCATTAAGATTGTGGACTGTGGACTATTGACTCATAACTAAATAATCTTTTGAGAAAATCCAGTTTATGCATCCCAAATCTGTGCAGAAATTTGAAACTTTATCCAGTGCTTTAGGATTTGCGATCGCAGGATTAATAGGTAGCATGACTTACGCGATCGCCCAACCAGCCATTCCTGTCTGCCAGCCTCCAAGTGCTGGAGAGTATCTTTTACTAGTAGTCAGTCCTACAGCAAATAATCAAAAGCAGTTGCGTAGCGCCTTACCAAATGAAATTCCTAGCACCACCTGCCAATACCTCACTGAAATAGTGACGCGGATAGGAGGATTTAAAAAGATTGACGATGCCAATCGTTGGGCGAGATATATCAATAATATTGCTGGGTTATCTGCCATTATCACTACAAGACCAGCAGCGCCCAATGTGGCACAAGCTCAAACCCAAACGCAACCTCAGATTCAACCTCAGATTCAACTTCAATCTCAGACAATCAGCTATAATCCCCAAGCCCTAGGAGAGGGTTTTGCAATTTTAGTAGATTATTTCAACCGCCCAGAACTAGCAAATAGCGTGCAACAAACGGTAGGAGGCAATGTAGGTTTTGCATCCTACGGTCAACGCCCTTACTTGCTGGCAGTTCATACCACTAACCAACAAGAAGCATACAATACATTGCAGAAACTCAATGAACGTGGTTTTTTTGCCGTTCTTGTAGATAGTCGCAACGTAGTTCTATTAAGGTCGGTTGTACGTTTGCAATAAGTTAATCAACAATATCAAACTTGAAGGTCAAGGTTGAATTCAATATTTTTTGGCTATGGTCTATTGACTCTAGCCTTTTCTAGGTGACTCGAAAATCTCTTGTTCTTTCTCAGCGTTCTCTGTCTTGAAAAGTTTGTTACGGAGGAGCCAGTGCGGTCTTCTCCCAAGGGGAGACGCTAAAAGCGATGGGGGTTTCCACGCCACTTGCTACAACGGAGGAAACCTCCGCAACGCAGTGGCTCCCCATGAGCAACTGGCGTTGGAAACCCTCCGACGCTCGCGGACTCGCTAACGCTGCGCTATGACAACTTTTCGCTGCGACTCTGCGGTTTAAAAGTAATTTATTTAACCACAGAGGCGCAGAGAGAAGTTGCGTGCGCGGGTTCCCCGCGTTGAGCAAACTTCTCCTATCGGAGACGCTGCGCGAACGGAAGGACACAGAGGGAAGTCGGAGCAGCGGCTACCGCCGTAGATGCTTTTGCAGCTTGTCGTAGGCATCTGAACAAGCAATTTTTTGACCAATATTTTTACCCACCTTGAAAAACCTGCCACGGACTCTTAGCTTTTGACTAATAAGCAGCCCTAGCCAACCAAGAAATGGTGATGCCTAAAGCTGACCCAGCTATCACCTGCACTGGTGTATGTCCTAACAATTCTTTAAGACGGTCTTGGCTAAAGTCTGGTTTTTCGTGGAATAATTCATCAATCATTTGATTGAGGATGCGAGCTTGTTTACCAGCAGCTTGACGAACTCCAGCTGCATCGTACATGACAATGATCGCAAAAACCATAGCTAAAGCAAAATCAGGTGATGCCCAACCAATGCTTTGCCCTACACCAGTGGCTAGAGCCGTAACTAGGGCCGAATGGGCACTGGGCATACCTCCAGTTGTCACTAAAACACGCACATCAAGTTTACGATGTTTGGCTAGCTCCACTAATAACTTCAATGCCTGAGCAATTAAACAAGCTATCAGAGCAACCAGCAGCACCCGGTTGTCTAAAATGTCGCCTATGTCCTGCATGGGTTTTGGTATTGACCTAGTGATTGCGACTGGTAATAAAGTGGGCAAGTGCTTGAAGTGGCTGTGCTAGTTCCCCAAAAGGTTCTAACTCCTTACAAGCTGCCTCAATTAGCTGTTGGGCTTTGGAGCGCGATTCCTCAATTCCCCACAAGCTAGGATAAGTTACTTTCTTAGCTACAAGGTCTTTACCAGCAGTTTTGCCTAATTGTTCCTGGGTAGCAGTGATATCCAGAATATCATCTATGATTTGAAATGCTAGTCCAATGTTTTGCGAATAGCGAGATAGCTTTTGCACATTTTCAGATGATGCCCCGGCTAAAATGCCACCACAAACAACGCAGGCTTCTAAAAGGGCGGCTGTTTTATGGTTATGGATAAAAGTCAGAGTTTCTAGAGAAATATCTGACTTTCCTTCCGAGTCCAAATCAACCACTTGACCACCAACTAAACCAGCAGCCCCCATTGCCCTACCGAGACGAGCAATCACCTTTAAAACTCGATCTTTTGGCACGTTTTCGGGAGTTTGAGTGGCAACAAACTCAAAAGCATAAGCCAACAAGCCGTCTCCAGCCAAAATAGCAATGTCTTCACCGTAGATCTTGTGATTGGTCAACTTGCCGCGACGGTAATCATCGTTATCCATTGCTGGTAGGTCGTCATGAATCAAAGACATGGTGTGGATCATCTCTACAGCACAAGCTGCTGGCATTGCCATTTCAATCGTACCGCCCATCATCTCACAAGTAGCAAGGCAAAGAATAGGTCGCAGGCGCTTACCTCCAGCTAATAGCGAGTAGCGCATTGATTCATAAATCTTTTCTGGATAAATGATGGGAATAGCCTTGTCCAGAGCAGCTTCACAAATTTTTTGTCGCTCTTTTAGATAGGCTACTAGGTTAAAAGTGGCTTTCTCTGGCATTTTCTGAAGGTTATCCGCTGCTACCATTCTTCAATTCCTTCAATTTTGGGCTTTTGGGTGTTTGGTCATATACGTCACAATTTTAAGATGCTGTGGAGCTAAAAAAATGATGAATCAGGTGAGGAGTTAAAACTCCTAACTCTTAACTTTTAACTCCCTGCTTTCCTTAAATAGCTGGCAACTGTATTTTGCAATAAAATGGCGACAGTCATAGGGCCAACACCACCAGGAACGGGGGTGATAAATCCCGCCACGCCAGCAGTTGATTCCCAGTGGACATCGCCGACTAAGCGACTCTTACCACTTGCATCGGTGACACGGTTCATTCCCACATCTACCACAACAGCGTCCGGTTTCACCATTTCAGCAGTGATTAATCCTGGACGACCTACAGCAGCAATAAGAATATCAGCATTTTTGACGATCGCACTTAGGTCTAGCGATCGCGAGTGAGCAACGGTAACAGTAGCATCAGCTTCTAGTAACATCAAGGCCATAGGCTTGCCTACCAAAATACTTCGTCCCACAACTACAGCCTGTTTTCCCCGTAAGGGAATGTCATACTCCTGTAAAAGCCGCATGACACCAGCTGGGGTGCAACTGCGTAAACCCGCTTCTCCTCGCACTAGTCGTCCCAAGTTAACTGGGTGTAGTCCATCGGCATCTTTGTCTGGGTCTATTTGATGTAGCAGAGTCACAGCATCCAAATGATCAGGTAGGGGTAGCTGCACGAGAATGCCATCTACCTGCTCATCTTGATTGAGTTCAGCAATTACTGACTCTAATTCTGCTTGGGTGGTTTCTGTCGGAAAGTGCTTGCCAAAAGAAGCAATGCCCACCTTAGCGCAAGCTCGTTCTTTATTGCGTACATAAGCAGCTGATGCTGGGTTATCGCCCACCATCAAAACTGCTAAACCAGGAGGTCTGCCAATTTTGGCTTGTGATTCTGTAATGCGAACAGACAGTTCTTGGTGAATTTTTTCAGCTAAAGCTTTACCATCAAGAAGTTTGGCAGTTTTGGTTTCCATTAGAATTTAATCCGAAGTGGGGCATTGGGCATGGGGCATGGGGGAAGAAGGTTTTAAGTTTGTTGATATTTTTTTTTAATTATGTTTATTTGTTTTTTCTAATTATCTAAGATTCATGGGCGAGTATCCAAGACTCATGAGCAAGTATCAAAGACTCATGAGCGAGTATTAAAGACTCATGAGCAAGTATCAAAGACTCATGAGCGAGTATTAAAGACTCACGGGCGAGTATCAAAGACTCACTAAACCCAAACAAAAGGATAAAAAGTTTTCCTGCCCCATGCCCCATGCCCCTACTGGTCTGTCAAATTCATTTTGATGGTTGGCGAGACGCGATAAATCGCCGTCTCTACAGAAAATTCATTCGTCAATTATTTATTGACAGACTACTACTCTTTTCCTTTGTTAGTCTTAAGCAAGTGACCAAGCAAGTACTAATACAAAAATTTGCTCAAACGATGGCTTTCATACAACAAGCAAAAAAATTTTACCCTTCACTTTTGTACGGCTACAACAAAATTTCTTTTCGCCTGGGATTAACTGTATTTCTTGTAGCTGGACTTTGTGGTTGTAGTTCTTTAAAAATGCCTAGTTTAAAGGCCAGCAATTTAAGCTTTGGCAGCAATGTCACCCCGATTCGGGAAATTAAACCACAACAAGGAAAGCAGAGTACGGTTTACGTCGAAGGAAAGGTAGAAAAGCGAGTTCCTTTAGTCAAGCAGTGGGCGTATCAAATTAACGATTCAACTGACACAATCTGGGTTGTTACCAATCAAAGCAATCTCAAAGAAGGAGAGCGAGTGGTAATTAAGGGTAAAGTTAACTATCAAAGCATACCCTTAGCAGGCAAGGAATTTGGGGAAGTTTATTTAGAAGAAGAGTAATATTTATAACAAGAATATTGAGTAAATATCTATGAACAATCAACAGGTGCATGTAGCGGTCGCCATTCTTTATCAAGAAAACAAGTTTCTCATGCAACTACGAGACAATATTCCTACTATTGCCGCTGCTGGTTGCTGGGGTCTGTTTGGCGGTCATATTGAACCTGGTGAAACACCAGATGTAGCAGTAAAACGAGAAGTTTTAGAAGAAATTTGCTACACTCTACCACCGTTTTTTGAATTTGGCTGCTATGCCGATGATGCAGTTGTGCGCCATGTTTTTCATGCACCGCTGTTGGTAGAACTCAATCAACTAGTTCTTAATGAAGGCTGGGATATGGGTTTACTAACACCGGAAGATATTCGTCAAGGCAATTGTTATTCGGCCAATGCAGGCGAAGTCAGACCTTTGGGATCTATGCATCAGCAAATTATGTTGGATTTTATCGAAAAAAGCAACAATTCTAACCGTTAAGGTCAGTGGTCAGTTGTTAGTGGTCAGTTGTTAGTGGTCAGTTGTTAGTGGTCAGTGGTCTGTTGTTATTCTTCTTGCTCCTCTGCTCCCCTGCTTCCCGGTTACTGAGTGTTGGTCATTGAGCTGCTTGCCTTGAACGGAGCCGAAAGGAGCCTAAATGAGTCGTAAAGCCTGGGGTATAACTATGCTTAGAGCGCAGCGTCTCGTAGAGAAGTGCTACTCCTGTGCTTACCTTGTGGGTAGAGTTTCTATACAAATTAAATCGCTGTAAAAGCCAGATTGGTTACAAGCATACTTTTAGCGTCAAAATAATCAAGGTATTTGTCCCATTTTGTGAAGTTGCTGAAAATCTCTATGACTCCTCAGGAAAGTGATGCAAAACAAACTTCTGCGTCCTCGAAAATATGGCGTAGTTGGCAGGAAAATCTGATTTTAATTGCGATCGCCTTGTGTTTGGCACTGCTGATCCGAACTTTTATTGCTGAACCCCGCTACATACCTTCGGACTCAATGTTGCCTACTTTACATACAGGCGATCGCTTGGTGGTAGAAAAAGTCTCTTATCGTTTTCACCCTCCAATAACTGGAGATATTGTTGTCTTTCAGCCTTCCGAAGAACTGCAACGTCGGGGATACCCTAAAGATCAAGCCTTTATCAAACGAGTAATTGGTGTTCCTGGAAAGATTCTCAAGGTTACTCAAGGCAAAGTTTACCTCAACGGTCAACCTCTGGTAGAAGACTATATTGCTGAACCCCCAAATCAGCCATTTCCACCAGTACAAGTCCCAAAAGATCAGTTTTTTGTCATGGGC
This sequence comes from Atlanticothrix silvestris CENA357, assembly GCF_016056295.1. Taxonomy (GTDB): domain Bacteria; phylum Cyanobacteriota; class Cyanobacteriia; order Cyanobacteriales; family Nostocaceae; genus Atlanticothrix; species Atlanticothrix silvestris. Next base: position 43,831 of record NZ_JAECZB010000019.1, read on the forward strand.
GACAACCGTAACGATAGTAACGATTCTCGCTACTGGGGCTTTTTACCTAGAAAGAATATCATCGGTCGGGCAGCATTTCGCTTTTGGCCTCCTGATCGAATAGGGTTTATTTAAAGTAGAGGCTAGGAGTTAGGGATTAGGGGCTAGAAAATAGAGAAAGTTACAAATTAAAATAGTTATTTGTTAAGGTCTAACCTCCAGTTGCTAATAGACTAAGCTCAACTTTCTATTTACCCATTCTCTAATCCCTAGTTCCCAGTCCCTAGTCCCTCTTACTTAAAATCTCAAATAATACATCAGCTGAGCGATCGCCTCACCAGATAACTCCAATCGTCGCTGAAAATCAGCTAAATTGCGGTAAAGCCCAGCCGATAGTCGATTTTGAATTATTGCTTGGGCTAAAGATAAATCTATAAAAGGAATTTTTGTTAATTGCTCAACTGTGGCTGTGTTTGGGTTAACTAAAAGCGCAGGTTTATCTAAAGATTCGTGGTCATAATAAATAAAAATCAGCAGCGGGTTTAGTGGCTCTAATCGCTGTACTGGCATACCCAAAGCTGCTGCAATATCTTCAATACAATAAAATTTAACACCTGAACGTGAAAGTTCTACCAGCGATCGCGCTTGGTGGATCGACAAGCCAGGTAGACGCAACCAATCATCTACAGTCGCTTGATTAGCATCAATACGAATACCCAGTTTGGCTGCTACTTGAATTTCTTCCCCAGACTGTAGTCGATAGTAGGGATCGTTAAGAAGCTTAGCCCGGAGTTTTTGTAACTTGAGATTCAAAGGTAGCCAGTTGTTCATCATTTTTGCTTGCTTCAAGAAATTTGGTCGAGCAGCTGGCGGCGCTTTTGTTCAAATTCGTATTCAGAAATCAGTCCATCTTGGCGCAGAGCATCTAATTCACGCAAAGCATCAGCGATCGCACCGACATGATTACTTGCTTGCTGTGATATTTTGACTGGTGAATTACCCAAATTAAAATTACGATCAAAAGCTTCTTCATCTTGGGCTAAGTACCACACTCCCTCGATAGCACTAGCTACCTTGGGTATGGGTGTCCAAGAAAGTAAAACATACAACACACCCCACAGGGGCTGTCCCAAATAAAACTTATGTAATCCTGAAATTGTCAGCGTGCCAGAAAAAGCTAAGATAGCGGCAACGCTACGGCTTTTGCGCTTAGTCAACATATTCCCAATAAATCTACCACTACCACAGTTCCTACAATAAGATAGCCATAGTAGCAAAGCACGCGGTTAAATTCAGCATTGCGGAATTCCTCGTGAAAAGCAAATCTATAAATCCATTCTATTAATTTACGCAAAAGCTATCACTATTAATGAGGGAATAGGGAACACAGAGAAATAACAATGCCCCAATGCCTTATTCCCACTTTCTATAGATCTAGGACTAGCTCTTTCAAGGTAAATCGTAAAATAAGATTGTTTTTTCTCAGCGCTCTCTGTGTATCTGTGATTTAAAAGTAATTTATCTAACCACGGAGACGCAGCGAAAAGTTCTGTTCGCGTAGCGTCTCCGTCAGGAGAAGGAGGGTTTCCAACGCCAGTTGCTCATGGGGAACCACTGCGTTGCGGAGGTTTCCTCCGTTGTAGCAAGTGGCGTGGAAACCCCCATCGCGTAGCGTCTCCCCTTGGGAGAAGACCGCACTGGCTCCTCCGTAGGAAATTTTTCAAGACAGAGGGTACAGAGAGAAGAGTTTACAGAGAAATTTTGACTAGAAATTTCACCCACCTTGAAAGGGCAAGTCCTGATACCTTATAAAATTTTTATCTATAAATATTAATACAATGTCCCAAACCGCCTTCCCAGCAAAATGGCTAAAACAACTTTCCGACCCTTACGCTGTGTTGGGAGTTTCTGTGGTTGCGAATGAGGAGCAAATTCTTAAGCGCTATCGTATTTTGGTAAAACTGTTACATCCTGATCGCTATGCCAAAAACAATAATGTAGAACAGAAATTAGTAACGGCAATTTTTACCTGTTTGATCAACCCGGCTTATGAACAGTTAAAGCGTACCCAAAAGCGGGCTAATGTAATCGTCCAATTGCGAATAGAAGCAAAAAGTTGGCAGCACAAAGCTTCATCTCTACAAAATCCTGTAGTTGAGCAACTGATGCCAATGTCTGCACTGGAAGCTCAAGTCTTTTATGAACAGGCGATCGCTTCCTATGCAGAAGACCAATATCAATTGCTTCACCAAGCCTATCAGATAACTCAACACTTAAGTAATTTGAACTTGGCATACTTGTGTTTACAGACATCTAACTCATTTATTTCCAAAGCACCTATTTCCGTAGTTTCTAAGGTCAAATGCCAGCCACTAGAATTAACATTAGATAAAATAACAAATGTCAAACCAGTTCCAACAAACTACGCTCAGCGTCACTACCAGCGAGCTATTCAGTATACTCAACAAGGTAACTGGGCATTAGCTGTAGGAGAATTACGTGATGCTATCAAGTTAGAGCCAAATAACGCTGATTACTACGCCTTACTAGGATTGGTTCATTTACGACAGAATTTTTCGGGGATGGCGAGGGTTTATACACGTCAAGCACTAAAAATTAACCCGCAACAGCCACTAGCTTTAAAATATGCTACCCAACTAAAAATTAATTTAAATGAAAATACCAATCCGCAAACAATGGTTAAAGCGTTAGGTATTGCCGCTTTATTAAGTAGGTTTGTTTTCAAAACAGAAGCGAACTCCAGTCAAGTGTTGAAATCTCGGTAAAAAACCGTACTTAAACCGAAGCTTGTTCTGTAGATGAGTTCCCTAGACTAGAATGAAAATAGAGGCAAAAATATAAGCCGCTGAGTGTCATTACTCAGTTGAGTATAAGTAATATGGGATTTTTTGATTCTGATATAGTTCAGCAAGAAGCAAAACAGCTGTTTGAAGATTATCAAGCTCTAATCAAGCTTGGTAATAACTACGGCAAATTTGACCGTGAGGGCAAAAAGCTATTTATTGATCAGATGGAAGCTATGATGGATCGCTATCGCGTTTTTATGAAACGCTTCGAGCTATCAGAAGATTTCATGGCACAAATGACTATGGAGCAGCTCAAAACTCAGTTAGGTCAGTTTGGGGTTACTCCGCAACAAATGTTTGATCAAATGAATGGTACCCTAGAACGGATGAAAGCTGAGTTAGAAAAACAGCCCTAATCAATTCTAGATTTGAATGTCAATCTAAAAGGATGTTTGAAAAGTTTTGAGCGACTAGAAGTCGCTAGTACACAAATAACCCTGTTCTGTCACTCTCGGAAAACAATAATCGAAGCAATATTCTGAAACTTTGATTGAGCCAAGCTTTGAGGCTTTATTTTCTAACAGTAACTAAAATTTATAGCCAAAACTTAGAAATTAAAGCCTCGAAAGGCTTTCAGCGATTGGGTTCTCCCAAAGTGATAAAAGAGGAATAAAGTCCGCCTGCGCGGACTAATGCAAAAACAAGGGTTTGAAACCCACGCAGGTGGCCTTCCCGGAGGGAAGCCGTTACGCGTCCTGTCCGTGTAGCCAAGCCACTGCGCCCTTGCGGTTCCCTGACTTGTTCGCGCAGCGTCTCCCCTTGGGAGAAGCAAGTGGCGCGCGACTTCTAGTCGCCTGGGCGAGTAATAAATTAGACTTTTCAAACAACTTCTAAAATTCAGAATCTAGCTGGAAAATTTTCTAGGGAGGGTTTCCCTCCCTGGTGCTGGCTATTCGTGGTAATTTTTCACCAAATCCAAAATTATGATGATTTGGGGCGAGTAAATTGGGAAGGTGGCTTGAATTTTTCCGCTGGTACACCCTTAAGCGCCTTCTCCATGAAGTCTCGCCAGATAGGAGCTACCATACCCCCACCCGTTGCTCTACTGGCTAATTGTCTGTTATCGTCTCTACCCACCCAGACAGCTGTTGTCAACTGTGGTACGGTACCAACAAACCAAATGTCCTTTTCTGAAGAAGTTGTTCCCGTTTTACCAGCTACAGGACGGCCTAATGCTGCACTTTTGCCAGTTCCTTCATTAACTACTGATTGCATCACATCCACAATCGCCGCGGATGCCCAAGGATCGAGAACCAGCTGAGGTTTGGGAGTGTTGTCTAGTAATACGTTGCCGTTACTATCCGTGACACGGGCAATGATAGTTGGTGGTGACTGCCACCCATAATTAGCAAAGGTCGCATAAGCACTAGCCATTTCTAGAGGTGTAACACCAATGGCACCAAGTGGTAAAGAAGTTACAGGTGCCATCGGACTCATAATTCCCAAAGTACGGCAGGTTTCTATTACCTTGTTCATACCTATAGCCTTGCCAAGCTTAATCACAGGAATGTTACGAGACTGCGCTAGGGCTTTGCGAATTGACATTGCACCACTAAAACTACCATCGTAGTTTCTGGGATAGTACCGATTATTACCATCTTGATAACTGACTGGTGAATCTATCACTGTCGAATCTGGTGCATATTTACCAGTAGCAAAGGCAGCATAATAAACAAACGGTTTAAAAGAAGAACCTGGTTGACGTTGAGCTTGAGTTGCACGGTTGAATTCGCTGGCTTTGGGATCTACACCACCTACCAAAGCTTTGACAAAATGCGTGCGTGGATCTATTGCAACTAGAGCAATTTGATTCTTGTATAATCCTTGACTTAGCAATGTTTTGTGCCACTTGGCAACAGTTTGTTCTGCCATTGCTTGGAAGTTAGATTCAACGGTAGTTTGTACCCGCATCCCGCCTTTTAGCAGTGCTTCACGTCCAAACTTTTTAGCCAACTCCTGCGCCACAGTATTAGTGACATAAGGTAAGGCACTACCTTGAAAAGACCTGATTCTACCAAGCTTGATTTCCTGCTTTAAGGCATCATCATAATCTTGCTGGTTAATCCAGTTCAAGTCCAACATCCGCCCCAGCACTTCTTTTTGTTTCTGCTTTGCCAGTTTCATACTTACGAACGGGCTGAATTCTTCTGGCGCTTGAATTAAGCCCGCCATCATTGCTGACTCGCCCAGAGTTAAAGTTTCTGCTGACTTTTCAAAGTAACTGCGTGCAGCCGTTTGTACACCATAATTGTTATGACCCCAATAAACTTGATTGAGGTACATTTCCAAAATTTGGTCTTTGCTCAGAATCTGTTCTAAGCGAATTGCTAGCACCCCCTCAGCTAACTTCCGGGTAAAGGCACGCTTTTGAGACAAAAACAGGTTTTTCACCAATTGCATGGTGATGGTAGAACCACCCTCCCGCACACCACCTGCTGCCCAGTTGACTACTATAGCTCGGCCAACGCCAGTAGGGTTAATACCGTGGTGATCATAGAAATGACTATCTTCGCTGGCTAATACTGCTCGTTTCAGATTCGGAGAAATTCTATCTAAGGATACGACTTCCCGGTTTGCTTCCCCGTGGATACTTGTTAGTAATTTGCCTTTAATGTCATAGATGTAAGTCGTTTCTGACGGCAAAAAATTCCGTAGTTGTCTCACATCTGGCAAATTGCGGAAGCTAATGGCTAAGCCAACTAGTCCTCCGGCTACAATAGAGCTTGCCAACATCGTTATTGATAACAGAGTACCGCCAGTTACCTGACCTACTCCTTTTAAAAATTCAAAACCAGATGAAGGCCGACGTTGTGGCTGCTTGTTTTCAAAAGTCCTAGACGACACGGCGATTCCACTTCCTCACTTGTAAATGTAACTGTAAATTTATTCAATTAAGCAAGACGGTTAATTTTTTGCAATTATATTAGTTTGGCAGATTCAGAGAACGGACAAATTGCCAGTGAATATAACCAACCTAACTTCTCAAGTAAAAAGCGTAGTTAAGAGTGAGTCTCCTAGTATGACGCAAAATTTTTCTTGGTTGCGTCGCGGGATAGTAGAAATCTTCCCACAACCAACTGATGCTGACAGTGAAAGTTTAGAGAAGCACTTAGAAACTACAAACCGACCTTTAAGGATCAAATTGGGAATTGATCCTACAGGTGCCGATATTCATCTTGGTCATAGCATACCAGTGCGAAAACTGCGAGCTTTTCAAGATGCAGGTCATACAGCAGTCCTAATTATTGGTGATTTTACGGCTAGGATTGGCGATCCTACAGGGAAATCTGAGGTGCGTCGCCAACTGACAGAAGCAGAAGTGGCGCAAAATGCTCAGACTTACCTTGATCAAGTGCGTCCTATCTTGGATTTTGACACACCAGGAAGGTTAGAGGTGCTTTATAACTCCGAATGGCTATCTCAACTCAAATTAGGAGAAATTTTGGAGTTACTTTCCACGATGACAGTGGGGCAAATGTTAGCAAAGGAGGGATTTGCAGAACGCTATAGAAAAGAGAATCCAATTTTTATTCATGAGTTCCTATATCCATTAATGCAAGGTTATGATTCCGTCGCTGTCAAGGCAGATGTGGAATTAGGAGGAACTGACCAGAAGTTTAATCTTGCTGTGGGACGAGATTTACAACGTCATTTTGGGCAAAAGCCTCAATTTGGTTTACTATTACCTATTTTAATAGGCACAGATGGTGTGCAAAAAATGTCCAAGTCTTTAGGTAACTATGTAGGCTTGTCAGAACACCCTGCACAAAAATATCAAAAATTACAAGGAGTGCCAGATAATCTGCTGTCACAGTATTTTGAACTGTTGACAGACTTACCTTTGGATAAATTACCAGAAACCCCCCGCGATCGCCAGATGCTTTTAGCTTGGGAAGTTGTCAGACAGTATCACGGTGAACAAGCAGCCAATGAGGCGAAAGAAGCCGCGAAAAGTGGTGGTAAAGAAGGTGCAGTTCCAGAATTTTCTCTAGCTGATGTATCGCAGTTTCCTGCTAAATTAGCTTATCTTCTCAATGCCACTGGCTTGTGTAAAAGTACCGGGGAAGGTAAGCGAAAAATTCAAGAAGGTGGGGTACGCTTAGATGGCGATCGCATTAATGATGTCGATACCACTTTTCAGCAGCCCAGCGAATTACAGGGGCGAGTGCTACAAGTCGGTAAAAATAAGTTTGTTCGACTTGTACCTTAAATTGGGCATGGGACATAGGGCATAGGGCATGGAGAATTTTTAATGAATGCAGAAAAACAAGTTATTGTGGCTTTGGATGTGCCGGATTTGTCAAGCGCGATCGCTCTCGTTGAGCAACTACCGCAAGTACATTTCTGGAAAGTAGGCTTAGAATTGTTTACCAGTTCTGGCCCTACAATCTTGGAAGTACTAAAATCTCAGCAGAAGCAGATTTTTCTAGATTTAAAGTTTCACGATATCCCTAATACTGTCGCTGGTGCTTGTCGCGCCGCAGCTAGTTATGGGGTCGATTTACTGACAATACATGCTACTGCTGGTGTAGATGCCCTCAAAGCTGCAACTGAGGCGGTACAAATAGGAGCAGCACAGGCGGGTGTTAAACCACCTAAATTAATTGCTATTACTTTGCTGACGAGCATTTCTTCTAGACAACTGGCATTTGATTTAAAAATCCCCCTAGAATTGCCAGAATATGCTCTAGAAATGGCACTAATGGCTCAAGAAGCGGGGTTGGATGGGGCAGTTTGTTCGCCCCAAGAGTTAGCACAGTTAAGGCAAACTTGCAAAGATGAGTTTTTGCTAGTTTGTCCAGGGGTACGACCAACTTGGGCAGAAAAAGGTGATCAAAAGCGATCGCTAACTCCAGCGCAAGCGATTCAAGCTGGTGCAGATTATTTAGTGATTGGTCGTCCCATTACTACTGCTGCCGATCCTGAGTTAGCCTGGAAAAGGATTGCTGAGGAGTTAACTACAGTTGCATGAAGTCAGGATTCCGGCAGAAAAATTATGCCTTGTGGGTTGGGGCTTGTGTCTTTTGGTTGGTAATAGCAAGTAGCATTAATAATTCGGCATTCTCGAAAAATCTCCCCGCCAACCCCTCTTTCATCACCCAAGAAGAATTAATCAAAGATCAGCCGGAGTCTTCTTGTTCTGAGCAAAATCTAGATATATTAACTGCTCAGTTATTGCGAGATTTACCGAGCTATGCCAATCGTGCTACTCAACGCGCCCGCCGCCGTGTCAGCAATGAGGTTTACAGTTATCTTTTAGTCGCAGGAAGACCAGTATTTCAGCCGCTACCCCTCAGCCCAGAGGGATATAGCGCAGATGGGCAAAAAAATGCCGCAACAAAAGTTGAGCAGGTTTTTTTTACTACTTTAGAACGGCAGTATACAAGTGGAAAAGCAATAGAATTGCAGCAATTTCATTGGCTGTTGTTGACTAAAACTAAAAGTAGTTGGCGCTTGGTGATGATGTTTACTCAAACTGGTGGTTATCCCAAAAAACAACCACCATCACCTCCGCGAGATAGTAGTAATGGTGCGATCGCTCAAGGAGTTAAGGCTTGGCTACGAGATTGTCAAGCGGGAAGTATATCACAATCATAACTGCTAAATATTTACATAAATTATGACCTACACTCCACATAAACTCTTCAGTTTTGAGCAATTTATAGCCGAACATGGCGACAACCCCCGTTACGAACTCATTGACGGAGAATTACGTGACATGGAACCAACAGGCCCCCATGAAGAAGTTTCAGGAAGCATTGCTGGTAGAATCTATGTGGAAATTCTTCGTTCTAATTTAAACTGGCTGATTCCAAAAGCTTGTTTGATTAAGCCACCTGCTGCGGAAGCTACAGCACTACGCCCGGATGTCATTGTTCTAGATAAAGCAGGACTTAATAATGAACCGCTTTGGCAAAGAGAGCCTATTATTTGTAATAGCAATATAATCAAACTCGTTGCGGAAGTTGTGAGTACAAATTGGCAGGATGACTATGCTAGAAAAGTAGAAGAATATGCATTTTTAGACATTCCAGAATACTGGATTATAGACTTTCGAGGTCTAGGAGGCTTGCAATTTATTGGTAATCCCAAACAACCTACTTTTACAGTCTGTCAATTAATCAATAATACTTATCATCAGCAACAATATCGCCTAGGAGATGCAATTACATCCTACCTATTTCCCAACTTGCAACTCAAACTCGATGACGTTATGCCAAGTTAGACTCACGCTCATATTAATTAGAACTTGCAGCTTTTGAATCGTGCGATCGCTCAAGAAGTTAAGGCTTGGCTACGAGATGTCAAGCAGGAAGTCTGCGTATGCTTACTGGAGTTTAAAATCCACCACTATCACAACCGCCACCGCCACCGCCATCGTATCCACCACTATCACAACTGCTGCCTGAGTCATAGCTCCCATAATCACTAATGCCCCAGTCAGTATAACTAGTGTCGCTTTCACCAGCATAGTAAGTAGGGTTTCTGGCGAGATTTTTACGAGAATTTTTCTTAGAAAATTTTCCTATTAAAAGCTTAAACAAAAATATCAAACCCAATGGAGCTAAACCTATAGTTAAAGCTATGATCGCGTTTACCATTTGTGCTTCTCCTGTGCTGATAAATTCAAGTTTTCAGTGAAATCTCAGTCTTGACTACACTTTCTTTAGCCGCTTTTCCGGATTTCATTATTTGGCTAAGATTAAACCGAGTCTAAAAAGTTTGGTGTTCAAAGGTAAAGACAATGCTAGCCATCTCCCAACAACCAAACAAAATGACCGTCGAGGAATATCTTGGATGGGAACCTCAACAAGATATTCGCTATGAATATGTCAACGGTCAAGTGTTTGCCATGACAGGCGGCACAATTCCTCACAATGATATTACCCTCAACCTGTATGCTGCTCTGCGCCCTCATTTGCGCTCTAAAGGTTGCCGAGTGAATGTGTCAGATGTGAAGGTGCAAGTCACTCCCGAAAGTCTTTACTATTATCCTGATATTATCGTCAGCTGCGATCCTCAAGACCTCAACGCTCACAAATTTATTCAATATCCTAAGCTAATTGTCGAAGTTCTCTCTCCAGGTACAAGTGCCAAAGATAGAGGTGAGAAATTTTCTTACTATCTAACAATTTCTACTCTGCAAGAGTATATCTTGATTAACTCTGAAAAAATCTCCGTTGAGCGTTACTCACGAGGAGAGGGTAGAATGTGGCTTTACTATCCTTACACAGAAGGAGACATAATTACTTTATCAAGCATTGAATTTGAATGTCCCATTGAACTGCTTTATGAAGCTGTTGTATTCGCAACTGATGAGTAAACTTAAGTTGCACTTTCACTATTTTGCCGAATTTCATCAAGCTTGGCACGCACTGCTTGGATATCTTGCCACATTAGCCATTTAGGCGCACCTTTTTCTTTAGAAGGGTTACGTAGTAAGTAGGAAGGATGAAAAATTGGCATACATAAACGTGCTTGCCACTCTATCCACTGACCGCGAATTTTAGTAATTCCCCGTTTATCGCCAGTTATGCCTTTGACCGCAGTTGCACCTGTTAACAAAATAATTTTGGGGTCAACTAAGCGAATTTGTTCTAATAAATAAGGTTTACAAGCTGCCATCTCATCAGGAGTGGGAACCCGATTATTTGGTGGTCGGCATTTATTGATATTGGCAATGTATACATCATTCTCTGTACTCAGGTTCACAGATGCCAAGATTTTTTCTAGGAGTTGCCCTGATCTGCCTACAAAGGGTAAACCTGTTTCATCCTCGTTTTGACCTGGTGCTTCCCCTATCACCATGATTGGTGCTTGCAAGTTTCCCCGTCCGACAACAGCATGAGTACGAGTATCTCCCAACTCACAGCGGTGACACTGATTGCAGTGCTGTGCCAATTCAGTCATATTGGCATACGTTCCAGAAGGGATGGGAATTTTTGAGTCTGTGGGAATCAGCTCTTGTTGATTAGGGTTTGAGTCATCATCAAATAAGCTGAGTTGGATTTCGCTATTCATGAAAATTGGGATATGGCGGTCAGCAACAGCTGTGTAATCTCAGTGAAATATAGCTATAGCTTTGAGTTTATAATACCAATTCAAATAATGTTTGCGACACATAAATTATTCATTAGGGCACAACAATGTTGTGCCCCTACCCATCTGTCGCATTCTTTTCTCAAATTGGTGTAAGTTTCATTTTATCAGTGAATTCGATATCAAATGCACTCTAACTATTTGTAAATGTTCACTGCTGATATTGCATTGCTTTAGCATAATCACCCAAGGCATAGCAAGCAACTTTTAAGCTTGCAAGGGTTTGTTCTTCAATGCGTCGGTCTTTTATGGTTCTGGCTAATAGCAAACGTTCTTCATAGTATTTAATCGCTTTGTTATAATCACCCAAAGCTTCACAAGCAACTCCTAAACTGCCAAGGGACTGTTCTTCACTACGCTTGTCTTTTAGTTCTCTAGCGAGTTGTAAACGCTCCTCATAATAAATAATGGCTTTGGCATAATCGTTGATGGCATAACAAGCATTGCCTAAGTTTTTCAGTACTTGGATAGCACTGCGAAGATTATTCAGGGAGCGTGATATTTTTATACACTTTTCATAGTAGGCGATCGCTTTTGGGTAATTGTCTAAAGCATACCAAGTATTACCCAGATTCTTTAATACTTGCTCTATACCCCATTTGTCTTGGAGTTCTCGAACGATTTCTAAGCTTTGCTCTTGATATTCAATTGCCCGTACAAAATTGCCTGAAGCTTTATACACTAATCCCAAATTATTTAAAGCTGCAACCTGACTCCGCTTATCTTGCAATTTTTGAGTAATTTTTAAGCACTTTTCTAAATACTCAACTGCTTTTTCATAGTCGTTGAGGTGGCGATAAGCATTACCCAAGTGGGATAATGCCTGCATCTGTATCAATAGGTCTGGGGTATCTTTTTTTAAAGCTAGACATTGTTGGCAATAAGAAATCACACTTTTGTAATCACCTGAAGCGTAAGTTACCAGGGCTAAATAAGAAAGTGCCTGCTCTTGTTGTTGTACATCCGCAACTACCTGAAACATCTCTAGGGATTGTTTTAACAACTTCAATGCAGGTAAAAGTTCACCAGCTTGCTGCTGTTGAATTCCTTGTCGTAATAGCTGGGATGCTTCTGATAAATGGTCATCACTTTCCTGTACAAGTAACATCTGTGCTGGCGAATTTTGATTAAATTCATGGGTAATTGTGTTGCGCCTGATTTGTTTCAGGTGTGCTGTAGGCACTTGCATAGGAAATGTACTTTTTATCTGGTGGTTCGATTCACCTTTCGACATCGACCAATCCCTATTTATTTTGGTAATATATCTAGTATTCCCAAAAACAGAGCCTATCTTTCATAAACCTTGGGATAAGCAATAGGTGAGCTAGCGCGGTAGCGCCAAGGGGGATTCCACGGCACTTGCTACAACGGAGGAAACCTCCACAACGCAGTGGCTCCCCATGAGCGACTAGCGCTCGCGTAGCGTCTCCCTTTGGGAGAAGGGCAATAGGCAATAGGTAATAGAAAAACTAGATTACCCATGTTTGCGTAGGTTCTCGAAGAGACGCGGGGCGTTCGCGTAGCGGAACAAAGTACGCCTTAAAACTTTACTACTTTACTTTTTTGCAGGAGTATGGCGCTATTTATTTTTATTCTCTATTCCCTGTTCTCTTTTATTGTGTTAATAGTTTGCAATAACTGGTTGGTTGTGTAAGGTTTAGATAAAAAAGCTTTGATACCTATTTCATAAGCTGTATCAGTTTTATCACTGGTTGACATACCGCTAACAGCAATAATTTTGACATCCGGGTTAATTTTTTGCAATGTCCGGATAGTAGTAATACCATCCATAGACGGCATTACCATATCTGTTAAAACTAGAGATATTTGATCACGATGTTCTGCATACAAAGCTATAGCTTCAATGCCATCGCAAGCTGTGATCGCTTGATAATTATGACTTTCTAGAGATGTTTTTGTGATATCTCGAATTGCAGCTTCGTCATCCACAACTAAAATCAATTCTCCATTACCTTGAAGTAATTTCTGTTCTGTTTCTTCTATATCTTCTTCTGCCTCTTGTGCTGGCAAATAAATTTTAAATTGACTGCCTTTTCTTTCTTCGCTGTATACATTAATAAAACCACCGTGGCTTTTAACAATACCAAGCACTGTTGAAAGACCAAGCCCAGTACCTTTGCCGAGTTCTTTAGTAGTAAAAAATGGTTCAAATATCCGTTCTAATATTTCCGGTTGAATGCCAATTCCAGTATCAATAACATTAATTACAATATAAGGGCCAACCATAGCATCAAGATTCATCTTGGCGTAATTTTCATCAACCAAGAAATTTTCCGCTGAAATTTTTAATTTTCCTCCATTGGGCATAGCGTCACGAGCATTTACACACAGATTCATCAATACTTGATGCAATTGGGTGGCATCACCAGATACAGTCCCAAGATTTTGTGAAACTTTGGTAGAAATTTCTATGGATTTGGGAAAGGTTTCTTTGAGAATTTGCTGGATTTCAGTGATTAAATGCTTTAACTGCAAAATAGTACGCTCTCCCTGAATACCGCGCGTAAATGACAGTACTTGCTTAACTAAATTAGCTCCACGTTTAGCGTTGGTAATCAATATTGGTAGCAGTCGCCGGGAGCGCTCATCATACAGATGGGACTCTAAAAGTTGCGCTGTCATGAGAATAGGAGCTAGGACATTATTAAGATCATGGGCTATCCCACTTGCTAAAGTGCCGATACTTTCTAATCGCTGAGCGCGGAGAAATTGTGCTTCAAGCTGTTTTTTTTCTGTAATATCGGTGTTAACAACCAAAATAGATTGTGGTTTATCACCGAACTCTTGTACTAATGTCCAACGGCTTTCAACAGTGATTGTTTGGCCACATTTTGTTCGTTGATATAGCTCTCCTTCCCACGAGCCATTTTTCATCAGAATCTGGAGAGCTTCTTGCAAGTGGGACATATCGTTTTCATGCCATAGATGCTGTGTTTTTTCGCCGATCGCTTCCTCTTTTTTACAACGGTATAAGCGCTCGGCTGCTTTGTTCCAAAATAAAATTTGGTTTTCTAAATCACGTACAAAAATGGCATCAGTGGCAACATCAAGTAAAGCAGCTTGTTGGCGGATTTTTTGTTCTGTTTGTTTACGTTCAATAGCGTAACGGATAGAACGCTCTAACAAAGGTGCAGTCAATTGGCTTTTTTCTAAATAGTCTGCTGCTCCTGCTTTCATAGCTTCCAGGTCAATTTCTCTATCTCCTTGACCAGTTAGCAAAATGAATGGAGAATAACATCCGTCGGCAATTGCTTCGCGTAACAGTTCCAGTCCGTTGTGTATGCCTAAACGGTAGTCTACAAGATATATGTCATGGTTTTGACGGGCGATCGCATCCTTGGCATCTGCATAATTATCTACCCAATCTAAATCACAGCCGGCAACCTGAAATTCACCAAACCAATTACGAGTTAAGATGTAATCATCTTCGTCATCATCAACTAGAAGAACTCTGATTAGGGCGTTGTCCATTTTTGTCTCCCACTGCTTCTAGCGGTAGTTCCACAATTTCAAACCAGTATTTACCCATAGTCTTCATCACCTCAACTAAAGAAGAAAACTTCTCTGGTTTAATGATAAAGGAATTTGCACCTAGATCGTAGGAGCGATAAACATCTTCTTCTGCTCCTGATGTGGTTAATACTATGACAGGAATTTTCCGGAGATTTGAATCATTTTTAAGATCTTGAAGCACCTCAATACCACCTTTTTTAGGCATATTTAGATCTAGTAAAATTAAACCTGGGCGTGGGGTAATGTTCTTGTCAGTATATCGACCCCGATTATAAAGATAATCCATTAATTCTTCACCATTCTTGACAATAAACAGTTCAATTGGTAATTGACTTTCTGTCAAAGCTTCTTGAACTAACATACTGTCATCGTCATCATCATCAGCCATTAAAATTGTAACCGTTGTTTGCCGAACCTTCACTCTGTATTGTCTCCTTTACAAAGGTTATTAGTATCAATTAAGTTTTAAATTGCAAAATTTTTTTGGACATAGCTGTATAATAAACTCTATTTTAGGGAGCTTTTATAATCCCTCTTTAGGAAGAAAAATCAAGAATGGGAATTCATTGTCAAAGTGACAATAAATTTTGCTCCTTGCCCTGGCTTGCTTTGTGCAGTGATCTGCCCATGATGACGTTCAACAATTTTCCGGCAGATAGCTAAACCCATGCCTGTACCTTCGTATTCTTTGCGACCATGTAAGCGTTGAAAAATATTGAATATGCGATCAATATATTTTTCATCAAAACCAATTCCATTATCTTCTACAACGATTTGACAGATTTCGGAATCGACGGAACTTTGATCTGATTGAGTGTTTAAAAATTGACTATGAATTTTGACAATAGGTGATACTTGCGGGCGGTGGAATTTCAAAGCATTGCCGATGAGGTTTTGTAGCAATTGACGCATTTGGAGAGGATCAGCTTTAATCATAGGTAATTCACCTACCTCTACACATCCTCCACTGTGCTGAATACGCACTTCTAAATCAGACAATACTTCTTGTACAACCTGTGTTAAATTTACCAACACAAAAGGCTGTTTTCTAGTACTAACACGCGAAAGTTTTAATAAATCTTCAATCAAATTTTGCATTCTCAGGGCTGCATTCTGCATCCGTTTCAAATAGTCGTGTCCCTGTTCGTTTAAAGAGTCACCACAGATTGTTTGGAGTCTTTCACTGAAAGTTTTAATTTTACGCAGTGGTTCTTGTAAATCGTGGGAGGCGATAAAGGCAAATTGTTGCAGTTCTTCGTTAGAACGAGCGAGTTCTTGGCGCTGACGAGTTTCTTGTTCGAGGATGAAGCTTTGAGTTAGGGCAATGCCTATTTGATCTGCTAGTTGTCGCAAAAGTTCAGTTTCCCAGTTCGTCCAGTGGCGGGGATGTCCACATTGATGGGCAATTAGCAACCCCCAAAGTTGATTTTTCCAAAAAATGGGCACGACAAGATTGGCTTTGACACCAAATTGTCGTAGTAATTCCAGATGACAAGGTTGGATATTAGCTTGTTCTACATCGCCAATAGCGCTAATCCTTCCCTGGCGGTATTGCTGGATGTAATCTTCTCCAAAGCAAGGATCTTTAATTAACTGCCCTACAAAGATGGGTAAACCAGGAACTACTGCTTCTTGCAACACCATAAAAGAGTAATCGGATTTTAGTCGTAAGATTAATACACGGTCTGCGTGTAGTAGCTTTTGTACTTCTGTGACACTGGTTTGAAGAATTTCATCGATTTGTAAAGACTGGCGAATTTTTAAAGTGATATCGGCAAATAATTGCGATCGCATGTTTTGGCGTTCTAATTCTGCCTGTGCGCGTTTGCGTTCGCTAATATCCATCATAGCGCCAATCATCCGCACTGGTTTGCCTGTATGGTCGTGAACAACATAACTACGATCAAAAAGGTAGGCATAAGAACCGTCACTACGGCGAAAGCGGTATTCGTTTGCCCAGAATTGTTGACCCCTGGCGATCGCATCATTCATGTCAGTAAGAATTCTCTCGCTATCTTGTGGATGCAAGCGATCGCTCCACCAAGACACATGAGAATCAATTTCTTCTGGTGAGTAACCAAAGAGTGTTTCTACAGCCTGGCTCCACCAAACTTGATCTGTTACTAAATTCCAGTCCCATAAAACATCATTAGTAGCACGGGCAATTATCTTGAAACGTTCGTCGCTCTGACGTAGTTGTTCTTCTGCTAATCTGCGTTCAGTAACATCAGTATGAGAACTTGCCATCCGTATGACATTACCATCTTCATCCCACACAGCCTGACCGCGATCCAAAATCCATTTGTAGGTATCATTTTTACATCGGACTCGATGCTCACTAATATAAAACGGGGTGATTTTAGCAAAATGATCAGCGATCGCTTGTCTCACCGAAGCAACATCATCTGGATGTATTCTTTTGATCCATTCATCTAAATGGTTGTCAATCTCATGGACATCGTAACCGAGCATTTCCTTCCAGCGTGCAGAAAAAAATACTTCATTAGTCTTTAAGTTCCAGTCCCAAATGCCATCATTGTTTCCCCGTACAGCCAATGAAGCCCGTTCTTCACTTTTTTTAAGTGCCTCTTCAACCCGTTGGCGCTCAATAGCTGTGGCGAGTAAGTTAGCAACAGCTTGGAGAAAATAAACCTCATCTTTGGTAAAGGTGCGCTGTTGAGTTGTATGTACGCCCAAGACACCAAAAGGATGCTCTTTGCCATCAATCACAACGCTAAGTCCACTTATTACTTGATGGTCATGCAGCAGTTGTGGCCCATTGAATCGCATTTCTGTACGAAGGTCTTCGACAATAACTGGCCCTCTACAAAGCAAGGTGTAGCCAGCTTGTGAATTGATGCTGCTGCTGATAGTTGCTTGTCCCACAAGCCCAGATTGCCAACCTACTCCTGTCCGTAGGAGTAATGCATTACCATCTGGCAGCAATTCTAAAACCTTGCAATATTCTACCTTCAGGCATTGGGCAATTTGGGTAACACATGAGTTCATCAGTGTAGTCAAATCTCTACCAGCTAGTGCCATTTGACTTAGTTCTGCCAAAATTGCCTGTTGGTTAGCATAAACTTCCAGCGCTTCCTCTGCTTGTTTATGCTTGGTAATATCCATATCTACCCCTGATATTCTTATAGCCACCCCAGAAGCGTCATAAAATACTACTGCTTTGCTAGCTAACCAGCGAATACTGCCATCGGCCAAAACAACTCGAAATTCAACATCATAATCTGCCCCTTTCCGCATTGCCTGCTGACTAGCATTTTTGACGAAATCACGCTCTTGAGGATGAATACAGTTAATAAAAGCTTCATGGTTGTTATTAAAAGTGCCTTCTTTCACGCCATAAAGTGCTTCTAAGGTATCCGAATAAGTAATTTTATTGGTTTGGAGATCCCAGTTCCAGATACCCATCTGGGCTGCCTCTAATGCCATCCGCAGTTGTGCTTCTCGTAGTTGCGCTTGCTCAGTTTGCTGGCGTAATGCCTGCATTGTGCGATTAGCTTCCAGCAGACGATCTACTCTTTGACGCAACACCGACCATTGAATTGGCTTGGTAATAAAATCAGTTGCACCCACAGCAAAAGCTTGCTCTACAGATTCTTGATCATAAAGAGCCGTAATCATTAGTACGGGTGTATTTTGAGCAACGGGAAGCGTTTGCAATTGAGTGCAGCAGGCAAAACCGTCCATCACTGGCATCATCGCATCCAGCAGTACCATATCTGGGTGTCGATGATTATAAATAGTAAGTGCTTCATAACCATTACTTGCCTCTAGCACCTGATATCCTGCTTGTTTCATCAGATAGCACAGATGCATTCGCGTCAAATCGTCATCATCTACAACTAAAATCAGAGCAGAATCTTTATTAGCCATTTGTTCAGTTATCAGTTGTCATTTATCGCCATTTGTCATTAAGTCTAATAGGTTTTGAATATTGATGGTTGACTACTGACTACTGACCGAAAAAACAGAAAAAAAAGCAGTTGGAGAAGCTTTTTAGCAAGGGTACAAGGTGTAACGTTTAATAGATATTTAATTAAGTTTAATTAAATATCCGAAAAAACTTTCTAGTTCTTTTATCCTAGTCACTATGAAAATCACTTAAAAGGTATTAGTAGATACCGTAAAATTATTTAAATGCTAATAATAGTATGTCCAAGGATTGATGACACAAAATTTTCTTCAAACATCATCGTTTAAAGCTGAGTGCTGGCATAATTAATACAGCTGCACCTGAAGCTTCCTCAAAACGATATTGCCAATACCCTATAAGGGAAGGGATTGGGTTCAGGTTCCGTTGAACTCGCGTTAATCAGTTATGAGTTAGCTAAAATTTTTTAACTTTGGATATCCAACTTTGGTATAGATTCAAAATTTCTGAATAAGGAACTGTACTTTCAGATATCAACTCGAATAAAGATGGTGCAAACCGCTGAGGAAATAGCCGATGCAGGGTTTTGCTAATTAATTCTCTAAAAATAAACTCAATTAATAATCTTTTAGATGCCGGAAAAGCATAATCACCAAGTTCTACTAAAGCATGGGCATCTACTTGGCGACGAATCGTAAACTGTTCTAGGACTGTAGGTAAATTATCAGAATACTCATCCAAAAGATTATTCAATAAAACCACATCTTCAAGTGCTGCATTACAACCTTGACCAATGGATGATGACACAGCATGGGCTGCATCTCCAATTAGTAGTACACTACTGCCTTGGTGATAACGGTTACAGCGAACTGTGATAATTCTTGATATTGGTCTAGCAAGAAAAGCTGCGGCTTCTGATTCTGGCATCAATTGACCAACTTCGGGAAAATGCTTACAAAAGAATTTGAGAACCTCTTCTTTGTTAGAAAGCCCAACTAGCTGATTATTTTGATGAGGAAAGTAAATAACACCACTAATTGTTTCATCTCGTTGATGTAAAAGTAGAAATATTGTGCCATCATCTAATGCCCAAGTATGAATTTTATCGGGTTTGAGGTTAGTTTCTACAGTGGCATCGGGGCGAGGAATAAAAATTGATTTGTAATCTGAGGGTATATACTTCTGCTCACATTCAAAGAGTTCTGTGTCTAGAAAATTTTCTCTAATTACAGAACGTGAACCATCGGCACCGATTAAAAAGTCATAATCTACAGCAAAATTTGTTTCATTTTTTTGAAAATTTGCCTTTTTTTCTGCAAAATCTACCTGGATACATTGGCAATTGAAGTGAATATTCAGTCTGCTATTGTTATACTTTTCATTTAACTTTTCTAACAGCACAATCACCAAACTAGTGCGGTTAAGAGTAAACAGAGGTTGTTTTCTCGGTGTCAGCCGCGCTTTACCATTTTTTTGATGAAAAATTGCTCCTGTCATCTCCAAACTGATAGCTTTGACTGCTTCTTCCAGTCCAGAGATTTGCCGTAAAGCATTCATTCCTCTTTCGCTGAGGGAGATAGGGAAGGTTCTAGATTTGGAGAATGAAATTGTTCGGGGATCACTGCGGCGTTCATAAATTTCAATTTGGTATTCGTCACTACGACGCAACAGATAGTGAGCGAGTAGAACTCCGCTAGGGCCAGCACCAACGATCGCTACTTTTTTGACCATATTACATAATATTTAATGGGTCTACATCTATCGTTAAGCTAACAGCATCACAACAAAGTGATCGCACTTCCTCCCAATCGGGTAATTGTGGTAATGCATCATGGGCAAACTTTAATAAAATTTGCCAGCGATAACGGTTAGCCACCCGCACAATGCTAGCTGGTGCAGGGCCTAAAATTTCAAATCCTTCTCTAGCACTCAATGCTGTAGCGATCGCCTGAGCTGTATTCTGTACTTGAATGGGATCAAGACTACTTAAGCGCAATAAGATTAACCTGCCGTAGGGAGGATAATTGAGTTCTTGCCGTTGTTCTAATTCAGCTTCAGAAAAAGACTGATAATCATGCTGTTTGACAGCCTCAATTACTGGATGCTCCGGGGTGTAAGTCTGCACAATTACTCTACCAGGATCATCACCTCTACCAGCACGTCCAGCAACTTGAGTTAAAGTTTGAAATGCTCGCTCACTAGCGCGATAGTCGCTAAGATGCAGCAATCCATCAGCGGCGACAACACCTACAAGCGTTACCTGGGGAAGATCTAAACCTTTAGTCAGCATTTGCGTACCTACTAATAAATGTGCTTCCCCGTTAGCAAACTGAGTCAGTAGGGTACGGTGCGCGCCTTTATTGCGGGTGGTATCGCTATCAAAGCGGATGAAACGCAATTGCGGAAACTGTCGCGCTAATTCTTGGGCGACGCGCTGAGTACCGCTACCAAAGAATTTTAAGTAAGGGGAACTGCATTCGGGGCAATGTTGGGGATGCGATCGCCCATAATTACAGTAATGACAACGTAATAATTGCGGCGCTCCGGCTTCGGTGTGGTGATACGATAGCGACACATCACAATGGGGACATTCCAAGACATAGCCACAACTACGGCAAGATACAAAGGTGCTATGTCCCCGTCGATGAATAAATAAAATTCCCTGCTGCTGTTTTTCTTGTAATTGTTCTAAAGCTTCTTGTAGCGGCTTACTAAATATAGAACGATTTCCCTGCTGCAACTCTTGCCGCATATCCACTATTTCCACCGGTGGCAGAGGACGGGAGTTAATACGTTCAGGTAATGACAAGTAGTGAGTTGAGAAGTTAGAAGTTACAAACTCTCCCCCTACCCCCTGCCCCCTGCCC
>NZ_JAECZB010000002.1:0-96424 GCF_016056295.1 Atlanticothrix silvestris CENA357
TGTAATACATAGATTTTAAAAAAATATTAACCATATTTTTCTGAACCAATAAATTAGCAAGCTTTAAATAATATTTTATGACATTCAATATAGAGATATTCTTATTATTTATGTGAAGTGTTTGTTAATTGTATATTTGACTCATAATTTGCCATCTTTGAAAAAGATATTCCGATAAAAATAGCGATGAAGAGTTAAAGATCGGCAAATTTATTTAAATAAATTAAAAATAAACTGCTACAAAAATAACTAAAAGCAGATTCATTTTAATAGATTATCTTGAATCAGTATACGTGTTGTGCCAAAATGCCAAAAAGCTAGTAATTGTGGTACTTAATCCATTATTATCTTGTCAAATTCGAGTGTTATGTATTGAGCAGGAAAAGACAGTACTATGACAATCATAATGATTGCTGATTATTCGATCAGGATGATGAAGAAGGGAAAAGGGGAAGGGGGAAAGGGGAAAGGGAACCCCATGTTTAAAAATAGGCGAAGTCTTCCGGACAGAGGATTCTGCCCAAAGAGCTTCGCGCGCTTTATACCATCTGGGGAAAAATTTTAACTTTAATTTCTTTACCCCTTATACCATTTCACTAAAAATCTCATACAGATGTAAACCCTGAAAAATTTGCTGCATCTAAGTTCTTTAATTGCGAATTGCGAATTGCGAATTGCGAATTGGTATTACCCTTTACCCCCTCTTGGTAACTAACTTTCAAAAGTACTTATTAACAGAAATGCTTGGGGTTATTCACTATTGATTATTAATTAGCTAAATATTTATAATTTTGTAGTTTAAATTACTAATTTACATTGTTAAACGTGCTGTTCACTCTACACTATAAATTTATTCAAGAAGATAAATTGGTGGATGCACAAGTTTGGAGCTAATACTACCTTCTACAGATAATCATAACTAAAAATATCTCTAAATACTAAGTTATAGATCATGGCGATCGCAGTAAATGTTAGTCAAAAATATAACCAGTAATTGTAAATGTCTTTGATTACTCAAAAATCAAGTCTCAAAATAATACTCCAAAATTTGTGCAATTAGGTAGTTGAATAAGTATCTTCAGACATAAATAATTAATTAATTCCAAAGTTCTCACGATAGGGAATACCTTCTAAGGTACGGTTATCTACTACAGAAATCCCCCCTGCGCTTGCTGTCCAACCAAGATCAGACGCGGTAAATTGGATATGTAGCCGTCAAAGATGAATGTTACAAAAAGCTACAACCAATCAAAAACTCGCTGACTTGTTGCGGGCTAGTACAACTCACACCCCGAAACATCCTTGCCAGCATGGGAAGCAACCATTAGCAATACCATTTTTCAAGCGACTGTGCTATGCGTAAAAAACTACAACAAACAATCAAACCGCTGTTAAAAACTTTCTTTGTGCTAAGTCTAATTTTAGGCTTAGCGTTGAGTCATGCCGATGGAGCCTTAGCTGCCCGTGGTAGTGGTGGTAGAATTGGCGGCGGATCATTTAGAGCGCCTTCTAGCCGTACCTATGCGCCTCCTGGCGGAGGGGGATACTATCCTGGTGGTGGGGGATACTATCCTGGTGGTGGTGGTTTTGGCTTTCCTTTTTTAATTCCCTTCTGGGGTATTGGAGGAGGCTTTGGTGGTCTATTCAGTATCTTAATTTTCTTAGCGATCGCTAATTTTTTACTGCAAACTTTCCGCCGTGTCGGTGGTGGTGAAGAAGAAGTAGCTTACAGCAGCAACCCTTCTGTTTCTGTAACTCGTTTGCAAGTTGGTTTGTTAGCTCAAGCTCGTGATCTGCAAACTGAACTCAATCAAATTGCCGAAGTTGCCGATACCAATTCTCCCCAAGGCAGAGCAGAAGTTTTGCAAGAAGTTAGCCTAGCTTTGCTGCGCCATCCAGAATACTGGGTATATGCAGGTGGTGGTACACAACAAGCAAAGTTAAATTCAGCTGAATCTCAGTTTAACCGTCTGTCACTAGCAGAACGCAGCAAATTTAGCGAAGAAACTCTTTCTAACGTCAACAACCAGCTGAAAGAAGCTCAGAGAAAAGATGCTTTACCCGCTGCTGGTGAACTCGACAATCCAACTCGTTTAATTGCTGAAGGCCCTGGAGAGTACATTATTGTCACCCTCTTAGCAGCAACCCTAGGCAAGTTTGAAATACCAACAATCAATAGTGCTGATGACTTACGTCAAGCCTTGCGGCAAATTGGTGGTATGCCCAGCGAGCAACTTCTAGCAATAGAAGTTCTTTGGACTCCTCAAGCTGAAGGCGATACCCTGACATCTGATGATGTCTTGGCGGAGTATCCTGATTTGAATTTGGTTTAACGTGAGTTCGACAAGTCTTATTTGACCTCTCCCCCAACCCCTCTCCGACAAGGAGAAGGGAGCAAAAAGCTGAATTTTTCGTTGGCTCCTCCCTCTCCGAAACGGAAAGGGAGGGAGTGAGTGAGAGGTTCATCGAACTCACGTTGGTTTAACCGCGAGTTGTCTAAGCAACACAAAGCACGGTAGCACAGCTACCCTGCTATATTTATATTCACTATTCTTAAATCTCAGTTGTTTGTAGGTGATTGGGCATTCGCAAGGCGATCGCGAATTGCTGATAGTTGTTCTTTGGTACTAACTGGATTTCTGGGTGCTGGCAGTTCGGTATTAGGCCAATTGGGTAAATCATTGCAAGGACACAATAAAGCCGGCATACCCACGTTTCGCATAGCTACTGGCATACTGCAACGACTGCAAGGCGCTAGTTCCCATGTCGGCATTAATAACTCAGCAATGGTTTCATGAGTACCTTCTAGGTAACAGTCACCAGATTCAGGCAAAAGAATTTTCTGCCAGCAGGTTTCAAATTCATCGCTATAACGATCACCTTGGAATACTGGTTGGGGCAAAAAGCTTGCCTTACCATTATTTGTTACTACCTTCTTCCCTAGCTGAAACCAGTAGGCAAGATATTTTTTTACTTCTTGTTTAGTTGCCATACCATAATTTTAAATTTTAGATGGGCATTTTTGGGTTTTGAATGCTTAATTTTGAATTAAGACTTTGGTGCTGGCAAAGGTGAACCAATAACGCTGAGATTGAGAACATGTCCACCTGTAACTAAATAGACAACCTCGCAAATTGTGCCTAACTGACGTACCAAAGAACCCAAGCGATCGCGGAATCTCCTACCTAGAGGATAAGCTGGTACTACGCCCCAGCCTGTTTCCTCCGCTACAAATAGCATATCAGCAGCAACTAATTGTACTGTTTCTAAAAATTCTGACAGCGTATTTTCCCAGTCCACCTCATCTTGTTCCAAAAGATTAGCGACCCAAGTTCCCAAAGAATCAACTAAAAGACAGGTATTTGGCTTGGCATCAGCAAGAGTAGCAGAAAGTTCCATTGGCACAGAAAGTGTTACCCAATCTTGGGGACGGCGTTGTTGATGTTTATGAATACGTTGATGCCACTCTTCATCCGCTGGGTTTTCAGTAGCTGTTGCTACGTAAACAACAGTTTTTCCTGATTGCATTGCCAAGATTTCTGCCCATTCACTTTTACCTGATCTCGCTGGACCTGTGACTAAGATAACTTTACCCACAGTTGTTTTCTGTCTCCTGATTACTTTCTACTACAACCGAATGCAACTTCAAGTATTAGTATCTTGAAATTGAAGTTGTAAAACTAGACATAATTTTTTATTTCAGTCATGAGATAGTTGGGCGTAAATAACTTTTAAGAGATAAAATTAGCACCAGCATTGTTTATGCCAAAATTGGCAAAAGCTAAAATCCCAACAACCCCATAAGGAATTATTCCACACTATTGGGGACAGCAAATTCAGGTTATTTTTATGAAATCAGGTATAAAACGCATTGAAGCAACTCTACACGATTTAGGGAATCGCAGTACAGAAACCACCGAAACTGGCGATACCACTAAGCGGCCTTTCTCTTTTAGAATTAGTGTGGCAACTAGTGAAAGTGCAACAGATATAGATAATTCAGCTGACAAGGAAATCAAGACATTAGATCTAGAGACAAATTCCCCAAGTGAATATGCTCCTGAGCAAAATTTATTTCCCCAGCATAGCTCCGTACAAACATTTCCTGCACAAGATAGCGGTAACAAAACACCCAGCCTACCAAAGTTCAAAAATCCTACCTTTAGTAGCCATCGCCACGGAGCTAATCCAGCGTTAGCAATGAATATCTTGCAAGAAATTCAAGAACATGTGGCTGGGTGGCAAACAGAATTACAAACAATCTTGCAGCAAATACAAGATATTTATTTAGAAGGCCCAATTGTCAATGGTTGGTTAGAGTCCAATCCCCAAGAACCAGAACAGGGAGGAACAGCAACACTGCGCCATGCAGAAGTTGACCGCCTCATGGACTATGTAGAAGAAATTTGCACTACTAGCGGTAAGGTATCTTATCAATCTTCTCGGACTGGTTATCGCCTCTGCGGTTTGGATACTTCTGGTAAAGTCTGGTCGCGTCCCTGTCCACCAGAGCAATTACCTACTGTGAGTATGGCAATTGCCCGTCACCAAAAATTACGTCAACTTTTGGGTCGCAAACAACACTTAGAAGCTCACCTAGGTCAACTGGCTGAAACTTTAGTGGTTTTACACAGTCATATCCAACAAATTTGAAGTTTTCATGGGTATTTCCGAAAAAACGCGGTTGGTGGGTTGCAAAATTTTGGTATAGATTAGCAG
Organism: Atlanticothrix silvestris CENA357; assembly: GCF_016056295.1. Taxonomy (GTDB): domain Bacteria; phylum Cyanobacteriota; class Cyanobacteriia; order Cyanobacteriales; family Nostocaceae; genus Atlanticothrix; species Atlanticothrix silvestris. The sequence goes on from NZ_JAECZB010000002.1 coordinate 4,720, forward strand.
GCAGTAGGCGATTATTGGATGTTGCCATTAATAAATAGTCAGTTGTCAGTGGTTAGTAGTCAGTAGTAAAGCGAAAAATCTGTTGGGGGATAGTCCCCCAGAGAACTTTTCAACAAGATGTTTTAAGACCACGCACAAGGGGAAAGGGAACATGAGGAGTGTGGGAAGCACGGGAAGATGGGAAAGAGATGGCGATAACTGACCACTGACCACTGACAACTGACAACTGACCACTGACAACTGACTCGTGTAGCGTAATCAAATTTACAACCCATCCTATGCCAGACACCCAAATCTCTGCCATTATCTGTACTCACAATCGAGATACCTATTTAGGCGCTGCAATTGATAGCCTTTTGGCGCAAGATTTTGCAGCTAGCTTTGAAATTGTGGTAGTGGATAATGGATCTAGCGATCGCACCCGCGAAGTTGTAGAACAAAGGGCGGGCAATTCTCGGCTAAAGTATGTCTATGAACCTACTATCGGCTTATCTGTAGCTCGTAACACTGGCGCTAAAGTTGCTAAGGCTGAAATTCTCGCTTATTTAGATGATGATGCAGTAGCTAGTACTCACTGGTTGCAAGTTTTGGATTCTGCTTATCAAAATAACTCTAAACTAGCGATCGCAGGTGGCAAAGTCACCCTTTTGTGGCCCCAAGGTATTCAACAACCGCGATGGTTATCTCCTGGACTAGCTGCCAATTTGGGTGCATACGACTTGGGAGACAGCATGACATATATCGAACAACCAGGTTTAACTCCCAGAGGTTTAAATTATTCTATACGCCGCAGTTTTCTAGAAGAAATTGGTGGTTTTGATCCTCATTTGGGGCGGGTGGGAAAAAACTTGTTATCCAATGAAGAACTGCAAATGACCGAGTTTGCCCTCCAGCGGGGTTGGCAAGTTGCTTATCTACCTGAAGCTTTAGTCGCTCACAATGTAGCTCCAGAGCGTCTCAAACGCTCTTGGTTTTTAAATCGAGGCTGGTGGCAAGGAATTAGTGAGTGCTATCGAGAACAACTTGCCGGTAAAGCTGGTATGGGTCAATTGCAGCGGGGTGGCGAACGATTTTTACGAGGCTTATATAAGGCATTACAATATTTTTCTGACCCAGCGGAACGCTTTGACAAACTTGTGTATGCTTATGGTCAAGTGGGTTATTTAAATGCTGCTATTCAAGGTTTGTTGTTTACATCAAATAAGAAATAATCAATAATAATATGTTATCTAAAATCCCAGTTTCTGTACTTATTCCTGCAAAAAACGAAGAAGCAAATTTACCCGCTTGTCTCACTAGTGTGCAGAGAGCAGATGAAGTATTTATTGTAGATTCTCAAAGTACTGATAAAAGCGCCGAAATTGCTCAAAAATACGGTGCAAATATCGTGCAATTCAACTTCAATGGGCGTTGGCCGAAAAAGAAAAATTGGTCTTTAGATAATCTGCCTTTTCGCAATGAATGGGTGCTGATTGTAGATTGTGATGAGCGCATTACTCCCGAATTGTGGGAAGAAATTGCCCAAGCAATTCAAAATGAGCAATACACAGGCTATTACCTCAATCGCCGGGTATTTTTCTTAGGAAAATGGATTCGCCACGGTGGTAAATATCCAGATTGGAATCTACGCTTGTTTAAGCATAAACTAGGGCGCTACGAAAACCTGAATACTGAAGATATTCCCAACACTGGGGATAATGAAGTTCATGAACACGTTATTTTATCTGGACAAGTCGGGTATCTCAAAAACGATATGCTCCATGAAGATTTTCGTGACCTTTTCCATTGGTTAGAACGGCATAATCGTTATTCCAACTGGGAAGCTCGTGTGTATTTCAATTTACTAACAGGTAAAGACGACAGCGGAACCATTGGTGCAAATTTGTTTGGTGATGCAGTGCAACGCAAGCGCTTTTTGAAAAAAGTATGGGTGCGTTTGCCCTTTAAACCACTTTTGCGATTTGTTTTGTTTTACGTTATTCAACGTGGTTTTTTAGATGGCAAAGCTGGATATATTTATGCACGCCTGCTGAGTCAATATGAATACCAAATTGGAGTCAAATTATATGAATTACGCAGTTGTGGCGGTCAACTTAATACAACTACATCTAAGTCTGTAACCTCATCTCTAACTCAGGAAATTGGGCAAACAGTAAGTTAGAGCAGGGGAGCAGGGAAAGTAGAAGAATAACAACTAACCACTGACTAATAACTAATGACAACAGACAAACCTTTTGTAGACTTACGCAAGTATGACCAATCTTGGTTTGATCGAGGGCGTTCTGGTTGGTATATTTTGTTATGGTGGTTGGTGCAGGCGATCGCTTTTCCCTTGACTCCTCAGCCTTTAAGTATATTGCGTTGCTCTCTACTACAGTTATTTGGCGCTCGTATTGGCAAAGGTGTATTAATTCGACCTACCGCCCGCTTCACTTACCCTTGGAAAATCACCATTGGCGACTACAGTTGGATTGGAGATGATGTAGTTTTATATAGCCTAGATGAGATTAACATCGGTGAACATTGTGTAATCTCCCAAAAAAGTTACTTATGTACTGGTAGCCATGATGTCCAAGACCCTGCTTTTGGGTTAAAAACAGCAAGTATTACTATTGGTAATGGGGCGTGGGTAGCAGCAGATTGTTTCGTGGGGCCAGGAGTGGAAATTGGAGCTAATGCTGTGATTGGCGCTCGTAGTAGTGTTTTTACTTCCATGCCTCCTGGACAAGTTTGCTTAGGAAGCCCCTGTCGCCCACGGTATTCAAGGCTAAGAACATAGTCAAGTTCTTCTCAAAGCGCAGTTTTGTAGTAAACGCCTAGGAACAGGCTTTTAATTACCTTTAATCAAGGTTTTTGATGTTTTATAGTGACAAGCATCACTAAAGTGTTGGATCTAAATCACTGACGCTAGTCTCTGCGATCACTTAGATTCTCTGGAAAATAAATTATACCTTTAAGGTAACAGAACTGGGTGGTTGTGAGGAGGTGATTATGATGTGGGAAAAACTTTCGCTGGCGGCTATTTTGACATTGAGCCTGAGCTTGTTTACACAGATGAGTTGGCCATCTTCAAGTCAGAGAACGAAAAATATCAACTTGCCTGACCAAGGAATTTTTGCCCTAACTCAACTTTATAAGTAATATGTAGCGCTTGTGAGTTGTATGCAGTACATTCCTCTCGTAGCGAAAAGGAACTAAGAGCTAGGGGTTAGGGGTTTAGAGTAGTGTATTCCATCCATATAAAACTGCTATAGGTAACTACAGAGGGCAAATTACTCAAATTACTCATATCATAGGCTGAAGTATAAATCTGTTAGTCCAGTTTGAGTATTGAGTAAGAAATATTGCGACAGCGAATATGAAAAGGCAAATTTTAGCAATAGCCGCATTTTTAACCACAATCAGCGTTACAACATCCGTCCAAGCAGCGAATTCTGAACAACTTAGACAGTTATTAGCAACGAAAGAATGTCAAAACTGTGACCTCAGTGGTGCAGGTTTAGTCATGGCTGACTTATCTGGAGCTAATTTAAGTGGTGCTAATCTTACAGGTGCTAACCTCAGCCGTGCCAATTTAAGCAGTGCTGATTTGCGGGGCGCTAATTTGAGTGGTGCTGGTTTATTTGGCGTTAACCTGAGCGAAGCTAAACTCAGTGGAGCAAATCTAGCAGGTGCTGATTTAAGAAATACTTATCTCACAAATGCAGAATTTACTAGTGCTTATCTAAGTGGTGCTAACTTTCAAGGTGCAGTGGGTATACCATTGCAAATTGCTACACCAGATGAGTTTTATGCTTGGGGCGTAGCAGAGGCGCAAAAAGGCAACCAACAACAGGCGATTAATTATTTTAATCAAGCGATCACAGCTAAACCCGAATATGCTGGTGCTTATTTAGCTCGTGGTGTAGCTAGGTATCAGATATTTGATCGCCAAGGTGCATTTCAAGATGCTCAAATTGCTGAAAAACTGTTCACATCCCAAAGCAACGACCCTGGCATTCAAACAGCACAGGCTTTTATGAAAGAATTGCAAACACCTTATAGCGATAAAGTGAGTACTGGTAAACCTAGTTTCTTCGACTTTGTAGGCAGTCTTGGCTCAGTGTTGCTACAATTTATGCCTTTTTAAAAGCTGAATGACAACTGACAACTGACAACTGACAACTAACTTAATGACTTTATCCAGCGAATTGTGGGCAGCAAATCAAGATTTAGCTCAAGCTTGTCTAGAACATCCTTTTGTTCAAGGCATTGCTAACGGTACACTTGAGCAAGCGAAGTTCGCCTATTACGTCGGGCAAGATGCTTTTTTCTTAGAAGCTTTTGCCCGTGCTTATAGCATCGCCGCAGCTAAAGCACCAGACTGGTTAGGTTTCACCACATTTCATCACCTAGCTGCGGGAGTTTTAGAAGAACTGCGGCTGCATGAGAGTTATGCTTTACGGTGGGGAGTTAATTTGCAATCTGTAGAACCTGGAAGCGCTACCCGCCGCTATACTGATTTTTTGTTAGCTACTGCTTGGGGTGGGGATGTAGGTTTAACAGCTGCGGCTATGTCTCCTTGTATGAGTCTTTATGCTTTTTTAGGAGAATAGCTCGCTAGTAATGGCATTCCTAATCATCAGTATGCTGAGTGGATTCGTACTTACAGCAGCGTAGATTTTCAGCCGTTGTCGAAGCAATTAGCAAGCTTGGTTAACAATTACGCTACAGGTAATACCTTAATTCACTCAACTTATCGTTATGCCATGTTCTGCGAACGTGACTTTTTCCAAGCTGCATGGTTGTTGTAGAAGTCTGTTTGAAATTGAATTTTTGGCATTGCATAATTGGGACTTCCAAAGAATAAATTATTCCAAGAAAAACAAGAGACAGGTTTTCTCAAGAATGATAATCATTTTTTCTAGCTCATCTAAAATGCTGCCGTTCCAATGATTTTCTAGTATTGCCCATGTTCTTTCTATGCAAGTAATACCACTTTCTAATTCTCTCATTCCTTTCCTAATAGTATCTCGATTCCATCCTAATTCTGATTGTGCAAGCCTTTGCCCTCCTAAACCTAAGCCCTGAACTGTCTGTGCCATAAATTTACGTTTTGCTGCACCTTTTAATTGAGATGCAGTTCCAATTAACAACTTTTTGAGAGAATCAGTTAATACTATAGCCACCAGTTACCACACTCAAAAACAAGCATCATTATTCAAATTACTACAAAAGGGGAATGAAGGGGCTGCCGTCGGCAGCCCCTTCATTCCCCTTTAAAATGATTATCATTATTGTTAATGGAATAGTTTATTTTCTGGAAGTCCCTAATTGCGGAACGATTTACCGGGCTACGCCCCGATTTTCTACGAAACGTATGTAGCGACTATCTTCAAAGTCGCTACACAGATTCTTTTGCAAGTGTGTGATTTGTGCAGCGTCGCCCGATAAAGGTTTGGGTAATGCCTGTGAGAAATGTGGGTGAAATTGTTATCTTATTTACTTGACTTGATATTAATAGCCAACCGCTTTTTCTTTAGCCAAATTCCTAATGAAACTGCAACTGCTATTCCTCCAATAGTTGATGGCTCAGGCACAGGTTTTACACTCACATTATCCAAGTATAAAAATGCGTATTTATCAACATTCCCAAACTTTAACTCTGTGGATGATGCGTCTGCCGTGAAATTGAACTTATATGGCGTATATGGTTGAAAAGAAATGTTGTTTTGATCAAAAATCTTATTTCCATCTACAAATGTTTGGAACTGATTATCAAGATCAGGGGACTCTGCTATAGATGCTAAATAGTAACTAAGTTCGTATTTTTGCCCAGGTTGTGTAGAAAGCGTCTGTGATATGTAGCTTAGGTCTACAAATCCACCAAGTGATAAGCCCTGATTACCACTTTGAGGAAAATTACTAATTCTAGTTCCTGATGCATTGATCGCATCACCAATCTTAGTCCATCCTGTAACATTAGGATTTGCAGTATCGGGATTATTAGGATCTACAAGAGGATCGAGTTCAAATCCTCCGTTAAAAACAAGCTCTTTAGGATTTAAAACATAGTTGGGATCGTATTGTGCTTGCGCTACTGGAATATAAATACCAGTAATCACAGCAGTACTGACTAAAGTAGTAGTAAAACTAAAAGCAATAATTGAAAGTTTTTTAATTAGCTTCATGAAACTTGACTCCAAATAATTCCAACTCACGACAATTACAACAAGTTGATGGTTTCATCTATGCTGGCTCTAAGTAGTCTCAATAAAATTGGACACTTGATTTTGGTTTATAAGAGTTATCTATTGATATGAATAGTGATTCATCTACTCAAGACGATCTCTCTATAAACCCATGATGGAGTTTTTTAATTAGATTAATTTCAATCGCATTATCGATACTATAGAGCCAGATATTGTTTGGGCTTATACCTATGGTTTAGTCATACCCATCATCTATGACTTAATTCGCATAGTTTTATCTTTGATATTAAAGTGTAGATTTGACACTCACATCATCCAAAAATAAAAACGCATCCTTAGCTATGTAACCAAATTTGATCTCTGTGGATTCTCCTTTCGCTTTGAAAGATATGGTGTATTTCGTGTAGGGTTGAAAAGGAGTATTCTGATTGACAAAAACCTTCTTTCCACTAATAAAAACCTGAAATTTATTCCTCAGATCAGGTGGTTCCTCTATAGAGGCGAAGTAGTAACTAAGTTGGTAGTTTTGACCCTTAACTGTAGGGATAGTCTGTGATACGTAGCTAATGTCTGAAAACCCACTCAGTGATAAACCTTGATTACCAGTGTTAGGAAAGTTACTGATTCTAATACCTGATGTATCCATTGGGGCACCAGACTTAATCCAACCTGTAATATTAAGATTTGGAGCAGTGGGATCATTAGGATCTACGAGATCGTCGTTTTCAAAGCTTCCGTTCGTAATCAGTTCTTGTCTTTCTCCTTCTGCTTGTGCTATTGATTTATAAGTATTGGTAATCACAGCAGTATGAAAGAAAGCAGTGATCAAACTACAAACAATAATTGAGAGTTTTTTAGTGAACTTCACAAGACATGACTCCAAATAGTTCAAAATTCATGACAACGACTAATTGATTTACTTTGGGTGATTAAGGCAGAATAAACCCATAAGTATTTTTGAAGATATTTTGGGCAGTACTACTACTTAAGTAACTAGAAAAACTCCGTGCCGTTGATAAAACTGTAGTTCTGGTGAGTATACCCAGTGGATAGACGATAGTCTCGCTGTCTGTTGTCAGAGCAGTATCTGCGATTCTTACTTTGTTAGAAATAAGAGCATCGGTTCTGTAAACAAAACCTGCATCAATAGCCCTACTTACACCGCCAGATACAAGAGTTTTGTTTTCAACAGCAGTTAAAACGTTACGCACATTGCTTGTACGGTATAATTTAGAACTAACACTATTAAAAATACCTCGCTTGGTAAGAACTTGTCTGGCATAATCCCCTGCTGGCACAACTGGCGGAGTACCTGTATAGTCGCCTATCGCAATGCCTCTAATATTGGCATTGGTCAAACCATTGATGCTGTTGAGAGCAGCAGTGCCAGGACTAGGAGATGTCGTCGGAGTAATCAATACTAGACGGTTTCTGACAATGTTTTTACGGGTACCTGCAACCAATTTACTTGGGCTTGAATTCTGCAAGACATCTATTTGGTCATTGGCAGCAGAAATGAAAATATCTGCCGTGGCTCCTGCTTGTATTTGGCTCAGTAAAGTACCAGAAGCACCAAATGTATAAACAATATTGACACCTGGGTTAGCATTTTGGTACTGAGTCTTAATGGCATTGAGTGCATTTGTCAAGCTTACAGCCGCATACACATTAAGTGTGGTTACGGAACTTGCTGGCGATAAATAGATAAACTGCAAGCCTATTACCAGCATCATGCTGGCAACTGCCGTAGTAATCCAAGCAATAAGTCTTCTTCTGTTCATAAGTTTGAGAAAAATGTTACCTGCGATGTCATCATTCGCCTAATCAATCCTGAAAACAAACAACTCATCAGAATGGTAAAGGCCTTTCCAATGATCAGAATTTATTCTTTTTCAGTAGGATTACGTAAAAAGAGGTAAAACAAATAGAATGATGAAAGTTTACCAGTTAAATTGGTAATAGCCAACTATTTTGGTATAAAAACCCTGACAAAAGGTATTTAAATTGTTGTCATTTAACTTTTGAGGTAAGCTTTTGATGTGGCGATCGCCTTTTTTAATAAGCTTTAAAGTCTTGTCATTAAAGCTTTATGGTAAAAAAAATCTATAAAATTCACCTCTTTCAATCTCTCTGCAATTGAAGCTTAATTATTACCAACTTGTTACCAACTGAGACTAAAGCTCTATTGTGCCGCCTATGCATGAGAAAATTAGGTAATACAATCGCAACAATTGCGATGATGGCAGGGAAGGAAAAAAGATGTCGGACAATTTGAGAAGCCAAGTTGTAACGCAAGGAGTGCAGCGATCGCCTAATAGAGCTATGCTGCGTGCAGTTGGTTTTAAAGATGAAGATTTTAATAAAGCCATTGTCGGCATTGCCAATGGTTACAGCACGATTACTCCCTGCAATATGGGGATCAATCAACTGGCACAAAGGGCAGAAATTGGCGTAAAAAACGCTGGGGCGATGCCGCAACTATTCGGCACAATTACTATTAGCGATGGCATTTCAATGGGTACTGAAGGGATGAAATATTCCCTAGTGTCACGGGAAGTGATTGCAGACTCAATTGAAACTGCCTGCACAGGGCAAAGCATGGATGGTGTGCTGGCTATTGGTGGTTGCGATAAGAATATGCCAGGGGCAATGATTGCGATGGCAAGAATGAATATTCCGGCTATCTTTGTTTACGGCGGCACGATTAAACCCGGACAATACAACGGACGAGATTTAACCGTTGTTAGTTCTTTTGAAGCAGTTGGTCAACGCAGCGCTGGTAAAATTGATGACGATGAACTATTAGAAGTCGAACGTCGGGCTTGTCCTGGTGCTGGTTCTTGCGGTGGCATGTTTACAGCTAACACCATGTCTTCGGCTTTTGAAGCTATGGGGATGAGTTTACCTTATTCTTCAACAATGGCAGCAGAAGATGCGGAAAAAGCCGACAGTACAGAAAAATCGGCATTTGCCTTAGTCAAAGCCATCAAGAAGCAAATCTTACCCCGTCAAATTATTACGCGCCAATCTATAGAAAATGCCATTTCTGTAATTATGGCAGTAGGTGGTTCCACAAATGCAGTCTTGCATTTTTTGGCGATCGCTCGCGCGGCTGGTGTAGAACTAACTTTAGACGATTTTGAAACTATCCGCGCTCGTGTCCCTGTTTTGTGCGATTTAAAACCCAGTGGTCGATATGTAGCTACAGATTTGCACAAAGCTGGTGGCATTCCTCAAGTGATGAAAATGTTACTTGTGCATGATTTATTACATGCAGATGCTCTGACCATTAGTGGTCAAACAATTGCAGAAGTCTTGGCAGACATCCCAGCAGAACCATCTGCTAACCAAGATGTAATTCGTCCTTGGAATAACCCGATGTATGCTCAAGGACATCTAGCCATTCTGAAGGGCAATTTGGCAACCGAAGGTGCTGTTGCCAAAATTACCGGAGTGAAAAAGCCAGTAATTACTGGCCCCGCACGAGTGTTTGAATCGGAAGAAGCCTGTTTAGATGCAATTTTGGCAGGTAAAATCAAAGCTGGTGATGTTCTTGTCATTCGTTATGAAGGGCCTAAAGGTGGCCCTGGTATGCGAGAAATGTTGGCTCCTACTTCCGCAATTATCGGTGCTGGTTTAGGCGATTCTGTCGGATTAATTACTGATGGGCGTTTTTCTGGCGGTACTTACGGTATGGTAGTGGGTCACGTTGCTCCCGAAGCGGCAGTTGGCGGTGCGATCGCTCTTGTACAAGAAGGCGATAGTATTACCATTGATGCACCAGCTCGTCGATTACAGTTAGATGTATCTGATGAAGAATTGGCTCGTCGTCGTGTCAATTGGCAACCACCTGCACCACGTTACACTAAAGGCGTGTTGGCGAAATATGCCAAGTTGGTATCTTCTAGTAGCCTTGGCGCTGTAACGGATTTGGACTTGTTTTAGTCATTAACTCTGGAATAGAAGCAGAATGTTTCCGGCTTTACTTTTGGGCGGAGACAGACTGCTTCTTTCGTTATCAGTAAATACAATCGCATTGTTAGTCAATACAATCACATTGTTAGTCAATACAATCACATTGTCAGTATTTATAAATACTTAGCAAATTTACCTATTCTTAGTCTCTTATTAACTTTAGTTCATTAAAGTTTGAGTGTTTATTGACACGAATAGAATTTCTGTGCATTGAATCTCTGCATCTTACACAAAAATATTAAGCACGGTACGCCCTATTTCAACATAGGTCGACACTTTGTGCATTCTACTTGACACTTTTGCAAATGGTAATGCAGCCGATATGCCTGTGTTGCGTGCTTCCGATTTAACAGCATTGAATACTAACCAACGGTACGTGAGTTCGACGAGTATTGTTCTGACCTCTCCCCCAGCCCCTCTTCTACGAGGAGAGGGGAGTAAAACCATTATTTTTCCGCGCCTTTTAGGAGAGGGAGACCGGGAGGGAGAGGTCTGTCGAACTCACCTTAACGGTAGTTTTGAATCGATTGTGGAAGTGCCAGAGTCTCTAAGCAACTCCGCCCAGATTCAATTGCTGGTAGATAACGGCGATACCGTTTGGTACAACAACGGCACAATTTCCAAAGACTTAGCTCAAGATAACTTCCAAAAATTCCGCAGTTAAACCATTACTTTAGGAGATGCGATCGTGGCTTTACCAGCAGGTGCAATTTCTCTCAACACCCCATACTTCCAAGACTTTAATAGCCTCAGTACTGCTAACACAGCTTGGACAAATAATCAAACTATTGCAGGTTGGTACACTAACCGAACCACAATCAATGCCGGCACTGGTTCTAGTAACACTGGTAGTCTTTACAGTTTTGGTGCAGCTAGCAACTCAGATCGAGCTTTAGGTTCAGTTGCTTCTGGTACTACTACAACTATTTTATACGGCGCGCGTTTCTATAACGACACTGGCACTACCTTAACATCTCTCTCCATTAGCTATGTTGGCGAACAATGGCGTAATGGTGGCAATACAACACCACAAAAACTAGACTTTGCCTACCAAATTGGAGCGACTAGCGTCAATTCTGGCACTTGGACTGATGTTGATTCCCTAGACTTCACAGGCCCCGTTGCTACCACCCCAGCAGCTGCTTTGAATGGTAACGACAGCAGTAACCGTGTTAGTCTCTCCGGTAATATTACTGGGTTCTCCCTAGCTCCTGGTGAAGAAATTTGGTTGCGCTGGAGTGATGTGGACGATGGTGGTGCTGATCATGGGTTAGGAATTGATAACTTACAGGTTTCTACCGTTGCCTTACCTGGTGTCACCTTAATTGAGTCTGGTGGTAGCACTAACCTCACCGAAGGCAGTGCAACGGATACCTACACCATCGTGCTGAATACCCAGCCCACAGCAGATGTCACTGTCACCATCACCCCCGATTCCCAAACTACAACTAGCGCCACTAGCCTTACCTTCACCCCGGCTAACTGGAATACACCCCAAACAGTGACAGCGATCGCAGTTGATGATGACATAGTAGAAGGCACACATACAAGCGTTATTACTCACACAGTAACTAGTAGCGATACCAGCTACAACGGAATTAACATTGGTTCAGTCAGTGCAACTATTACTGATAATGATGTTCCCCTCACCATTACCAAAATTCACCAAATTCAAGGTAGTAGTGCCGCCTTTAACCCTAACTTTGGTGGTATTCGCACAATTGAGGGCGTTGTTGTAGCGGCTTTCCCTGGTGGTTCTGGGCTGAGTGGTTTCTTTGTTCAAGAAGAAGATGCAGATGCCGATAATGACACCGCAACTTCCGAGGGTATTTTTGTTTTTGACCCCACAGGACAGTTCTCTGGTAGCGTTGGTGATCAAGTCCGGGTAACTGGAACTGTGAGCGAATTTACTAGCGGTACTAGCAGCCTCACCCAATTATCTCAAGTCAGCAGCGTCATCAACTTGGGTGCAGAAGTTCTACCCACAGCCACTAACATTCAGTTTCCTGTAACTAGCGTTGCAGAGTTAGAACGCTATGAAGGGATGCTGGTAAACGTCAGCGCCGCCAGTGGCGATTTAACTGTTACTGAACATTTCCAACTCGGTCGTTTTGGGCAAGTTGTACTTTCAGCAACTGATGCTAGCAACCAACTTGGTACAGACGCGAGACTAGAACAATATACTCAATTCAATGACCCCAGTGTTGCTGGCTACTCTGCTTATTTAGATGAAATTACCACACGACGGATTATCCTCGATGACGGTAGAGCCACGCAAAACCCTGAGCCAATTATCTTTGGTCGTGGTGGTGAACCTTTAAGTGCTACTAACACCCTACGCGGCGGCGATACCGTTGCTAACATTACTGGTGTTTTAGACCAACGTTTTGAAGGTTATCGCGTTCAAACCTCTACTGGTGTAGACTTTACCCCAGCTAATCCCCGTCCAGAAGCAACACCCGATGTTGGCGGTACCCTCAAAGTTGCCAGCTTTAACGTTCTTAACTACTTCAACGGTAACGGTACTGGTGGCGGCTTCACCAGTCCTGAACAACGGGGTGCAGAAAATTTAACTGAGTTCAACCGTCAGCGCGACAAAACAATTGCTGCCATCTTAGGATTAAATGCCGATGTTGTAGGTCTGATTGAAATCGAGAATGATGGTTACGGTGCTAATAGTGCCATTCAAGATTTAGTCAACGGCTTGAATGCTGTTGCGGGTGCTGGTACTTATGCCTTTATTAATCCAGGACTTCCTCAGTTAGGTACGGATGCGATCGCTGTTGGTTTTATTTACAAACCCGGTAATGTTACCTCAGTAGGTGCAGCAGTTACAGTTCCTGATGGCTTTGGTCAAAGTGCATTTGATAACAATAACCGTAAACCTTTAGCTCAAACTTTCCTCCAAAACTCGACTGGTGAACAATTCACAGCCGTAATTAATCACTTCAAATCAAAAGGTTCAAGTTCTGGGAATCCTGGTGATGCTGATGCTGGCGACGGTCAAGGTTTATCTAATGGTACGCGGACTCGTGCTGCTGAAGATTTGGCAGCATGGTTAGCGACAAATCCCACAGGAAATACTGACGCAGATTACCTAATTCTGGGCGACCTCAACGCTTACGCTCAAGAAGATCCAATCAAGGCTTTGGAAAATGTAGGATATAACAACTTAGTACCAAATACCTCTTACTCCTACGTTTTCGATGGTCAGTGGGGTTCCTTAGACCATGCTTTAGCCAATGGTTCTTTAACATCACAAGTATCTGGCGCTGCTAAGTGGCATATTAATGCTGATGAACCCAACGTCCTTGACTACAACACCAACTTCAAATCAGCAACACAGATCAACAGCTTATACAATCCTGATGCTTTCCGTTCCTCAGACCATGACCCAGTGGTTGTGGGGCTGAACCTGAATACTGCCCCTGTAGCCATCAACGACATCGCTATTACTGATGAAAATACTGCCATCAACGTTAATATCTTGGCTAATGACAGTGATTTCAATAGTGATCCTCTGCAAGTAAGTCTGGTATCTACTTCCGCTAACGGTATTGCCGTTCTTGATGACAATGATACGCCGAGCAACTTTGCTGATGACTTTATTATTTACACCCCGGATCTCGGCTACGTCGGTAATGATAGTTTTACTTACACTATCAACGATGGTAAGGGTGGTACTGCCACCGCATCCGTTGCTGTGACTATCAAAGCTGTCGGCGGTGGGATTGTTGGCACTTCTGGTGACGATAACCTCATCGGTACTACGGGCAATGATATTATCCGGGGTCTGGGTGGTAATGATACCTTGAGGGGTGGTAACAGTAACGATATCTTGTATGGTGGCGATGGCAATGACCTGTTGGAGGGAGGAAATAGTAACGATACTCTCTACGGTGACAGAGGCAACGATACCTTACTCGGTGGTAACGATGGCGATATCTTGTATGGTGGTGATGGCAATGACTACCTTGATGGCGGTAACGCAAACGACACCTTGTATGGTGGTGACGGCAATGATACTTTAATCGGTGGTAATGCTGATGATCTGCTAATTGGTGGTAAGGGACGCGATTTATTGACTGGCGGTAACGGCAGCGATCGCTTCATTCTGAGTGATACTTGTATTGGAGATTTTGATACGATTACTGACTTTAAGGTTGGGCAAGATACAATCTTGATCTCTAAGTCAGAGTTTAAACTTAGCCAAGTCTTGGGTACACTTGATCCTGGTCTATTCCGTCTTGGTAGCAGTGCGATGATAGGAAGCGATCGCTTGATCTACGACCAAACTACAGGTAGTCTGTTCTTTGATGAAGATGGAGTTGGCAATCTTGCAAAAGTTCAGATAGCTCAGTTATCTAATCAAGCTGCGATCGCTAGTACCAATATTACTGTGGTTGCATAGCTTTCATACAAGTATTGTTGAATCTTTGACAATCCCACGGATAACTGCGTTAGCGTAGCCGTGGGATTGTTAGTTTTAAATTAATCCTTACATTTCCCAACTTCTATTATTTTCAGAAAATAGTTTGACGCATGAAAAGTTATCAACTACCTCCTGGAAACTTTGGTCTACCTGTAATAGGTGAGACATTTTCTTTTGTTCTCGACCCTTATAACTTTGTCAACGATCGCTATCGTAAATATGGGTCTATATTTAAAAGTAATATTTTTGGTAGACCAACTGTAGTGATGGTAGGGCCAGAGGCAGTTGAGTTCATTCTTTCTAGCCAAATGGAGAATTTTTCTTGGCGCGAGGGATGGCCCAAAAATTTCAAGACTTTGTTGGGTGAATCACTTTTTTTGCAAGATGGAGAGGAACACCGCAAAAATCGCCGACTAATGATGCCAGCCTTACATGGGCCAGCATTGGCAAATTATGTAGCTACAATGGAAGATATTACACACAGTTATCTGAAAAAGTGGGAGCAGAAACAGCAATTTACCTGGTTTGAAGAATTTAAACAATTAACCTTTGATATTGCTAGTCACTTATTCTTAGGCACTAATCCTGATTCTGAAAATAATCGTTTTAGTCAATTATTTAAAGAACTGACAAATGGTTTTTTTGCCATAAACTCACTTCCTTTACCATTTACTAAATTTGGTAAAGCTGTGGCAGCTCGCAATCAAATTTTAGAACATGTTACCAAAGTTGTCAGGGAACGTCAGCAACATCCAACCAAAGATGCTATTAGTTTGTTAGTGCAAGCTAAAGATGAAGATGGTAATAGCTTAAGTGAAAAGGAGCTTGTCGCCCAAGCAGTGCTATTACTCTTTGCAGGACATGAAACTACAACTTCAATGCTGACTTGGTTGTGTGTAGAATTAGCTCGCCATCCATAAATATTACATCGAGCTAGGGAAGAACAACTACAACTTGCAAATAAAGGTGTTTTGGATTTAGTACAATTGGGGCAAATGCCTTATTTAGAGCAAGTTTTATGGGAAGTTGAAAGACTTCACCCACCAGTTGGCGGAAGTTTTCGTGGCGTTGTGAAAGAGTTTGAATTTAATGGTTTTCATATTCCCGCTGGCTGGCAAGTCCTGTATTCCATAGTAGTAACTCACCGCCTTGAAGAAATTTACCCTGAACCAGAACGTTTTGACCCAGACCGTTTTAGTCCTCAACGCCAAGAACATAAACAGTATCCTTTTAGCTTAATTGGTTTTGGCGGTGGCCCACGCGTCTGTATTGGCATAGCCTTTGCCAAAATGGAAATGAAAATTGTTGCTGCCCATCTTCTACGCAGCTATCATTGGGAAATCTTGCCCAATCAAAGTTTAGATACAGTACGGCTTCCCATAAATCACCCCAAAGATGGGCTACGGGTTCGATTTCAACCTCGGTGAAATGTCCTATGACACCTCAAACACATATACATTTGCCTGACGGAGTTTTACAACACTTGCAAAATGTGAAAGATTTTGCAAACGAAAGCATTAACTCTTTGACTAACTCAGCACAGCAAGTTAGGGAGTCTTTGGGGGAAACAGCAACTATAACGGCCGATAAAGCAGTTGATACAGTTACAATTACTCTTGACCAAGCTAAAGGTTCTTTAGAACAAAGTTGGCAAACAGCTGAGCAAGTTAAGAATACAACATCGGCAGCAGTTCAAAGTGCTATCGCTGCTTCTTTTCATGATTGGCTGACACGACATCCTGTGTTTTTGCAGTTATTTCAAATACTAGGTTGGGCGGCTAATCACCCAATCATTAGTATAGTGATTTTGCTTTTTGGAATTGCTCTAGTATGGAGCATCATTAAAGCAATTATGCGCTTGATTGAAAAAGCTAGTTGGTCGATATTGCAAGTACCATTAAGATTAATTCAGGCATTAATTCAAACAATTGTTCTATCTTTGCCTAAAGTTAGCAGCTTTGCTATTCAAAAAATTAAAGGTACTCAAACAACAAATAATACCTCTTCTTTGTTATCTACTAATTCTCAAACTATTTATCAATATAAGCAGCAAAGATTGGCAGAAATATCCAGCCGCTTAGAAGTAATCAAGCAGGAACAGAATGAACTTTTGCAAGAAGCCGCAGACTTGATTGCTTCAGACTCTACCGAGATTAAAATACCAACAATTAAACCGCTAAAAACCGTTGAATCACATCTTGACTAAGTTCGCTGGTAGAACCGGAGGAGACAATACCGCCTTTTTGCATAGCGTAATAATAATCAGCCTGACGAACAAAGTGTAAATGTTGCTCTACCAATAAAACAGAAATGCCTGTAGTTTCGACGATACGACGGACTGCGGCTTCAATTTCTAGGATGATGGAGGGTTGAATACCTTCAGTGGGTTCATCTAAGACGAGTAATTGAGGTTCTCCCATTAAAGCACGTGCGATCGCTAATTGTTGCTGCTGTCCACCACTTAAATCACCACCCATCCGCGAAAGCATGGTTTTTAACACCGGAAATAAGCTAAAAACTTCCTCTGGAATTTCTGCTTTTTTTACTTGTTTGCGTCTAGCTTCCAACCCCAGCAGCAGATTTTCTTTGACTGTTAAACGGGGGATAATTTCTCGTCCTTGGGGGACGTAACCAATTCCCAACTTTGCCCTTTGGTCTGGAGATTTGGAGTTTATTAACTCTCCAGCTAAGTTAATAGTACCGCTGCGGGGTTTGAGTAAGCCCATTATTGTTTTGAGTAAAGTAGATTTCCCTACACCATTGCGTCCAATCAGGCATATCATTTGCCCAGATGGTACGCTTAAATCTACATTGCGGAGAATGTGGCTTTCGCCATAGTAAACGTTTAGGTTGGAGATTTTTAGCATTATAAATTACGTAGATATTAAAATTTTACAATGAATTTTGATAATCACCTCCCCATTCAAATACTTTCAATTTATATAACTCCGAAACGAGGCTTTCCTTATTTAAGGCTTCTAATATTTGTACATTCTTTTCCTTAATATATAAATCTAATTGTTGATGAGACTGAGGTAGGTTGGATTGCAAAAGTAGAAATAATTCTTCAAATTGTCCATTTAAGCTGCTAGCATTTAAGACCAATGAATATTTTTTGACAAATTCTGAAATTAATTCTTTTCTTATGATTGATTTAGTTTTTAACCACAATTGACCTGCATAATCCGTATTAAATTCTGTTAAATGCTCGCTGTCATATAATTCTTTCCAATAATAAAAATCTTTCATGACAAATCTTTAAATGTTTTCATCTTATGTTGCCGATGCTATTTGGGGTACTAAAGTTGACCAGCCTGGTATTTTATCAAGTTTATGCTTGTAACTAGTACAACACCCTTTTCTTTTGAGAACAAGAACATAATCTGTTTTCATTCCACCTTTTCTATTGTCTTGCACTACTGAGTTTGCAGAATATTCCATAGGGAAAGACCCAATAAATTGTAAATCAGAATTATTTTCAAGCATTTCTAAGAATTTCCAACTTTCTTGATCGCGGGCATTGAAGTATATTAAAAACATTCCATCATCAGTAAGAAGGCGACTAGCTTCACTTATAAACAATTTCATTTTTTCAATATACTCGTTCTTTTTTTTATTTCTCTCTTTGGCGTTAGAAACAATTATTTCTTTTTCAAAATTAACATTTTTATTTAAAATAGAATTCCATATTTCACTTAATTCAAGGTATGGTATTCGATCACTATGTGGTGGGTCTGTGCAAATCAGTTTTATAGATTTTTCTGGTATCTTTTGCATTACATCTATACAATCATCATTAATAATTAATGCTCCTTGTTTACTTTTTAAGAGCGCACTTATTGATTCATGTCTAAGATATTTATGATTACTAATATCAATTAATGCTTTATAGAGTTTTTTAGCTCTACTCTCAAAACAATTCCAAACATTAATCTCAAAATGTAATTCTGGTCTCCAATAGCCAATCACCCAACTGCCGACCTCAATTTTATTAGACATTTGATTTTTGGTTTTTCCTCGATTGGTGATTGCAAACACCATAGATGACATTTGCCCTGATGAAGAAGTAAGAGTTAATAATAAAGCTTTTTGAATTACATCTGGAAATAATTTAATTTCATCTAGTATTAAATCAATATTATGCAAAGCTCTACGAGTAAACAAATCGTAGATAGACATTTTATACTTGAATTAATTCTTGAGTTTGTAAAAAAAGTGAGTTTTCTAATGTTCCGTATTGAATATTGAGAAAAGGATTCAATTTTTTCTAAATCGAAGCTTGTTGTTTCTATCTCAATTCTACTTCTACCAACCTTTGGCTTCATCCATACTTTTAAAAGCTCACTACTACTCCATAAATAATGCGATGCTATTTCTCCATTGTCGGTAAAATATGTTTCATTTATTTTCTGTTTAATTTTTGTTTCAATCTCTTGTAAGGCTGATTGAAATACCGAAGCTTTTGGAAGTTCTAACAAGAAGTTGGTATGTTCAATTGCAAAAGGATTAATATCAATTCCAATAAATCGTCTTTTTTGGTACAAACATTCTCTACTGATAAGGCCTGAACCTAAAAATGGATCAAGAACTATATCTGATTCATTTGTATAGTTTTGTATAAAAAAAGCAATACTTTCAGTTGGCTTTTTACCCCAGTATTTGTGAAAAGAATACATACCTTTATAGGTATCAGGATTGCTAATATCTTTTATTGTCTTTACGGTCATGTCAAACTCTATATATAAGAACCTTAAATATAGGGTACCATGTCGAGCTTTTGAGAAAAAATTTAGTCTTCTTGTTTTCCCAAATATACTTCAATCACACGAGAGTCATTTTGCACTTCTTCAAAATTTCCTTCGCACAATACCGAACCTTCATGTAATACTGTTACTTTCTTGGCAATTTGACGCACAAATTCCATATCATGTTCAATTACTAAAATTGAATGACTCTGCGATAATGCTAAAAGTAGTTCACCGATGTTATGAGTTTCTTCATCTGTTAAACCTGCAACAGGTTCATCAACGAGTAACAAATCAGGTGACTGTGCCACTAACATCCCAATTTCTAAACGCTGCTTTTCACCGTGGGAAAGTAAACCTGCTCTGATGTCAGCTTTTGGCGTTAAGCCGATGGTTTCTAACAATCCTTTAATATTATTTTGTTCAACAGCATTAGAACGTTCAAACAAAGTAGAAAAGACATTTTTATTCTTGTTAATGGTAATTTCTAGATTTTCGCGGGGCGTTAAGTTTAAGTAAATTCGGGGTGTTTGAAACTTGCGCCCAATTCCTAATCGGGCAATTTTATATTCAGGTAAAGAACGCAGGTTTCTTCCTTTGAATAAAACTCGCCCAACGGTTGGCTGCACTTTCCCAGTAATCACATCCAGAAATGTTGTCTTTCCCGCACCATTAGGGCCAATTACTACCCGCAATTCACCCACATCCATACTAAAGTTAAGCTGGTTTAAAGCCTTAAACCCGTCAAAACTAACAGTTACGTTTTCAGTTTCCAATATTTTCGCGTTCATGTTTCACTTCTGGGTCTTCTTCCAAGGTGGGATATGTAGCAATTTGTTGAGGGCGTTGGAAAAGAGAAATATTTTGACTACGCAACCATCCCACGATGCCGTCAGGAAGGACTGTGACGACTATCAAAAATAGTGCGCCTTGGAAAAATAGCCAGATTTCAGCAAATTGTTCGCTTAAAAAAGTACGGGCATAATTTACTAACAAAGTTCCCACAATCGCGCCAATTAAAGTAGCGCGTCCTCCTACAGCTACCCAAATCACCATTTCAATTGAAAAGGCAATATCCATTGCTCTGGGTGAAACAGAACCACTTTGGATGGTGTAAAATGCTCCTGCGATGCCTGCGATCGCACCTGAAACTGCAAACACTAACACCTTAAAATCTGTAGGGTCGTAGCCAGAAAATCTTACCCGACTTTCATCATCACGAATGGCTATCAACAATCTGCCAAAGCGCCCACTTGTCAACCAGCGACAAATCCCGTAAGTGGCTGCAAGAAACATTACTGTCAGGGTGTAGAAAACAAATTGCGTTTTGGCATCGCTGACTGTTGCTCCAAACAAAGTTGTAAAATCTATCAGCCCGTTTGTGCCATTAAAAAGTTTTTGTTGACCATTAAAGAAGTTAAAAAATACAATAGTTGCCGCTTGAGTCAAGATAGAAAAATAAACTCCCTTGATGCGATTCCGAAATACTAAATATCCTAATAATCCCGCCAACAAACCTGGAATTAGTACCACACCAGCCATTGTCAAAGGAAAAGAATAAAAAGGTTGCCAAAATGTGGGAAGTTCCGTAACACCATAAAGCCCCATAAAATCAGGCAATTCGCCAGTGGGAACTTGCAGTTTTAGGTACATTGCGATCGCATATCCACCCAAACCAAAGAAAATACCATGTCCCAAACTTAGTAAACCAGTATAACCCCAAATCAAATCGATACCTAAAGCTACAATCGCCAGCGCCAAAAATCTCCCTAACAAATTCAGCCGAAACTCCGACAGCACCATTGGCATAACAATTATAAGGGAGAGTGCGATCGCAACCACCACCCCCACCTCAATTAATAATCCTCCCTTCTTCCTCATTCTCTGCGCCTCCGCGTCTCTGCGTGAGATTTAAACATCAACAGTACGTCCCTTCTGCGGAAAAATCCCCCCAGGCTTCCACTGTAAAAACACAATAATCAGCGCAAATACCATCACCTTCGCCATACTCGTCGTCGCAAAAAAAGTAAATAAATCAGCCAAAGGCTTCACAGGAGTCAACAACAAAGCCAGAGTCCCAGAACCAATTAAAAAATTAGCCGTACCAATCCCCAACGCCGCCACAATCGTCCCAGCTAAATTGCCCACACCCCCAACAACAACCACCATAAACGTATCAATAATATAGTTTTGTCCAGTATTTGGCCCTACAGAACCCAGTAAACTAATCGCACATCCAGCCACACCAGCTAAACCAGAACCTAGTGCAAAAGTAATCGCATCAACCTTTTGAGTTGGGATACCCAAACAAGCACTCATACTCCGGTTTTGTGTCACAGCCCTAATTCTTAAACCCCAGCTAGAACGCTGTAAAAATATGTATATACCTGCTACACAAATTATTGTTAAAGCAATAATAAACAGCCTAGCAAAAGGCAATTGTACGCCACCTAAAGACATCCCAGATTGCAACCATGTTGGTGCTGTGACATCTACATTTTGAGCGCCAAACCAAGGTTGAGTCACTGCTTGCTGATAAGTTTGGCTTAATAAATTGCCCGTTGTGATTGTCAGCCCCAGCGATAGTAAAAATATCACCGCTACAATCCAGTTACCAACTCTTCCCAAATCTATGCGGGAATTTAAAATCCATAAACCTCCAAAAAATAATAGAGAAAATAACGCTATGCCAATTATCAATACCCAATTTACACTGCGGACAAACTGTTGAAAAATCAAACTTACTCCCCAAGTTGCCAAGAGAGTTTCTAGAGGTCGCCCATAGAGATAACGGATTACACTTTTTTCTAAAATCAGTCCTATAGTAGCTGTGAAAACAAAAGCGATAATCAAAGCCAAAAATATATAGACTTCAAACCATACTCCACCCAATTGCTTACATATATTTTGCACAACAAATGTGGCATAAGCACCAAACATCATCAATTCACCATGCGCCATATTGATGACACCCATCAAGCCAAAGATAATCGCTAGTCCCAAGGCAGCTATTAATAATACAGCGCCAATACTAACACCATTAAATACTGCTTCTAAGAAACCTGCTAACACTTTTTCTCCTAAATGTTATTAGTTAGTTGTTAGTTGTCAGTTGTCAGTTGTTAGTTGTTATAAGACTAGTATTTGATTTTTGAGAAGCATTGCCTCTTGATTACCTAAGTAAATAATTTGATTGATCAAATCATATTCCTATGGTTGTTTTGTCTTTACCACTGACCACTGACCACTGACCACTGACCACTGACTACTGAACTTAAACTTTCTTGTATTTACCACCTTTCGCTGGGTCA
Source organism: Atlanticothrix silvestris CENA357 (assembly GCF_016056295.1). Lineage (GTDB taxonomy): Bacteria > Cyanobacteriota > Cyanobacteriia > Cyanobacteriales > Nostocaceae > Atlanticothrix > Atlanticothrix silvestris. The sequence continues at coordinate 27,374 of NZ_JAECZB010000002.1, forward strand.
GTCCAGTCACAAGCAAATCCCTTGGTCTCTTTCACAAATTGATTCCAGGGAACTGGCTCAACTGGTGCAGGAGTAGCATAAACGATATCAAACAAACCATCGTCCCTGACTTGACCAATCCGCACAATTTTAGATATATGATGATTGGCGTTCATTGTCACTTTACCTTCGGGCGCATCTATAGTTTGACCGGATGCCGCCGCACGCACTTTAGCTAAATCAGTTGTGCCAGCTTTTTCTACTGCTTGCTTCCATAAATAAACTGCGATGTATGCTGCTTCCATTGGGTCATTTGTGACTCGATTTTCGCCGTACTCTTTCTTGAAAGCGGCGACAAACTTCTTGTTAGCAGGTGTGTCTACCGTTTGAAAGTAATTCCAAGCAGCATAATGATCTTTGAGATACTCTACACCAATTGCTTTGACTTCTTCTTCGGCGATGCTTACAGACATGGAGGGATATTTGTCTGGTGTTAATCCAGCACCTTTCAATTGTTTGAAGAAAGCAACGTTGCTGTCTCCATTTAAGGTATTGTAAATCACTCCACCATTGGGCAAATTTTGCTTGATTTTAGTAATAATTGGTGTAACTTCTGTGTTACCCAGCGGTAAATAATCCTCTCCGACTGTTTTTCCGCCTAATGCTTCTAGTTGGGCTTTAATAATTGTGTTAGCAGTCCGGGGAAAAACGTAGTCAGAGCCAACTAAGAAAAATTCTTTTCCCTTATTTTTCAACAACCAATCAACAGATGGTTCAATTTGTTGATTTGGCGCAGCGCCAGTGTAGAAAATATTTTTAGAACATTCTTGACCTTCATATTGCACTGGATACCAGAGCATGTGGTCTTTGCTCTCAAATACTGGCTTGACATTTTTGCGACTAGCAGAAGTCCAACAACCAAATACTACAGCGACTTTATCTTGATCAATGAGCTTAGTGGCTTTTTCCCTAAAAGTATCCCAGTTAGAAGCACCATCTTCGGTAATTGCTTCAATTTGTTTACCTAAAACACCACCATTCGCATTAATTTCTTTGATGGCTAGTTTTTCAGCATCAACAACGCTTTTTTCACTAATAGCCATTGTGCCACTGAGGGAGTGCAAAATACCTACCTTGATGGTGTCACCAGCAGCAGCGACAGGAGAAGCACTGGGAGAGCCTGCTGGTGTGCTAGTAGCCGTTGGTGAGTTGTTCACGCAAGCCTTCAGAAAAATGGTGCTACCGAGACTTACAGAACCAGCAATCAAAAACTTCCGGCGGTTAAATCGTTTACCCATAATTTTTGTAAATTTTCCTCTTAAATTAATCAGCTAGTTCATAGGATGCTGACAATATCAACCTTTAGAATGTGATATTAGTGTGATAATTGACAATCAAAAAGTTATTTTTGATACATTTTGCTGCGTTTAGTTAACCAAAAATTAACCACGTTAATAAAAATTAATATGTAAAGTTATTACCAGCTGTTATTAGATAGCTGAATAATAATCTCATCTGACTTGCCAGTTGCAAAATTCGCAAAGCGTTCTGCCAAGGGTGGTACAATCACCAGAGGGTTACTAAACCCAGAGAAAATATGAACGCTTTCAAATCCTGGGATAGCACCAATTAAGGGAAGGTCATTGTTACTAAATGCCACCAAGCAATGATGCCAAGTTCCTGGTAAATTCTTCAACGCTGGTAAAACTTGCCCAACACTTTTTCGTAACCACTTTTCACTTTCTTGAGAGTTTACCTCGGCATGAGGATTCGTAAGAATACGGCTAATTTGTCCTAAGCGTAAGCTACCATCTGGAAATTGAACTGCACCTGCATCTAAAATCGGTGGTACTAATTCATTACCAGATTCGTTCCACAATTCATCAACTTGTGTAGATTCAGCTTCTAATTGAAACCGTTGCAAATGAGCTGGCATAACTAAGGTGCTTAACTGCAAATCAACAGGTGGGGTTTCAATGATTTCTGCGTGGGTAAAATACAGTTTGATAGGAATACCAGCTGATTTTAGTAAGGTTCGGCTAAGTCCACCCGCGCAAATCACAACGTTAGCGCTGTGGTAAGTTGCAGTGGTTGTACTAACACCGTCTGTTAATATTTGCAGTACTTGGATAATCTGCATTTCGCCCCCAGCCCTCATAAAAGCTTGAATGTAGGCTTGGACAGTTTTTTCTGGGTGAATATGACCATGTTTGACAGTTAAAGCCCCAGATATTGCTTGCGGGTTTAGCAGTGGTTCTAACTCACAAGCTGCTTGAGGGTTGAGTAAACGGGGCGGTATGCCAAAACGGCTATATGACGCGGCAGTTGCTTCTGGGTCGCTATCCGCTGCAATGGTTAGCAATAAATCTAATTCTCGAAATTGAATATCAGCGTCTAATTCTTGAGGTAGGATGTGGTAGCGATCGCGCGCTTGCTGGCATAATTGGCGAGTCAGTGGTGTAGTTCCAGACCAATAGGCCAGCCCACCATAGCTAAAGCGAGTTGCATTTTGTGGTGTTTGATTTTGTTCTAACAACAACACAGCAAAACCTTTTTTGGTCAGTTCGTAAGCGAGTGCGGCACCTGTAATTCCAGCACCAACAACAATCCAGTCGTAGGTTTTCATATTTTTTATCTCACGCAAAGGCGCAAAGGCGCAAAGGAATAAATATATGGTCGAAATAGATGAAATAAAACTGCTGTAATTACAAATTAATATTTAGTCGTCTGCAAATGTTGTACCAGATATTCTCCCGCAAGGATAGGCGGATCAAGTAGTTTTGATATCTGCTACTCCTCTTTTCGGTAAAATAACTTGGCAACTCAGCAAAAAACAGCTTAATAATCATGGCTCAAGCTAGTATTGGGATTATTGGTGGTAGTGGTCTATACAAAATGGATGCACTCAAAGATGTGGAAGAAGTGCAAGTGCAAACACCTTTTGGTTCGCCTTCTGATGCTTTGATTTTGGGAACCTTGAATGAAACACGAGTAGCTTTTTTAGCGCGTCATGGTCGTAATCATACTCTGTTGCCTTCTGAGTTACCGTTTCGTGCCAATATTCATGCCATGAAGCAAATAGGTGCGGAGTATTTAATCTCAGCTAGTGCCGTAGGTTCTTTGAAGGAAGAAGCAAAACCACTGGATATGGTGGTTCCCAATCAATTTATTGACAGGACGAAAAATCGAGTTTCGACGTTTTTTGGTGAAGGAATTGTTGCTCACATTGCCTTCGGCGACCCGATTTGTCAAAATTTAGCTGGAGTTTTAGCAGATGCGATCGCTTCTCTAAATTTACCAGAAGTTAACCTACATCGCGGCGGTACTTATGTGTGCATGGAAGGGCCAGCCTTTTCTACTAAAGCAGAATCAAATCTTTATCGCAGCTGGGATGCAACAGTGATTGGGATGACGAATTTACCAGAGGCGAAGTTAGCCAGGGAAGCAGAAATCGCTTATGCAACTTTAGCGCTGGTGACAGATTATGATTGTTGGCATCCAGACCATGATAGCGTGACGGTAGAAATGGTGATTGGTAATTTGCAGCGCAATGCCGTTAATGCTCAAAAAGTAATTCAAGAAACTGTCAAACGCTTAAGTAAAAATCCCCCGTCTAGTGATGCACATTCCGCTTTAAAGTATGCAATTTTGACTCAATTAGACAAAGCACCACAGGCAACAAAAGAGAAGTTGAAGTTATTGTTGCAAAAATACTTGTAGGCTCATAGCAGGGGGTAGTGAGCAGTTAACAGTTAACAGTGAAAACTGATAGATGACTGATAACTGATAACTGTCTATGTTCCCCGTGATGAACCTGGGCAACCCAAAGAAGATTATCCGGGGTTATATCGGAGCAATTTTAAATAGCAGCCAGACCCGTTGCCCAAAGATAAACAGCGGGGTTATTTAGACGATTAAGTTTCGGGGCAAAGGTGGCAAGTACCGCGAGATAGAACTGGATCACAAGACATCTTCGTTGTTTAAAAAAGATGCAGGTACGGGTACCATGCTGCCCAGATTTTAAGCGTAATGTATTTTTATACCTGATGATGAGTAGAAAATCTGCGATCGCAATTTACACTGACCAGAGATATACGGGTTTTCTGAAAATAAAAGGAAAACTTATGATTTGAATTGGAAATTACTTGGCATATCCATGTTAAACAATCGCAAATTTGTGCGAATTTAAATATATGACTTAATTACATAGAATTTTGGGTCTTAATAGATATTGATCTATAGAAGTTACTGTGGGACAGCAACACCTTCCAGCCCATTCGGAGAGCGGCCATCTTTGAGCCCCCCTGCCGACAGGTGTTCGCCTAAAACCTGTCGGCAGGGTTGAAGCGCTGCACCCTTACTTCTTAAAGCTCACTTATCACAATAATAGCTCTTTTTTAGAGGAGGCAGAAGGAGGTATTCATGGATTTTTTGTCCTTGTTCTTAACGGACTTCGTTAAGCAGTTGCAGTCACCAACACTCGGGTTTTTGATTGGTGGTATGGTCATTGCCGCTCTCGGTAGCGAATTGGTAATTCCAGAGGCGATTTGTCAGATCATCGTCTTCATGTTGCTCACCAAAATCGGTCTGACCGGTGGTATTGCGATCCGCAATTCCAACCTGACGGAGATGGTGTTACCCGCAGCGTCTGCTGTAGCAGTAGGAATTCTTGTTGTATTCATCGCGCGCTATACGTTGGCCAAGCTGCCGAACGTCAAAATCTTGGATGCGATTGCGACCGGGGGATTGTTTGGTGCGGTGAGTGGCTCTACCATGGCCGCCGCCCTGACGCTACTAGAAGAACAAAAAATGCCATACGAGGCATGGGCTGCCGCACTCTATCCCTTCATGGATATCCCAGCGCTCGTAACGGCGATTGTGGTGGCCAACATTTATCTCAACCACAAGAAGAAGCGTAGGGCAGCAGGCGAGCCTCTCAGCAAGCAGGAGTATTCTAGTCCCGCAGGAGAATATACCAGTACCGCAGGCCCGGCTTTCAGTACCGCAGGCCCATCTCTCCCCGTAGGCACGTCTTTCAGTACCACAGGCGATTATCCCAGTCCCGCAGGTGATTATCCCAGCACCCGACAAGAGTATCTCAGAAAGCAGCAGTCTGCGGATAATCGGGTCAAAATATGGCCGATCGTGCAGGAAAGCCTCCAGGGTCCTGCCCTATCGGCAATGTTGCTCGGCATTGCTCTTGGCCTGTTCACCCAGCCGGAAAGTGTCTACAAAAGCTTCTACGACCCCCTCTTCCGCGGCTTGCTTTCGATCTTGATGCTGGTCATGGGTATGGAGGCTTGGTCAAGACTTGGCGAACTGCGCAAGGTAGCCCAGTGGTACGTCGTGTATAGCGTAGTGGCACCGCTGCTGCATGGGTTCATCGCCTTCGGTCTCGGTATGATTGCCCACTACACTACAGGATTCAGCATGGGCGGTGTTGTGATTCTGGCCGTCATCGCCGCCTCCAGTTCAGACATCTCAGGCCCACCCACATTGCGAGCCGGGATTCCGTCGGCCAATCCATCTGCCTACATTGGTGCCTCCACAGCTATCGGTACACCCATTGCGATTGGCGTGGCAATACCACTCTTCCTCGGACTCGCCCAGGCGATCAGCGGCAGCTAATCCCAGACGGGTCGCAGTCTGTCGGCCCTACCTTGACCCGGCAGACCAAGCGACTCAATATATAAGATCAATTACGGTAAGGAGGTAACCAACATGGCCAAGCCAGCCAAAAAGCTCGTCATAGTCACGGAAAAGATTCTGCTGAAAAAAATCGCCAATATCATCGAAGAATCCGGGGCAACCGGTTATACGGTTCTGGAAACTGGCGGTAAAGGTAGTCGCAACGTGCGCTCGTCGGGACAACCCAACGTTTCTGACACCACGGCGAATATAAAATTCGAGGTGCTCACCCCGGATCGGGATATGGCCGAGGATATTGCGGATAAGGTCGCAGTGAAGTTTTTCCTAGATTTTGCGGGCATGATCTATATCTGTGACGCAGAGGTACTGTACGGGCACAGTTTTTGTGGACCAGACGGCTGTTGAATCAATACAACACAGACCTAAAAAGCCGGGGCATGACCCCGGCTTTTTAGTAGCCGTGTTTCGTACCCGCGGGACGTTAGAACTTTTGCAACTGTTGCTGGAATTGTAACCAAGCTGCTGTTACTTGCATGTCTGAACTGGCGGCTTTTTTGAGCAAGACTACACTATCTTGAAAACCGATTATTCCATATTCTTGATGATTACTGAGTTGATCAACAAGTTTTACTAAATCTTGTAACTGTCTGCGATCATCTTTAAATGCCACTTGATATTGTTGTAATTGCCAAAGGTCAGCGATCGCATAATCTACTTTAGTTACTTCTTGAGCATCATTGCGTAATTCTAAAGCAGGTAAGCGCAGAATTTCTCGACGACCCGAAAGATGGGGTACAAGGTAAGTAGTGGCAGAGACGCTAGCATCTGGGGGAATTTGTGCTAGTAAGGGACGCATTTTAGCAACATGCTGCCACTGTTGAGGAAGCGATACATATACCCAAGGTTTGACAGAATCAGGGATTAGAAAATAAAAAGTCCGATTAGGGTTAGATGTAAAGCTAAAAAACAGCGATAGACAAATACAACCAATCCACAAGCGACGAACAGAAGGTTTAAATTTGTGCTGATGCTGTGACCACCAAAGAATTGCTCCGTAAAATAAGCCTGGTATAACAGTTAAAGCGTAGCGGACTGTAATTGCCAGTACCAAACTTCCCTTACCCAAAAATAATTTTAAAAGCGGAAAACCGGCAATCATCCAAGCAGCAGGAGAAACAGCAGGTATAAAAGCTAACGGTAGCCATTGAGCGATTAAATATCTAATTGTTCTGTCTACAGGCGTTACCAGTTCTACTAATAACCGCCACGGATTGCTAACTATACCCCAAATAATCTCTAGGGTAGACGCTTCATTTCCATCAGCATACTGACCAAACCGTTCTATCATAAAGCGTTGGGAAATATCTTGAGAAAATAACGGCATGATCAAGTTGGTGAGAACCAACATATAACCAAAACTGAGAACGCAGACACTAATTCCAGCACGGGGAAAGCGTTTACTCAAAATCATGTAAATTCCCACGCCAAATAAGCCCACACCAGAATCTTCCCGGACAGCCAAAATCAAAACTGTCATCAGCCAAAACAACCACCACCAACGCTTTTCCATTGCCAGGAGGAGGGTAAAAACAAAGAGGGGAATTTGGCTAATGTCGTGAAAGTTACTTAAGGTCGGGCCAATAACCGCATTAGCAGCATAAAAACTGGCAGTAATCATCACTGCCAATGGTGGCTGTAAATATTGCCGTGCCAATATAGATAAAACTACACCCGCAGCGGTGATCAGTGTGACTTGTAGGACTGTTAAAGTCGCGGGAGAAGGAAATAAAGCATAGATTGGCCACCACAGCAATAAGGCTGGGGTAAAGTGTTGACCAAGGCGATGATAAAAAACTGTAGGAACTTCTCCGGCGTGGATAACGTTAGTAGAAAGACTAGAAGAAAGGGAACTTTGAAAAAAGCGACCGTGGAGATTATTCCAAAAAACTTGGTTAAAAATCCCTTGGTCAAAGGAAGCGTAAAAACTATAGTAACGGTGTAGGGTAAAGAACAAACATAAGATAAAAAAGACTCCTGCTAATTGCAGGATGGTAATGCTTGCATTGCCTCGCTCAAGCTTCCACTTTGACACTAGTTGCAGTTTATTGTGCATGTTTGACCACATCACTCACTTAAAAGAGTGTATTTAAAAATGCGGAGCAAATAAGAGGCAAAATTGTAGTTTTGTAGAGTCAAATAAGAGAACAAGGGGCAGAACTCAATGCATGTTAAAACCGCTGCCCTATACCTAAATGCACTCTGCTTTCTCCTTGGTCATTAACACCATAATCAGCCCTGATTAAGCCCAAAGGTGAGTCTAAACGTACCCCAGCCCCATAACCAAAGCCAGAACCTGGTTTATCCCGCACACCTGCGGGGTCTCCCAAGACGGTATCGCCAGAACCTAAATCAGAAGCAAAGTCAGCAAATAACACACCCCCTACTATAGGTAAAATAGGGAAGCGGTATTCTGCGGAAGCTAAGACATAACTGCGACCATTGCCTACATCACCAGAGTCGTAACCACGGACTGAATTGGAACCACCCAAGTTAAAACTTTCATAAGGTGGCAAATCACCAATTACTGTCCCAGCTTGGAGATTCAAGGCGAATACTTGTGGCTGTTGACTATTAAATAATTTGACTGGTGTATATTGACTGTAATTTGCCCGGAGGCGATTGAGAGAGATATTACCTTGACCGATGGGTACAGATTGTTCTGTACTCAAACTCAGTAACGAGCCTTGAGTGGGATTGTTGGGGTTATTTCTTTGGTCTTTGGTGGCGCTGAAAGATACAGTAGTCAAATCATCAATGCCAGTGCCACTTGCAGATAAAGGATTGCCTTGGGCATCAGTTGGGGTAACATTACCATCGCGATCGCGAATACTGGTGCGAGTATAGTTAAATCCTAGGGAAGTATCCCAGTCATCTATTGGTCTTTGCAGGCTAATACTACCGCCAATCTGACCTTCGCGGACTTTATCGCCGTTAGCTAGCTTGATATCATCATCAAAAGTTTCTGAGATTTCCCGACGACGAAAGGCATTTACACTATACCCCAAGCGATCGGGATTAGTTGAGCGATAAGGACTAGTAAATCTGGTATCAAATTGGAAATCACGGGCACTCAAACCCAGATTTGCAGACAAAGTATCGTTAGCACCATTAATATTTTGATCTTTATAGTTTAAAGTACCTATTAACCCTTGATCGGCATTGTAACTACCACCAACGTTAATCGCACGCGCCCCATATTCTTTGAGTTCGTAGACCAAATCAACTTTATTGGCATCTCCTTCTAAAGCCACATTCACAGTTTCAAATAAGCCAGTACTATACAATTGCTGTATATCTTGCTGGACAGTATTTTCTTGGAAGATTTGACCAGGTTTAAGCTTTAATTGCTGTTGTAAAAAGTCTGTTTTGGTACGTCCCGCCACTGGTTCGCCCTTACTATCGAAGGTTTTGCCTTCGTCGTTAACAAAGCGGAATTTGATATTACCCACTAAGCCTTCAGCTACATTAACGGTGAGGATTCCCTGACGGTTGGGTTTAATAGATAGCACCTGTGCAAGTTTATAACCATTGTCGGCATACCATTTGTTAACTTGTTGTACTGCTTGCTGGAGTCCTGCGGGACTAATGGGTTTACCGACTTGAGATTGAAAACGTTCTTGAACTACTTGATAGGTGAGTGCTTTAGCACCAGAAAGTTCCAGCGATCGCACTACTATTGGTTGCACCTGATACACTACATTTAATCCTGTTGAGGTGCTGCGGCTATTAACGTTAACACTGGCAAATAAACCAGTTTCTAAAATTGCCGCTACATCTTTTTGGAGTTGGTTTTGACTGGTTTCTCCACCTATTTGGGTTTTAATGATTTTACGGATAATCTGCTGTAATTCTTCAGTGGCTCCCACTACCTGCACATCTGTAGCTGTAACCACTAAGTCTTGTTCAATTACGGGGTTTTTGGGTGAAGATGGGGTAACAGGAGGCGTGGGAGATGGTGGAAGAATTACGGGAGAATTTCCCTGAACCTTCGGGGTTAGTTCTACAGAATTGGGTGAAAATTGTTGAGCAACTACAATTTCTGGGGATGATATAGTCTTGACTTGTGCAGGCGTTTCTGCGATCGCTGGAACTATAAAGTTCTCAGTTTGTTCATTCTCAGATGCAGTTGTGGCAGTTGCAGCCATAACTTTTTGAGTAATATTGCTAGCCGCTAAAGTAGCTAAAGTAAAAAGCGTAGCAGAAGAAATTCGCATAATATTTAATTTAATAACTGGGAGTTAGCTTTAGTAAGGTTGGCTAACAGGGATAATACTAACTTCCAGCTGCTTTGCCGATTGCTATCCCTATTTATACCTTTTGTTCAAGAGACAATTAATTTTGATATTTTGTTTCTATTAAAATACTTTGGGTGATGTAGCGTGGATTTGTTTAATTGCCTTGGCGTTAGTAATCATAGCAAGTTTACACTAGAAGCGATCGCCCGAATGATTGCACTTAGTACTTAATATTACCTTGATATTTTATGAACACTAAACAAATAATTATCCAGGAGCTAGAGGAAACGCCGGAAGTAGTATTAGTAGAGGTCTTAGATTTTTTGCGCTTTTTGAAAGCCAAAGAAGATAAAGCAGATGTGGAGGATGCATGTGCAGCCCTAGAGGAGGCGGCTGTCGCAGGTACAATATCTCTTCATGATTTCAAAAGAGAATTGGGTTTGTGAGTTACCAAGTTGATTTAACACCAGCATCTGTACGCCAAATCAAAAAATTACCACCTGACATTCAACAAAAGGTGGTACTGAAGCTAGAAGAGTTAGCTTTAGAACCACGTCCAGATAAAGTTGTGAAGTTAGAAGGTGCTGCATCACTATATCGAGTTCGCTTAGGCAAGTACCGGATTATCTATCAGATTCAGGATGAATTGTTGTTAGTGACAGTCGTGAAAGTGGCTCACCGAAGAGAGGTATATCGTGCATAAATTTTATTTCGCGCATAGACGCGCCTTCTTCGGCTTCCCGCAGGGTAGGCGCAAAGGCGCGAAGAATCAGTCTTTAACTTTGGTCAAAAATTTTAATTCATCCCTAATGTATGCAACGCCGAAAAAAGAAATACTTCAAGCTCAGTTCACAAATCGCTCAGTTGGATAATGTACAATTGCGTTCTCTGTTTGAAAATAGTAAGTCGAATGAATCGAGTACGGGTTGGGGGATAAATCACACCATTGTCCTTGGGGAATCTAAGGTCTTTGTGAAACATGTTCCGGTTACGAACATCGAATTTGAAAATCTATTCTCCACCAGAAACCTCTATGACTTGCCGACTTATTGTAATTACGGCTTCGGTTCTACTGGTTTTGGGGTCTTCCGGGAACTTGTTACCCATATCAAGACAACCAACTGGGTATTAGAGGGGGCGATCGCTACTTTCCCACTGATGTATCATTATCGGATTATGCCGTTTTTTGGGCGGCGTGCGGATGTGGATAGGTCACGTCTAAAAGCTTATGTGGAGTACTGGGGCAATAGTGAGAACGCCGGGAATTATTTTTTAGATAGAGCGAACGCTAATTATGAGTTAGTTCTTTTCCTGGAGTGCATACCGCATGTTCTAGAGACATGGCTGCGGGAAAACCCTAATAAACTTCAGCAACCTCTAAATGACTTACGCACGACGATTGACTTTTTGAGGACAAAGGGAATTATCCACTTCGACGCACATTTTCGCAACATCCTCACCGACGGCGAACAGACTTATTTAACTGATTTTGGATTGGTACTTGACAAGAGTTTCACGTTGACTAAAGATGAAGAATTTTTCTTTGAGCAGAACACATTTTACGACTACGGTGAAGTTTTGCGGAATCTTGGTCATCTGATTCAATCACCCTATGATTCATGTTCAGAGAACGATAAACGCAGGATTATGGAAAAATATGGTATAAAAGAAGGCTTAAAACCTTATGAACTGCGGTCTATATTACTCGACAACATCGAGCAGATACATGCAGATGGAATTATGAAGTTAGATGAGTTCTATGTTGCTAGCATTGTTAAATACCGCAGCATCATTGCGCTGATGCAAGACTTCTTTGCTGAGATGTGGGAAAATACCAAAAAGGACACGAAACTTCGTCACGCACAACTACGACTGTTGCTCAAAGAGACCGGGTTTGTTCCTGGTACTGAAACCTACGGCAGACATTAGTCAAAATGAGCAATGTATCGCGCATATCCCTAACCCCAAATTGGCAATTACTGGTTTTAAGTAATGGTCATGGTGAAGACATGATTGCTGTTCGGATTTTGGAAGAACTCCAACAACAATCCAACCCACCAGAAATCTTTGCTTTGCCTCTAGTGGGTGAAGGACGCGCTTACCAAAAGTTGGGTATTCCGTACATTGGTTCAGTACGCACTATGCCTTCTGGTGGCTTTATTTATATGGATAACCGCCAGCTGATGCGAGATGTCCACGGCGGTTTACTGCAACTTACCTGGAGCCAAATTAAAGCTATGCGTCGTTGGGTAAGTTCCCAAAAACGTTTAGGCAACAAGATAGCTATTTTAGCTGTAGGAGATATTGTACCGCTGTTGTTTGCCGCTTTCAGCGGTGCTAACTATGCTTTTGTCGGGACAGCGAAATCAGAATATCACGTGCGGAATGAAGCGGGATTATTAGCCAGAAAATCAAAAGCTGCTGATTGGGAAAACTTTTCTGGTTCTATTTACCATCCTTGGGAACGTTGGTTGATGAGTCGCCGCCGTTGTCGGGCGGTGTTTCCCAGAGATTCACTAACGACGAAAATCTTACAGCAGTGGCCTATCCCAGCTTTTGATTTGGGTAATCCGATGATGGATGGTCTTGAAACTACGTTCTCATCTCAAAGATTTTATTGTGCTGATGTTCAACAACAGGAATTAGCTCGACCTCTAAATGTGACTCTGCTTCCTGGTTCTCGTACACCAGAAGCATATAACAATTGGAAAATCATGATGATTGCCGTGTCTGCATTGATGGCTAGTTTGCAAAAGCAAGATGCAGCAATTAATACTTCCAAAAGTGTGATATTTTTAGGAGCGATCGCGCCTGGTTTAGATTGCAAAATTTTGTGCCAAACTGTTCAATCTCAAGGCTGGCAAATTTACCCAGAATCTCCCGTACCACTTTCTGATCCTAATGCTTTAATTTTTAAACAAAAAGATGCATATTTGTTGTTAACACAACAAGCTTATAACGAATGTTTGCATTGGGGAGATGTAGCGATCGCTATGGCAGGTACAGCTACAGAACAGTTTATTGGTTTAGGTAAACCTGCGATCGCTATTCCCGGTGGTGGCCCCCAATATAACCCTGCCTTTGCTGAAGCTCAAAGCCGTCTTTTGGGCCCGTCTTTAATTTTAGTCGAGCAGCCAGCAGAAGTAGCGAAAGTGTTGCCATCGCTACTCAAAAATCCGGACGGTTTGCAATTAATTGCCGAAAACGGGGTGCGGCGAATGGGTAAACCAGGAGCAGCACAACGCATCGCTGACTGTTTGCAAGAAAGATTGGGCATGGGTCATGGGGCATAGTGCATGGGGAAATTCTTGCTCCTCTGCTCCGGTCACTGAGCGTAGCCGAAGTGCTGCTCCCTGCTCCCCTGCCTCTTTTAGGCTACTAAGCCAGAACGCAAGGCGCGAACAGCAGCTTGGGTACGGTCATCGGCACAGAGTTTATTCAAGATGTTGCGAACGTGAGTCTTGACTGTACCAACGGTAATGTAAAGTTTTTCAGCAATTTGTCCATTGCTACACCCAGCAACAATTAATTCCAGGATTTCCAGTTCGCGCTGAGTCAGAGGGTAAGTTTCTAAAACTTGCTCGTATTCCGTCGCCAGTGCCTCAATCTTGACTGTTTTTGGCTTATCAGATGCTTGGCTTTCTCCAGGAATACCTTGGCGCATCTTCTGCAAAACTACATTAGCGATCGCCGGATCAATCCAAGAGTTACCTTCGTGAGTCGCTTGTATTGCCTCTGTTAACTTGTTGATGCTAGTCTCTTTCATGTAATAAGAGTCTGCTCCTGCTGCAAAAGCGGCAAGTACTGCATCCTCTGTGTGATCCATCGTCAGGATGAGAATCTTTGTTGCTGATTGCCCACTCTCTGCTTGATAGCGTCTAAATTTGCGGGTGAGTTCAATACCATCCATGTCAGGCAAGCCAATGTCTACAACTGCCACATCCGGCTTAGCCGTTTCCAGAAGTTTTAGTCCTTGGGTGGCATTTGCTGCTTCACCAATTACTTTCAACCCGCTGTAAGACTGCAATGCAGCTCTTAGCCCCATTCTGGTAAGGTCATGATCTTCAATTAAAATAATGCTGATTTCGCTCATCGCTACACTCACTCTTTCTTGTTGCATGTTGCAAACTACGACCTTTTTTAAGCAGCTTCTATGATTTTCCCAAACCAAAGATAGATGATCTATTAACAAGCCTGCATCCACCGATAGAAATAATTAACTCTCTCTCTTTTCCATCTAGATAGAGTTAAAAATCTAGCTGAGGATATATGGCTATTCTACAAGAAAACGTGAAATATTGGTGACGAAATCCAAATTTGGCCATTCTTTAGCTGTTACATAGGAATCATAACTGAAGTTAGTTATTCTCAAGCTTTGAAAAAAGCTGAAAAAATGGATAAATATGAACGAGTTAAAGATGCCATCAAAGAAAGTGACCAATGCTTGTGTACCATCTTTAATCCAGCCTTGAAATTGATGGATTTATAAAAATAGATGACATTTTTATTGAAATCAATAGAATAGCATTGAATTTTAGTGAAGCCATCGGCACACAAGTGATCAGTAGTCCTTTTGGGAAAAATATTTTGTGGATAATCTCACAACAGACTCAACTAGCATTGCCAGCACTGCGAGAGAGCAAAAAAAATTTTGCCATACCTTGGAACACTTTTTGGTCGGCGTTATTCATCTAGAAAGCAAATTGATAATGCCATGAAAAATAATGCCTCAAATCAGCGGGCGACTGTCTCTGTTTGCCCACCAGGGGATGGAGTTTGCGACCGACTTTGGGTGAAACTCTCTGTACAACACCAGGGAAAATACGACAATTTTTCCGTTGCAGATGACAGGTATGGTATCCTCTCGGAACATCACCACAAAGGGTTTGTGATCTTTCAAACTATGGAAGCCTGCATTTCCCAAAAAATACTGGCATTTGTTTGGCGATCGCCAAACAAATTATGGAAACGGGAGAAAGTAAGATTACTCTGGATTCTATTTCAGAAACTGGCAGTAATTTCAGTTTTACTTAGCCTAAAGAATCAAAGAAGTAACATTGCTCAAGCTTATGGTACACAATGTTAGTCTTTAACTCTCACTAATGGCTGAGGACGGGCGTTAACTCGCTCATTTACAATTGTGATGAAGCTTGATAAAGTATTTTATTTTACTTTGTATTCAGTTCCATCCAATTTGGCTGAAGCCATTTTTTGCTGGCTAATTTATAATTGGGCTTTGACTATTGATTGTTGACCTTAAAAATGAGCTAACAGTTCTAATTTTAATTCAAATATTTTAGTTTCTTAAATAGATTGAGGATAAATTTACAAACTGAATCCAATCCAAGTAAATGCAATAAAAGTTTATCAACATACTTATTATATTGAGGAAAAGACAAATGTCATAAATGTCAATTGCATATTCAAGAAAGTTCATATTACTAACCTTACTGGCTAGATCTTGAAGACCGGAAGCTTTACTAGTTTTTTTGAGAGCATAGCAACGCTCAACAAGTATTCGATATTGTGCGAAATACCTTAGTTAATTAATGCTTCAGTTCGAGATACTAGAATTATTGTAGACTAGAGGTAGAAAAGCCCAATCAAGTCAGGGGTAAGCATTAATCAAAACCCCATCTAAAAATCTAAAATTATTTAGTTGGATAGTTTGAAAATACCAATGTTATACATCAACCTGTATTTGGCAGCGAAAATAAAAACCGATGGAAGAGACGCTGAAAATTTTGGTTGTAGACAACGATGAAGTAGACCGCATGGCAGTGCGCCGCGCCCTGACTAAAGCAGGTGTGCGAATGGAACTATCTGAATTGTGTAACGGCAATCATGCGCTCTCTAGTCTGAAGAATACTAACTATGACTGTGTTTTTCTCGACTATCGTTTACCAGACCAAGATGGTTTAACCCTAATTCAAAAGCTACGCTCCTTGCAAATTAAAGTTCCTTTAGTAGTTCTCACTGCTCAAGGAGATGAACAAATTGCTGTAGAATTGATGAAGGCTGGGGCAACAGATTACCTTTCTAAGTCTAGAGTATCTTCAGAAACTTTGGCACGGATTTTACGGAATGCAATTCGGGTACATCGTGCTGAAATGCAAGCTGCTTTAGCCAACCAACAGCTTAGAGAAAGTAACGAGCAGCTGATTCGCAAAAATCAAGAACTGGAGAAACAAAGACAACAAATTCAGTTACAAAATTTAAAGTTATCAGAAGCGTCGCGGCTCAAATCCCAGTTTCTGGCAACTATGTCTCATGAATTGCGGACTCCTATGAATGCCATTATTGGCTTTTCCCAAATATTATTGCGCCCTAAATTTGCTCAACTTACCCATCAACAAGCAGATATGGTAGAGCGTATCCTCAATAATGGAAAACATTTATTAATGCTATTAAACGAAGTTCTCGACTTCTCTAAATTAGAAGCAGGACGATTAGAATTAAAGCCAGAATTATTTGATTTATTAAAAGTCATAAATTCTACAGTCACAGAAATGCGTTCTCTGGCTGAAGCAAAAAATTTATCTTTAATAGTTCAAGCTGATTTACAAAATTCTGTATTGTACAATGACTCAGTGCGCGTGCGTCAGATCTTAGTCAACCTTTTATCAAATGCTATTAAGTTTACAGAATCTGGCAGCATTTGGATTGAAGTCAAAGAACTTCCAGGCAATCGAGTGGCGATCGCAGTTCGGGATACAGGTATTGGTATAGCTTCTAGAGATTTTAAACATATTTTTGAAGCCTTTCGACAAGTCGATCAAAGTATTACTCGCAAATATCCTGGTACAGGACTTGGTTTGGCAATCATCAATTCGCTGGTACGAATGATGGGTGGTCAAATTTTTTTAGAAAGTCAATTAGGGGCTGGGTCAATGTTCAAGATTGAAATACCACGGCAAATTTCCTTACCAATCACAGCCACAAATATTTCAGCTTTTCATTCGGGTGGTGATAGCATCGTTTGTTCTGCTCAAAATCCTCATCAATCCAGCAAAGCATCGATGAGTTATCCTCATCGCAAACTATAAATTAATTTCAATTAAGTAGATAAAAATTGATAAATCATGTCTGTTGTAGAAAATTCTAAAATTGATCGCATTCTTGCCGTTGATGATACTAGAGATAATCTCATTTTGGTTCAGACTATTTTAGAAAGTGAGGGGTATGAGATTGATTTAGCGGCAGATGGTATATCAGCTCTACAGCATGTAGAACAATCACCACCAGATCTAATTCTTTTAGATGTAATGATGCCAGGGATGGATGGTTACGAAGTTACACGTCGCATTCGCAAGAACCCTGCTCTCAACTATATTCCGATTTTGCTAATCACTGCTTTTCACGAATCCAGCGTTGTCGAGGGATTAGACGCTGGTGCTGATGATTTTATTCGCAAGCCATTTGATACAGATGAATTATTGGCACGAGTGCGATCGCTACTACGCCTCAAACATAGTCTTGACGAACAAAAAAAGATGGCACGTCAACGAGAAGACTTTGTTTCGCGTCTCACTCATGATTTACGCACTCCTTTAGTAGCTGCTGATCGAATGCTGGGTTTGTTTGAACAAGAAACCTTCTGCAAGATTTCCCCAGAAATGAAACAAGCGATCGCGGTTATGATTCGCAGTAACCAAAATTTGATGCAAATGGTGAATACCCTGCTAGAAGTTTATCGTTTTGAGGCAGGCAAAAAAACCTTGAATTGGGAAAGCTGCAATTTGCGGGAAATAATTCAAGAAGTGGTCAGTGAACTATCTCCCTTGGCTAGTGAGAAGAGTTTGACTCTGAAAATAAATACTAGTGAGTTAGAGCAACTAGGAAAAAACGGTGGTGTGATGATGGGAGATGCACTAGAAATCAGGCGCGTGTTTAATAACTTGATTGGCAACGCCATCAAATTTACAGATACAGGAGGTATAGAAATTCGGATTTCCGAAAAATCGGGCAATTCTCAAACTCAAGATTGGGTAATTATAGAAGTTGAAGACACAGGTTATGGGATTGCTCCCGAAGATCAGCCCAACGTTTTCGAGCGATTTCGCCAAGGTAGAAATAAACGCTCAGGCAGTGGGCTAGGACTACACTTATCGAGCCGAATTGTAGAAGCGCATGGTGGTGCGATCGCAGTTACTTCTGAACTAGGACAAGGTACTACATTCATAGTGCGATTACCAAAGCACGATTAAGTTCTTCTTCTAATCAACAATTTCAACAAGTATAAAAACACCTATTCCTCATTCTCTATTCCCAACTCTGATTAGCTTTGCTAATCGTGACACAATTCATAAGTCGGTTGAGCATGAAATCTACCCTGTAAATGATGACGAATTATGGTCTCTAAATCTTCAATCATATAAGGTTTGCTGATATAGTCATTAAAACCTGCCCTCAAGATACATTCTCTATCTTCTCTAGTAGCTAAAGCTGTGACTGCAATTACTGGAATTTCACAAGTTAGAGGTTCTTGCTTGAGATGATGCACAACATCAATTCCACTTAAACCTGGTAACAAAATATCTAACATAATCAAGTCTGGCTGATACTCTTTTGCCACTAACACCGTCGCATAACTATCTGATTGACAAATGAATCTACAACCAAGTGACTCAAGAGCATAACTCATTAACAGTAGACTATCATCATGATCTTCTACCGCCAGAACTAGTGGTTGCCGAATGCTGTGCTTCTTTTCATCACTCATGAATGAATGTGCCAAATACATCACTTCTCCAGAGGATTAAATTGAGATTTATCGTCTTTTCTGTCAAGAATAGGCAGCATATCTTGCAATTAATCAGATGAAGGTAATTACCATATTAGCTCGTATTTCGCTTTTGCCCGATTGATAAATTTTACCCACACAAAAAGCATTGGGGGCAACAAATCTCAAACGGATAGGCTTAGCAGATACCCCTTGATTATACGCAAAATGACAGAATGTTTTTTCAATATCTTCATTATAACTTGATATGATAAATTACTTTTACCGTAGTAGCAATAATGCTACTTATTACCGTAGTTATAAAGATACATAAGTCATAACTAAATTTTTCTTGTAATCACACATTTAATCAACATGATCGAGGTTGTAAACGCCAGATACTAGTAAATGCCAACTTTCTTATATAGTTCGGAGATAACAAAGCCTTGAATTTCCCAATTCAAGACCTCTTTGACCCTTTTTTGACCAGCATGACACATACATGATCTTGACTCTGGGTTTTGAACCAAACAGATCATCGCTTGAGCAAATGCAGCTAATCTTAAATGAAATCCTTTCCAATGTAATAGTCACCTTGACGGTGGCAGTTTGATGTCAAAACCCAGACATGATGATATTTGCTTACTTCCCGAACGACATTCCAGCCTACCCCTGGCTCTGAACCTTGACCAGGTTCACAGGCGTATGCAGAGATGAGAATTCTCATATTACACGCATTATTAATAGGCTAAACTGATAAATTTTCGTTTAGATTATAATTTTTTAGCCTATTTTCATGCCAGCGTAGACCAATGAACATAGCAATAGAAAGCATATAAGCTGGTTCTTCCAACTGAGTGAAAATAAAACCGAAGATTGCTACATTAAGCAATAATAACTTAGAAAAATCATCTCTACAAAGCCTACTCCACACCAAGTATCCTAAATATAGGTATGCTCCCAAACCTACAAATCCTATATCTCCCCAAATACCAGCCCATCCCCAAAAAGGAGCGAAAAAGGTACTGATAGTGCCTACAATTCCACCAAATGCAAGTGAGGAGAACCTATCCCAAACAGCTTGACTAGCAGGATGAACTGTAGCTCCCAAGGGGATTAACATGTAATCATAATCCTTAAGCATCCACCCCCCTAAACGTCCAACTGTATGACCAGGGCCTAATCCAAAAAACCAATTCAGGGGCGACTTATAGTAAGAAGGTATGATTTGCATTGAGGCTAATTTAATTTGCATAGTACGACTATCAAGATCGTACCATTCAGGATCGAGGTAAGTTTTAAAAGGGCGGAAGGCTTCTAAGTTTTCAGCACACCAAAGAATTATAGCTATGATCAGAACTATGCCCATAACAGATAAGAGTAATTTTTTAACGTCCCTAACTTTAGTCAGTGCCAAAATAGTCCATGCTAATATAAATACCACTAATACTTGTTTGGAATCGCTAATTATCACCTGCCAAAATGAGGCCATAATCACAGCTATCCGCAGCCACAATGGAGATTTGTTAGCACTCTGAAAGTAATACACTCCAAAAAACATTGAAATACTAGCTGATAAGGTGTTACCACCTCCAGATATATAGAAAACTCCCTGAACAAGATCAAAAGTACCAAGGGTAGTATTTAAAGAACTATAAAAAAGAGGTATTATAAGATAGTGTTGTAAATAAGCAAGAAAGATATTAATAAAACAAAAACGTACTATCCAAGTTTGCAGCCGCTCCAAGGTTTTGGGAGACATATTAAGACTAATTACTGCCACTAATAGCAAAAAAGATTCTGCTATTAGCAAAAAATCCATGATTACATTGATTAATCCTGCTTGATTCAAGAGGGCACTAACTAACATTACCCCTATCAGGATCACCAGCCCAAATAAAAGAGTCCATGTAGTTACTATTTGATATCTATTTTTTGTTTTGGTTGTGACTAGCACAATCCCAAAAGTTACTGGAACAGTAACAAAATGCAGAAAATTTATGTATGAAGGTAAACCTATAGTGTCAAGAAGACGAGCAAAAAAAGCGGTAGAAAATGTTATTATTATTAAGGTTGAAAGTTTAATATATCCTTCTACTTTATTACGAGAAACTATTTCTACATTCATAATTTTTTCTCTAGTTTCTAATTGTCTTAGTTAACCTGTTTAGACTCTAATAATTAGAAGCAATTTCATAAATTTCCATTAGCCTGCGGTAGTTTTCCTTATGAGTATACTTAGCCTCAAATTCAAATCTTACTTGCTGACGCATCTGAGCTAATAAAGTTGGATTTGCTAAAGCCCATTCTACTTTGGCAGCTAAATCCTCTGGATTACCAGGAGAGAAAGTAAGTCCTGTTCGACCAGCATCTACTAATTCTGCGATCGCCCCGATATTAGCAGCAATTACAGGAGTACCTTTAGCAAACGCTTCAACTGCAACCCGACCAAAAGTTTCATACCATTTGGAGGGAAATATTAAAAACATTGCCTCCCCCATCAATTGATGTACTTCTGACATTGGTCTACGGCCTAGCCACTCCACCTGAGGTAGTTTTTTTACAGACTCCATAACATCAGAGGCTAGTGGGCCATCTCCAACAATTTTTAAGGGGACTTTTCCATCTAAAAGTTGCCAAGCCGCCAGCAAAGTATCTAGTCCTTTTTCCGTAGAAAGTCTGCCCACAAACAGGGCATAACCACCAGAACCACCTCCCACACCTGGATCAGGATTTACAAAATTAGGTTTAACTACAATTTTTTCTGCTGGCAGACCACCTGCGATAAATTTTTGTCGCGCAAACTCAGTCAGAGAAATATAAACATCTACCATCTCCGTCCAAGTACGCATGGCACGGTGTGCAGTTAACATTGTTGCGACTGCAACCGTTGCTGGGCGATTTTCGCGGTAGCAGCTATGTAAGACTCCAGGATAGGGAACGAACTTCCCCATACAATCTTCACAGATTTGTCCATCACGAAAAAATAAACCATTCGGGCAGAGGAGACGGTAATTTCGCAGAGTCTGAACCACAGGTACGCCTTTTGACTTGGCTGCATAGTACACAGATGGAGAAATTAAAGGGAAAAAATTCTGGATATGGACTAAATCGCAGTTAACACGTTCAAGTTTTTGTTTAACTATGTTGTAAGACTCTTTTGACCAAACGGTTCTAAGTGCCATTGGTATAGCTCCAATAGCTGCTACTCGATCATTATGCTCTTGGTAAACATCAACTTCATGACCCATCTCCCGTAATAAGCGTTCCTCTGATTCGCGAGATTCATCCTCGCCGCCACGAATTTGATAGTTATTATGTATACTAAGTATATACATGGTTTCTGTTACCGTGCCTTTAAGCTAAAGCTTTGTCAATGTATTCATTATCTTGAACTGTTTCTTCATAAAGTTGCGCTAACAGTTCTGCTTTTTTACTCCAGTTAAAAGATTGGGCAACTAGCTTTTGTCCTGCATAACCCATACTCAACCTTAATTCTTGATCTTGAGCTAAACAAGCCATTGCCTCAGCTAGTCCACAAACTGCTTCTTCAGGTGTAGATGCCTGGATTTTGAAGCCAGTTTCTGCTGTAACCTGAACAGCTGGACCTCCTAAATCTAAACAAATTACTGGGCAACCTGCTGCCATTGCTTCTAAGCAAACCCATCCTCCAGAATCATGTAGGCTGGGGTGAACTAGAACATTGGACTTACTCAGCTTATCTAAAGTTTCAGGCCTTGATAGTCTACCCCAGAGTTTTACTTGTTTACTAACACCGAGTTCTTCTGCAAGAATTTGTAGTCGTTTTCGTTCCGGCCCGTCCCCCAAAATCCAGTATTCTGTATCATCGGGTAAATCGGCTTGGGCAAAAGCTTGGATCCCTAAATGAATACCCTTCCAATGCAACAATCTGGCCATACTAATGAACCGAATTTGACCACTATTAGGAATAGGGCATTGGGCAAGTTGTTGAATTTCTTGTTCTGATAAGCCTGATTCAGAATAAATTTGCAAATTTATTGCACTCATTTGCCACAGTCGCTTGGCAGTATCCTCAGTAGTTGCTCGGATTAGAGTACTATTTCGTAATGTAAGCCTGACAAATGGATCATATTCACCTAGTTTATGAACCGTTATTCGGATAATTTCGTATATTTTTCCCCGAAAACCGAAATCTTTCCAAAACGCTTTGGGAGCTGATTCTCCACCTCCTATAGGACCCCAAATAAAAGGAATTGGTAAGAGTGAAATAAAACTCGGCGATGAATACCTAACATAAGTAACATGATGTGAAACATCAAAACCAATTTCTTTATGCAACTTGCGAGCAAGCAAGTAAGCTTTAATCTGCCAGAGATAGTGATGAAGATGCACTGCTCCAAGACTACGTTTCCACCAGTTTGACCCAGGTAGATCAACATATACAAATTCCAGCCCCGGAATTGGATTATTGCTCAACTCTGCTTCAATATACGAGCGATTATCTTCTCTAGTAAATACCCATATTTTATGATATTTACCTAATTCACAAACCGTGTTCCAACCTACTCCAGGTTCTGATCCCATATTTGGTCTACAGGCGTAGGCAGAAACTAAAACTTTTCTACTTTTCATCTTCATTTATTGCCTCTAGATACAAGCTTTATGTATGAACAAAAGATACCTTCAGGCTTTTATATTGAAGATGTGACCAGCTTCAAAATTTTATTTGATGTTTAAACTGTTGGTCGGGGAAGCAAGTTTAATAATTGATATTTTCCCCATTGTCCCAGCCATGAAATTACTTTAATTGAAAACAGTAAAATTCCTATAACTGTACCATATCTTTCTACATGACGAAAAAATTGTGTAGGTAAACGGTAGGGAGATTTTTTACTCCAGAATAAAAGTTTGAAAGTTTCAGTAATAGTTAATTTAGGATGAAAGTAGTGTTGAAAGTTGGATGTCATACGTACACCTCCGACTAAATTGACTTTTGCATCTCCCAATAGACAAGCTTTAAAACCGGAACGAGTTGCTTTAAGCAGATACATATCATCTCCAGCGTAGTGTGGGTACTTGGTTGCGTCTGGAAAACCAATTTTGCGAAAGACGACAGCTGGCATACCGACACACCAACCAGACATCCCATCGACAGGAATAACCTCACCAGAGCTAGCAGACAAGGTTGTTCTACCGCGAAAACCATTTTTGGCAGGTATGAAGGAGCTATCCTCCGCAACGTAACAAGTAGGAGCTACGATCGTATCCGGATGGCTCTGCATATATTTAACCATTAGCGGTAGAGTACCGAGTTCAGGTAAGCAGTCATCATTAAGCCAAAAAATGTAATCTGCACCTTGCTCACAGGCATACTGCATCCCCAAGCTTATAGCTCCCGTCCACCAAAGGTCTCCATTCCCAGGTAAAACTATGGTTTTTGGATATAGAGAATAAATTGCCTCTGCTGTACCGTCGTTTGAAGCATCATCCACAATCACTACATGGTAACTTTGGAGATCCCCACATTTTTGGAGATTTTCTAAACATGCCAATGTTGTATTTTTACGATTATGGACAGGTATAATAATATACGTGTTTTTTGAAGTCAATTTCTCAATCATAGTATTAATTTGGATAAAGGCAAACTTTAAAATGTTTGAGGTGATTAATTCATAAAATTAAGAAGTAATTTAAATTTTTTACAAATAACTTATTTATGTAAAGTAAATAAACTCTAAATAATAAGAATGAATATAGTACTTGCTAATCGCCAATTAAAGAAAATAAACGTCTCTTAATTGGAGATAATTTGAGGCGTATCATACTTACAAACGGGCTATATTTTTTCATATAAGCTCCTCCATTTAGACGGTCAAATGTATAATTATCAGCTAGATAATGTCTGACTATAAACGGAGGATGCTTAAGTGTTTCACTACCAGCATCATCTGTTGGTAAATTTGCATAACTAGTATGAGTTTTTGTGTGTGTAGCCCCAGGTCCAAAGCCGATATTTGAAACAAGATTAGTGTTAGGAATTATTGATAAGCCGTTTTGAACCCAACAAGCGTAAGTCCATCGGTAAGCCCAAGAATTAACATAATCACTATAAACCTTATCAAAGGTATCTAGCCAAAAAATCTTTTCATAAGGATCATCACAGATGGAATCAAGTAAATCTAGCTTCTTGATTTCTTCCCATGTTTTCATTTCAATATCAAAATGTTTCCATGCTCTACGCCATGTAGCCCAACCCCAATAAGTATTATATTTTGAAAAATAATAACTGTAATTTGTTCTCACAACAGGCTGGACATTAGTGCCAGCAATGTGCATAATTCTGTCATCATGGCGATAATAATCAAGTAAAGTTTGACAAAAAGGGAAAAAAGATTGGGCAGGTATACAATCATCCT
Organism: Atlanticothrix silvestris CENA357; assembly: GCF_016056295.1. Classification (GTDB taxonomy): domain Bacteria; phylum Cyanobacteriota; class Cyanobacteriia; order Cyanobacteriales; family Nostocaceae; genus Atlanticothrix; species Atlanticothrix silvestris. Next base: position 52,417 of record NZ_JAECZB010000002.1, read on the forward strand.
CCAAAATAATTGCCTCTTCTACCTCAGAAAATACCCAGTCCAATCCACTAGCAACTCTTTTTTTACATCCCAGGTTGACTTCAGAAAAGTTAGTTAAAACTTGGCAATCCCAATCGATACGATTGATAATTGCACGAGCAGCAGCACATTTTTCTGCTTCTCCTGGTTTGTTTGTGCGAGGACCATCTGCAACGACTAAAAGTTTAGAGGGCTGAGCTTGGCGAATTGCTTCAAATACTTTCTCAGTAGTATCCGGTCGATTGAATATTAATAAAGCAACGGGTGTAGATAATGACATGATAATTAATTGAATAATTACTATAGTTTTTTAGATATAAGTCATTAATATAATTTCAATCACTTTCAAAGCAATTTTTACTACTTGTAAATAAAATGTTTAACTAAAACCAAAAAACTATTAGTTTAGTACTATCCTCTTTGAGAATTACCGCCTAAATAAAGACGTAGTTTTTCTACAATCACTACGTACCTAACAAACAACATAATGAAAATAAATTGCAGTTTTTGCTGAATATTTTTTAACTCTTCAATAGTCCAAGCATGATACAAGCTTCTAAAAGGAGGCTTAAAAGTTTCTACTAAATCCCCTACGATTTCTGTTGTTGAAGGATTGTGGCTCATCATTCTGTCAAACTTTCCACCAGTAAGACGTGCAACTCTTTTACGTAGCTGGGAAAGTGAATGTCTTGCAGGATGTGCTACACGAACATCGTCTGCATAGACTTGCTTATAACCAGCTGCAAAAACTCGTTGTCCCCATTGGCGATCGCCACCAGATTTAAGAGTACCATCAAAGTAACCGACATCATCAAAGATATGTCTAAACGTGAAAATGTTTGCTGTCATACCATAGTGAAGATTCTGTAATTTTTCTTGTTGCGGGAAATTCAGATAAATACTTTCAAATATTTCTACAGATGTTGGTCTATCTGGATTTTGGAAAAAGAGATCTATTTTTCCAGCTACTAATCCACAGTTAGGAATATTAAGTAAACTGTTCACACCTTTTTCAATCCAATCAGAAGCAGGAATACAATCTGAGTCAGTGAAAGCTAAAATTTCGCCTTTTGCAAGTGAAATTCCTTTATTCCGAGCCGTATATGAACCAGGACAACCTTCGTAACAAAATTTAGTTTGTGCAAAACAAACACTTACACTTTTAATATCTTCTTCGGATGCATTATCAACAACAATAACTTCATAAAGGTGCTTAGGATAAGTTTGGTTCTCTAAAGCGTTCAAACATAATTTTAGTTTTTTGGAATCATTAAACACCGGAACTATTACGGTTATAAATTTGTTTGGCTGATTATTCATTACGTTTAACATTCACTAGCAAAATACTAAATTTACTTGCTTGATAGTAGTCAATCAATTGTAATTAATTCGACAGCAATTTTTTGGAAACTTATAAGATGTAAAATTTTAGCTAAGTTAATCAGAAAAATTATAAAATATGGGCTTTGTGACTTATTGAGTATCCAATTACTTGTTTTTGTAGAAAACATAGCTTTACCAATTGAAACTCCTTTGAGACTTTCAAGGATTTTAGAATTAGCAAATTTAAATACAGTTCCGCAATTTGGTGCTGTATTATCTTGATGTTCTTTAGCCCAAGTTTGTCTTGTAGTTAAGGGATTTTCATCGAAGTTTATTTTTTCAAACTTAAAAACTGCACTCAATATCAATTTTGAGTGCTTGCCAGTAAATATTGTTTGTCGATAACTTCGTAAAATTTGATTATTTTGAAGTGTTTTTATATATCCATCTTCAAAGTAAGTTATCTTTTCAATAAAGTCATATATCGTACATTCATATTGTTTACCTCGACCAGCATTCATTGCTAATGCACCACCAATAGTTGCTGGTACAGATGCAAGATAATAAAAAGAATTTAAAGAGTTTTGGTAACAATACTTTAATACCTCTACAATTAAAACTGAAGAAGACACTTCTAATCTCGTAGTAGATAGAGGGTTGATATACTTAGGTAATTTATTTTTCAGTATCAATGATTTTATATTCTTTCTTACGAACAATGTGTTGGAGCCATTTCCAAGAATATAAATACTGGATTTATTTTCTTTAGCCCAACTACAGTAGTACTGTAGATCATCTACATTGTTAATCTCTGCTACTTGCTTAAAGTTATGTAAAGTTCTAAAATGTGAAAATTTATTAGATGTTAAAGAGTAAACTTTAGGACTATTAGATGTAGATACTAGAGAATTAGACATGATGATCCTTTATAACTATTACTTTTTTATTTAAAACTATCGGCTTTTTGCTCCTGCATGATCGCTTCTAATAAGTATTTTTTTGATTCCCTAATTTTCGATTCTAAAATTTTAAAGACTGAATCATAATCAATATCAAATATTTGTTCGCTCACTAGTTGTGGTTTTAAATCAGCCAAAAAAATACGATTTTCTAATCCTAAGTCCTCAAGCAAATCATTGATTTTATTTATTTTGTTACCAGCAATAAATACATTGAACGGCTTTTTAAATATAATTGAAAAGATAGTTCCATGATAAGTATTAGTTACAATGTAGGATGCTTGACTATATAATCCAATCCATTCTTTTAAACTTGCAGTTTCCACGTTTATTTGTGCTAGTTTATTGTATTTACCAACCGCAACTATATTTAAGTTTCGGACTCTTACAACTGATTTAATAAAATCTATTTCCGATTGCTTTAATGGAGCTTGGTTATAAATTAGAAGATAGTTATCTTTTAATTGTGGAGCTTGGTTAATCGTATCGTACTGAATTAAAAAAGTAGGATCAAGAACTTTTTTTGCCTCTCTATTACACTGATTTTTAATGATTTGTAAACTATTCGAATCACGCACTAAAATAGTTTGAAATTGTTCTATTAATTTGCATACTTTATCTCTATTACTACCTAAAGTCTTAGTATGCCCAAAACTAGCTGCATAACTAACTTTACGAGTAGTTTTATTACTAGCAAAATCCAAGAAAAATGCAGAATTAAATCCTCTAAAAGAATCAAGACACCAGATTTGATCGCTGCCACATATAATCACATCATATTTGGTAGAAACTTGCTGTAATGCTTTTTTCAAATAAAACTTTTTCGTACTTAATTTTATATGAGAAAGTAAAAATTTTCTCATTTTCCAACTTCTTAAAATGTTTGTGAATACCTTTAAGTTAATACGAAAATTTTCAGTTATTGGGCTAAAACCCTTAGTATAATAGCGTATTGCTTTATAAGGACGATAATCTATTATTTCAACCTCATAACCTTGATCTCTGAGAAAGCTCCATAGAGCATAAGCTTGAAGTGTTGCTCCATAATTATCTATGTGGTGAAAAGTCATAATTCCGATTTTCATATTTACTTCCTTTGAATCAATTATGGATTTTAATCACTTTAATACAAATACATGTCTGTTTTATATTTCATTTCAATGCTACTTTAATGATAGTTAAGTTAGAAAAGTTAATCAGGTAATATTAAGACTTAAAATTTAGATAAAAACATTTAATAATTTTATGATTTTTCTGCTACTTTTAATTTCACGCTTTTAGCTAAATCAACAATTTCTGCTAACAAACTGGGTGATATTAACGAAATAGCCAAAACATAAGTCAAAATACCAAGCAAAACTAAAATTGCTGTTAGCAATCGTATGTCGATTAATTGTATTGCTAAATATTTTATTGATAACATTGTTGCAACCATTATTACAGAAGCTATTAAAGGAACTACATACAAATTTAGATATTTAATTATATTAATATTAACTAGTTTATTAATAGCTAGTAAAGAAATAGGTGAAAGCAAGTAGCTACGAATTACATAAAAAGATGCAACAGCTACAATACCCCATTGGACTACTAAAGCAAAACCTATGACATTAGTAACTGTATTTATCACATGTATCCCTAGCCTCCAAGAAGGCTTGCCTAATGCCGTGAGTACAGAACTGTTATAGAAAATAATTAGGTGAATAGGACCTATCAACGATAGAATTTGCATTACTGGAACGCTTTGATTCCATTGATCACCGAATAAAATTTTTACTAATTCGGGTGCCAAGACTGGTACAATAATAAACATAGGAAAAGCAATGAGTCCAGCAAACTGAGTTGCTTTATAAAAAGCTTTTATTAATCGTTCTGGCTCTGCCTGCAATCTAGAAAATATTGGTATAGTAACCTTGGTTGTGGTGCTGATTAAAACTTCTGTCATTACTAACAATATCCGGTAAGCAACAGAGTAATAACCCAACGCAATTGGTCCAAGAAAGTAACCAATCAATAAGTCATCTGATCGTCGATTAAAAAAATTGAGTATATTGAATCCAGACACATGAATTCCAAAAGAAAAAAGTTCTTTGGCATGTATAGTTGAAAATCTTAATCCTGGTCGCCAATTACTAACTCGCCACAAAACTAAAACTTGAACAAAACTATTGGATAGTTGTTGACCCACTATACTCCAAACGCCAAAGTTTAGAAAAGCCATAACTACACCAACTGTGCCTCCAACTAATACTGCTATTAATGAACGTATAGCTAAACTTTTGAAAGCAAACTGACGCTGAAGAATTGCTTGCTGTACACTGTTCAAACCACTGAAGATGAAGCCTATTGATAAGCAGCGAATAATGGGTACTAATTGTGGTTGATGAAATAAATCAGCAGCTAATCCAGCACAAGCTACACTGGATACAGTTAAGATTAAACTAATTCCTAAGGTTATCCAGAATGCGGTATCTAAGTGTTCTGCGTCTAGTTTTTGACGTTGGACAATTGCTGTCGAAAACCCTTGATCTAAAAAAACCTGCAAAAAAGCTAAAAATACGCTAGACAGCGCAACCAAGCCAAAAGCTTCAGGTCCTAATAAACGAGCAAGTATAAAGAAAACACCTAAGGAAATGACTTGACGACCCCAGCTGTCAAGTGCAGACCAAATTAAACCTTTAACAGTCTTTTGTTGTAAGCTTGATGGTTTTTTCGGTGATTCCATGTTTAAGAAATAATGTTTAATACTTACTCAAAAGAGAGTTACTCTAACCTAAAATTAGGTTATGAATACCATGATCTATGATTTAGTACACAAGAAAATATCTTCATTTTCCCTAAGCCTCATCTTTTCTATTTCCTCTTTACTGACAATGTCTTTTACTTCAATACGTTTTACATTAAATCCAGTATCAATTAGACGTTGCTCATAATCTTGACCGTAAACTCTAACGTGATCCGGTTGACCAAATGCTTTTGTTCGTTCTTTAGGATCTGTAATTGATGGATCTTCATATGTAGTTGGCGCATTTTTATTGAGTGGAACTTGTAATACAGCCCAGCCTTGATCTTTTAAGACTCTATGAAACTCACTCATTGCTTTTCTATCATCTAAAACATGCTCAAGAACATGGCTACAATAAATTACATCAAAACTTTTATCTGGATATTGGATATTGGTTATATCCATCTTCACCATAGCTGAAGGTTTAAAAAGATCGGCAGTCAAATAGTCTATATTCTGCATTTGATTTAAACGACGCTGGAAACAATATTCTGGTGCTATGTGAAGCATTACTTTTTTATTTGAGTCAAAAAGATTAGTAAATTTTTCAAAAAACGTCCAAATTAGCCGATGTCGCTCTAAAGTTCGGCAAACTGGACACATTATATCCGGTCTATGATTAACGCCTGCTGTCTTAAAAACTCGCACATTACTCTGACAAACTGGGCAAAAACGCGCATTTCCATAAAACCAAACTTGTAACAAGGGTTTTACAAGTTCGTAGATAAAAAATTTAGTGTTTGGATTCATACTTGCTCACCCAAATTGGCAAAGTGCAGAATTGTTAATTTGTTTGATAAATAAATTGAAAGCACTCATAACTAAAGATCAAAGCATCAAACTGTACAAATCTGCAATATCAAGTGTTGAAAATTTAAGACCTACTAGTGGAGTCTTTCTCTCTTAAAATTGTTTCCATCAATCAAAGAAATGCAAGTTAGTATTTTTGGATATGAGGATATAAAAAACAAAAATTTCTATCCCATCTCACCGCAAATTACTATTATGTAAAGTATTTCAGTCCCCAGTACCGTTAAGGAAGACCCCCGCAAGGCGACTGGATGATAAAAGTTGTTTAGTTGCCAACCATATAAACGGTGGAATCGTTGTAGCATAACGATGCCAGAGGCGGCGCGGTTCTTGAATCCACCGATAAAGCCACTCCATTCCTAAGTCTCTAATTACTTGTGGGGCACGCTTTTTAATACCGGCGTAAACGGGGAAAACTCCGCCCAATCCAATCATGACTGCATGAATTTTACCCTTATGCTGAGCCATCCAATTTTCTTGTTTTGGACACCCTAAAGATACTAGTACAATGCCAGCACCACTGGAGTTAATTTTATTAATCAAAGCTTCGTCTTCAATTTCAGTTAGAGGACGAAATGGCAAAGGTTCCATTGCTGCTATTTTCAGCTGGGGAAATTCCTGCTCTAATCTTTTTCGCATTCTAGAAAGAATTTCTGTTTGTGAACCAACACAGAAAATACTTAAATCTTGTGCTTGGGCTTGCTGGCATAAGGCCAGGAAAATATCCATTCCTGCTACACGATCTTGATAACGCGCTCCCATTCGTCGCATCATCCAAACCAGAGGCATCCCATCAGGAGTTACTATATCTGCGCTTTGTAATACGCTACCAAAATCTGGATTCCAGTGAGCTTCCATGAGCATGTGTACATTAGCTACACATACAGTTTTGCTTGCACGTGCGATCGCCCACTTCATTATTGCTTGTATCTGATCCTCAAAACGTAAGGCAGTAATAGGAAAATCAAGCACCTTTTGAGCAGGCAGAAACACTCCTCCTACCATAAATCACCCCTCATATCAAAGACAAAAATCCACGGATTATCTAGGGAATTTTCAACACTTAAAAAATCAAGCAGTATGAATCCTGATTTTTTTAAGTACGTTTAGCGCTTTGAAATTTGAACACACATAGATAGACAATATCATTACTCTAAGTAATTTTTTTTATTTTCCTGAAGTCACTTAGGATTATCTATAACCGTATATTATTTTACTGGTTGGGCTAACTGTTTTTACACTCTTAATGACAAAGTTTATATTTACTTCATAATTTATTTAGGTTTTATTTATACAAACATTACAACTTCGTGAAGTATCTTTACGAGATAATTCCTTCTACAGCCACATAATCCTGAATTACAACGAAATTTAAAATAATTAATTGATTGATTGAATTTCTATATGAAGAAATGAATAATTAAAAATTTTGTTTGATTTGAAATATATGTTTTCAGAGGCATAAAAATAACATTTTCTTATAAATATGAAAATGTTATTTAAATAACTTTTAATTTTACTGCTATGTGTATATTTGGTTGTCCTTATCAATGTAACGCCCAAAAAGAAAGGGGAAGAATAACAATCTTCCCCTTGTCTATTACTTCACTTGTGCTGTTCTCTGCTTTATTGCTTTCTTTTAGTCTCTGTCGCAACATTTGCCTTTGTTTTTTGAGTTGTCTTTTTCTTGCCGAACCACCTTTGCCTTTATCATTTCTCCCTTCTCGGCGGGGAGATTCCCATCTTTTTAGCTGCATAATTTTGTATGTTTTAAGTAAAAAATCTGCTGACTCTATGATTTCGTACAGAAGAAAATATCTTCAGTCGCGGAAATTCTCATCTTTTCTACTTCCTCTGGACTTGCAAATTCCAGGGCTTTGATACGTTTGACGTTAAAGCCTGCATCAATTAGACGTTGCCCATAATCTTGTTTCCCATACCATCTAACATGATCGGTCTGACCAAACGCTTTTTGCCGTTCCATCTGATCTGTAATTGATGTATCTTTTTAACTAGTGTTAAAATACCTCGACAAAAGTAAAGTAACTAAAAATATGATAAATATCCTCTATCTAAAGGTAGAGAAATATCTTACTTCAGGTTGTTAAATTTATTCACCTAGAAAATGTTTGGCTATGGTTGGGAGATTAGCCACGTCTCAGTGATTGATTTTTAAGTCTTAATCTTAATCTTCTGACTTCACTGTTAAATCTAGATGGTTTTCTGATTGAAAAGTATTACTCAAACTAATGTCTTTAATAAGTGGGCAGGAGGAGAATCGAACTCCTATGACCGCAAGGTCGCCACATTTTGAGTGTGGTGCGTCTACCAGTTTCGCCACCCGCCCTTGGATGCAACTTTACTATTATAACTGTATTTAGTGATTTTGCAACAATCATTAAAATTTAATCTAAAATTTTTGGGGCAAATGAATGGTTTTAAGGAATTATTGTTTACTTAATCTCTAGATATTGACTGATTTTACCAAACTGAAGTCAATATCTTGTAACTGGGTACAGCCACTAAGGGACATGGCCACATTTAGCTCGTCTTGTAATAAAGAGATGATATGAGATACACCGACTTGTCCTCCTACCGCTAGCCCCCATAAAACAGGTCGCCCAATCAGTACTGCTTTAGCTCCTATTGCTAAAGCTTTGAGAATATCAGTACCTCGGCGGATACCGCCATCCATTAACACTTCTATTCTACTGTCTACCGCTGCTACTATCTCAGCTAGGGCATCTAAAGATGCGATCGCACTATCAAGTTGTCTACCACCATGATTGGAAACAACAATTGCTTTGGCTCCATACTCCACAGCATGCAAGGCATCATCTCCTCGTAAAATTCCTTTGAGTACCAAAGGCAATGGGCATATAGACTGCAACCATTCTAAGTCACGCCAAGTAACTGCTGGGTTAAGTTGCTGGGCAAAATAAGTAAATAACCCAGATTCACCTTGCTCATGGGAAATATCTAGCTTTGAGATAGTTGCAATATTAGCCAAATGCAAACCTGGCGGTAAGGCAAATTCGTTACGTTTATCTCTCTCCCGCTGTCCCAATACAGGAGCATCTACAGTTAAGCAAAGGGCTTTGTAACCTGCGGCGTAAGCTCTTTCTACTAAGGTACGAGTCAACCCTCGATCTTTGTGGATATATAGTTGGAACCATTGCACTGCATTACTTTGGTGAGCTACAGATGCAACTTCTTCTATGCTTTTAGTAGCCATTGTACTCAATATCATACCCACACCTGCTAATGCGGCAGCTTGTGCTGTGGCAACTTCTCCTTGTGGATGAGCCAGACATTGAAAAGCCATCGGTGCAATTAACAATGGTAGTTGCAGAGGTTGTCCTAAAATTGAGGTAGTGAGATTGCGATCGCTCACATCTACTAGCATCCTAGGCCGCAGTTTGACACGTTCAAAGGCAGCACGATTATCCCGTAGGGTGACTTCATCCCAAGCACCGCTGCTGTAGTAATCAACGGCCATCTGAGACAAGTGCTTTTTTGCTAGCTGTTCGTACTCAAATAAGTTAATCGGTTGGAAGTGATTTTTTGGTGAGAAATCTGTCATAGTCGCAGTCTATCGTATTAAACCATCAAATTAATTGGTAGTTATAAAATGGCAATGCACACTTGGTATTTTACTGGCTAACTTGCGTTGCCGTTGCGATCGCCAACTTAGACCCATAGCACCTGCGGTTAAAGAAGACCACAAAGTCGTAGATTCAGGTACAGACTTGAGATTAGTTAAACCATTATTAGAACTAGCCCAACCATACTGTAGATGGTCTACTTCCCAGTCTATTTTCTGAATCATAAATTTGTATTCTTTTTCTCTAAGAGACACTACACGTAGCTTATTTCTCCATAGGCGTGTGCGTCTACACAGATTGTTGAATCACGCAATCTTGATATCCAACCCCTAAGCGTTGAATCAACTGTGTAACAATTGAGCCTACTTAAAGGTAGCCTAGTAATGACAAAGGAAACCTTGAGGCGTGAGTTTATGACAATTGCCGTTCAATCCCCCTATAGCAGCGAACAAGTTGCTGCTTGGTTACGTGGACTGCTTACTGTTGCTTGGGCAGATGGTAACTTTGATGCCCAAGAACAGCAATCAATTGCTAGTATCACAAAGGATGAATTAGCTCCCAGTATTCAATGGGATTCGCTAGAGGTAATTACACCGGAAGAATTAGCCGCCATGTTGGGTAAAGGCACACCAGCAGCGGCCAATTTTTTACGTACAGCAATAATGGTAGCGATCGCAGATGGTACATATTCTGCCAGTGAAGATCAAGTTCTGCACCAATTGTGCCAAGCCTTAGAACAGCCAGAAACCTTACTAGAGTCTCTGCGTCATACCCTAGAACATCCAGAACAAATTACTGCCACAAACGATCTGACAAAGTGTCAAATCGATCAAGCACTCGACCCTCTACGCAACTGGCTGGATGGGTTGGATATTCAAGATCCCAGAGTTGCCCGTTTTTTATGTAAAATGATCCCTGCTCAGTGCCCCTTTGAACGGGATGTCACTTTGTTTGGACGCAAAATTGTTCACATTCCGCCCATGTGTAAGCTCAACCCTTTATATGAGCAACTTGTAGGGTTACGTTTTCGTGCTTTATCTTATTTAGCAGATGAATGTGGTGAAGATGTTTCAGCATATATTTAGTTATTAGGCCAGAGCCAACAGTCAATAGTTAATAATAAAAAAGCGGTCACACAACCCGATCGCTTCTAAACTGGTAAACAGAAGTAAGTTAAGCTCATCAGCATTTAAGTTGCATATCTAATTGTGTAGACCCTTAACTATCTATTGACTATTGACTATTGACTAAACCATGCAATTTATTGATCAAGCAGAAATTGAAGTTGAAGCCGGCAAAGGTGGCGACGGTATTGTTGCCTTCCGGCGGGAGAAGTACGTACCTGCTGGTGGCCCTTCTGGTGGTAATGGAGGACGAGGCGGTTCAGTGATTTTTGTCGCCGAGGAAAATTTGCAAACATTGCTAGACTTCAGATACAAACATCTTTTTAAAGCAGATAATGGCGGTCGTGGTGGGCCGAATAACTGCACTGGGGCAAATGGTAAAGATTTGATCATTGAAGTTCCTTGCGGTACGACTATTTATGATGCTGAAACTGGTGAACTACTCGGTGATTTAATTAAATCTGGAGAAAGATTGCGTATTGCCGCAGGCGGTAAAGGCGGATTAGGTAATCAGCATTTTTTAAGTAACCGTAACCGCGCCCCAGAATATGCCCTCCCAGGATTAGATGGCGAAAGAAAACTGCTACGTTTAGAGTTGAAGCTGTTGGCAGAAGTGGGGATTATTGGCTTACCAAATGCCGGAAAGTCTACCTTGATTTCATCTTTATCTGCCGCACGCCCTAAAGTTGCCGACTATCCCTTTACTACCCTGATCCCGAATTTAGGTGTAGTCAAGAAACCCACTGGTGATGGTACAGTTTTCGCTGATATTCCCGGATTAATTGAGGGTGCTTCCCAAGGGGTGGGTTTAGGACACGATTTCTTGCGCCATATTGAGCGTACCAGGGTACTGCTACACCTGATTGATGCAACTAGCGATGATGTAGTTAGAGATTACAATACAATTCAGCAAGAATTACAAGCTTATGGACGGGGTTTAGCAGAGCGATCGCAAATTTTGGCACTGAACAAAATTGATGCAGTTGATAAAGAAACGGTAGATTTAGAGGCGTTAGCTCTTCAGCTGAATCACCTCTCTTACTCCCCAGTTTTCTTAATCTCTGCGGTGACTCAAACTGGTATAGAGCCAATGTTACAAGAACTTTGGCGAATCCTTGATCAACTCAATGCGGCTGAAGAAGTAGAAGTGTTTGGGTAACTGAATTAAAAAATGTTCGTTCGTAGTGAGGACTTTAGTCCTGCCTTTAGGGACTAAAGTCCCTACTACAAACTAAATTAGGCTATTTTCAACTGTAGTTGCTGAGCCAGCCTGCATTTGATCCCGCCAAGACTGGGCATAAAGACCATCTATATTCAATAATTCTTCATGACTACCAGATTCCACAATCTGACCAGCACGCATCACGTGAATCATGTCTGCTTGCATCGCCAGTGTGAAGCGATGAGTAATCACGATCGCAGTTCTCCCACTAGCCAAACTCCGAAATCTCTCTAGCCAATCGTGTTCAGCCCAAGGATCCATAGCACTAGTTGGTTCATCTAAAATAATGATTTGGGCGCGTCTAAAAAAAGCCCGTGCGAGGGCGAGACGCTGCCATTGTCCACCACTTAAATCAGTCCCCTCTGGGAATAATTTACCTAACATGGTGTTATACCCTAAGGGCAAGCGTGAAATTTTTTCATGGATACCAGACGCTTGAGCCGCTGCTTCAATTTCTACTTGATTTGATGCTGCTGCTACATCACCCAAGGCGATATTTTCTTTGGCTGTAGTGTAGTAAGGTATTGGAGATTGGAACAAAACAGTAATTAACCGCCGCAGTTCTTTTACTGAAAAATCACGTATATCTATGCCATCGAATTCAATACTTCCAGAATTAGGATCATAAAAGCGGCACAGAAGCTTAATTAATGTGCTTTTCCCTGCACCGTTATCACCAACGATCGCCACAATTTTGCCAGCGGGTAACGTGAGGTTAAAGTTGTCTAATACTGCTTCTTGAGTGCCAGGATAACGAAAAGTAATTTGCCGAAATTTAATTTCCTGTTTCAGTGCTGATGGTGTAGGAATCGGGTTTGAGGGATTGATAATTTGGGGTTTTATTTGTAAAAACTCAAATAAATTTCCAATAAATAAGCTATTGCGATAAATTTGCCCCAAGTTACCTAACAAAGACTTGACAATACCCTGTCCTTGATTAAATGCTTGAAAAAATAAAGCTAAGTCTCCTAAAGTTAAAATTCCCAATAATACTTGTCGCCCCATCCAAGCTAGGGCAATTCCCGTAATAATTAAGGCAATAATTGCTGCAACAAAGCGACCTATAGTTTGATCTTTGAGGAATTTTAACTGTTCTTTTCTCAGTCGCCGACGCAGATTTTGATAAGACGATTGGAAGTAATCGGCAAAGTCAAATAATCTGACTTCTGCTGCCATAGTACTATTTGTCAGCAGATAATCGTAATACATCAGCCATCGGCGATCAGTTGTGGTGCGTTGTGACCATCGATACTGGGCTTTGTTGAGATATAGCAAAATAAAGAATGCTGGAAAGGCACTAATTACCAAAATGGTAGGCAGCCACAGTCCATAGGGAAGCAAAACCGCAGCCATCGCCAATAAAGTTACGCTGTTTTGCAATAAGCTACCAGTGCTTTCTAGTAAAGCGAGCGATCGCCCGCTAGCTCCTTCGCGGGCGCGGTTGAGTTTGTCGTTATACTCAGAGTATTCATAAAAGCCATAATCCACTGCCACTGACTGTTTATGAATTAAGCCACTGATGTGATCTTGTACCAATTCTGATTGAGCTGTGCGAATCCATTCTGAAGCACTATTTAACAACTCACCCACTAGCATAATGGCTGCCATTAACCCCACTGGTACAAGAATTTTTTGAATACTTGCCCCAGAAATGCCAGAACCGCTAACTTGTACTAAAGCATTGACTACTCGTGGTGTAAGAGAAATAGAAGCAGCGGGCAGTAATCCTTGAACCAGCAACAAAACCATCCACGCTAAAGTCCAATAACCAGAAGCATTCCAGACCAAACTGAGAGTTTTTAGCAAATGAGAAAGTACAGTATTAGCGCTGCGGAGTTTGCTGTTCAAGACTTTAAAACCCTATAAATTCTAGAATGATCAATCTACTTTGAGTCTATGGGACAGCTAATACTGAACTAGAAGTATCAAGATCTGTGCTGTCATTTTCCAAATCATTCTCAACTAATTTCACCAATTCGGGTAAGTCTGCTAAACAAGGCTTGCGAGTGAAGCGGCGGAAACTAACGTTTTTCACAAGCTCAGTAGAAAAACGTAGATGTGAAGTAACAAATTCTTGCTCTGTCACTGCCATTACAGCACGGGTATGACGTACCAATTCAATAAAGGCTTCCTGGGGTTTTAAACTGGCAATTTCGTGATTGGTTCCCTTAGACAGTACATAAATCCGGTGTAATGGCAGAGGATTCTGTTGGAAACTGCGATGAGGTAATTTGTAGGCTAGCTTGAATGAATTTTGGGAAACCAAAGATAAGCTTTCGGTATCGTGTCCCAAAGAAGCTGCGGCTTCTGGACAAAGTTTGAACTGAGGATAGGCAGGAAAAACGATCGCACGACCTGCGGTAATTTCCACGGGCATAACATCATCAGTTAAAGTATCATAACCCTGAGTGTGGAATGCTGCCGCTAAAGTCGACTTACCCCAACCAGAACCCCCCATAAATGCCACTGCTTTATTATTAATGTCAACACAGCTGGCATGGAGAACCAGCAGCCCTCGCTGTCGCAGTAATACACATAATATCGGCCCTAAAACTAGATTGCGGAGCAAAGCTGCTTCTATTCCAGGCAACGTATCAATAATAACTTCACGCCCCTGGGATATAACAAACTTACCAACTCCTGCTATGTCTCCTAAAAAATTGCTACCTTGATCAAATTTCGTCTCAGTCACAGCACTGCCAATCTTACCAAACCGTACAATAACATCTGGATTCCCCTGACTTTCAATCAGTTCCGGCAAGAGCAACTCAGAAGCAATGCATAAATTGTAGGCTTGATAAACTTTCATATCCTCTCTGCGACTCCGCGCCTCTGCGTGATAAAAATCCATCTTTGATGAAATGCCACAAAGACACACCATAAATTTGGTGATATCCCTGCGGCAATCTAATTAAATCGTTTTCACAAGATCAACTAAAAAGCTTGCAATTTTTCAGCTAGCTAGATGGATACTTGTTATTTATAGTAGAAGTCGATAGAACCGTCACCAGTCGCTGGTTGTCCAGTTGCAGGGTTGGTTGCGGGGCTAGAATTGCCACTAAAGAACAAGAAATCATTTTGATCGGATTGGCCAAACAGCTGTGTAATTTCTTCAACATTGCCATGAGTTGTTAAAGTGGGTGTGCTATATGGTTTTTTCATGATTAAAACTCCTCAGTTTGATTTTGTATGTGTATTTTGGGGTAGTACCCCTGAGATTTGGACTTACGGTGTATTTGGGTAGCAGAAAGTACTGCAAGCCACAGTTACAACCTGCCAAGGTGGATTTACAGCATCACTTGCTTGTAGTCGAGCCACAAAGCTAAGGTGACTGCTTGCCAAACAGCCATGCTATCTGCATTGCTAGCTTGATTGTCGGTTGAGATCAACCGTTGATAAGCTGCACGCAGAAAATCTATATCTATGAACTTTTCGATGTTTCCTAGTCGATTTAACATCACTTCATCCAAAAGCTGGCGATCGCGGTTCAACAAACCATCCACAAAATTTGCTGTTAAATCAGTTTTTCCCCCACGCCATTGCACCTCTTTTGGCAAAATACCTTCTAAAGCCCGACGCATCACCATTCGACCCCAGCCTTGGTATAGTTTTTGTTCAGCAGGTAATGCCAAACAAAATTCAATCAATCGTTTATCCATGAAAGGATGACGAGCTTCCACAGAAAACATCGCCGCATATTGATCCATCTGCTCTAAGGTGTAGGTTAGCAACCCTTGAGTGAGACTACGCCATTGCTCTTCTTTTACTGTCAAAGGTGGTAATGTAGAACCAGCTAATATCTGCATACGCTCATCCAAGCGAATGCGCTCTGCAAAGTCAGGGTTAACTAAAGAAGTTTGAGAGACAAGATGAGGAGATTTGTCTTGTTTACGCCACTGTCGCCAAAGTTGCAATATAGGTTCTAGAAGAGGTTTTATTCCGTGATGGATAACTAATAATTTACGGGAAACACCAAAATGTTGGTGAATTTGCTGTACTCCTTGAGCAAACGCTATCCATCGCCATTGTTTTGCTAAATCTCGCAGATATGGTAGACCATAACTTTGCAATACTGCGGCGTGTGAGACATTATGGTGTGGTGATAAGGCTTTTACTTCTTGGGCAAAAGTTTGCCACTTTCCTTGGTGTAGCAGTTCAGTTAGTCTAGTTGTGCCGTGACCAACAGTGGTATCGCCATCAAACCCATCCAAACAAATCCGCAATCCCATTTCCTGAGAAATCCGGTTTAAGTTCCAAGGATAAAAATGACTGGGGCCTAGTAAAGCTTCGTCTTCGTACTGGAAAATTTTGTCTAGGTCAGACAACGGACTAAATTGCTCACCATGAGCATAGTGGGGAATGAATCCCCCTTGATCAAGCACTGCATTAATGAAGGGACGCTCGTCACATTCAGTAATTTTGTCAAAAATAGTTGAGATGGTATGTAATTGAATTTTTTCTTCTTTTGCTAGTAGATTCCTTGCTACACAAGTAACAGCAGATGAATCTAATCCGCCGCTTAAATGACTAGCGATCGCAAAGGCGCTACGTAAGCGACAATTGACAGCCTCTATGAAAATTTTCCGAAATTCTTCTGCATAAGCTGCATTTGACTCTAACTGTAGTTCTCGCTGATCATCAAGTGACCAATATGACCATATATAAATGCCTGACTGATTGATAACCAGACTGTGAGCCGGAGGAAGTCGCAAAATGTCTTGGTAAGTGGTGATGGCTTTGTCTGTCATCATTAATGCCAAATAATCGGCAATTCTGACTTCGTTTAATCGTCGTGGTACGTCTGGTACACAAAATAGTGCCTTAATTTCTGAAGCGAATAAAAAAATTTGATTGGGTTGGTAATAATAATAAAAAGGTTTAATCCCAAAATGATCTCTGGCACAAAATAGAGATTGTTGGCGTTTATCCCAAATAGCAAAGGCAAAGTCACCTAAAAGATATTCTGGGCAAGATTCGCCCCACTTTTCATAAGCAGCTAATATAAATTCGCTATCTGTAATTTTTTCTATCGAACGCTCAGGCAGTTTTAATAATGCAATTAATTGATCGCGATTATCAATGCGAGCATCCGCAGTAATCACAAGATTGCCTGCTTGATTAATTAAAGGTAGTTTTTCTATTAAGGATTCAGGAGTTGTCCATAGCATCCGATGACCCAAACCAACAAACTCTTCAATCCAGATATCTGCATGATCAGGGCCACGATGGGCAAGTATATCAACCATCTTTTCTAGGTCTTGATGATTGATAGGATGACTGTTGAGATGATGAATGCCCATGATCCCACTCATAATTTCACTCCTGCAAGGGATGGTAGTGGCATATAGCGCGAAAGATCTTGGAGATTCCCCATGACAACCGATCCTTGATATTCGATCCATGCATGAGCTTCCAACTTTCCTGTTTCTGTTTTGGCAACACCAATCCGCAGTTCAGAAGATTGCCCGTGCTGATTCATTAAAACTTTGGTAGTCAAGGCACGCGCCAGGCATTTTACACCAGGGACATAGCGAGTTGCGGCATTGACAGCCCAGACAATTTTGCCTACAGTCACTTTGCTGAAAAATTGCGATCGCTCACGTGGCTGACTGATTTTTGTTAAAAGTTTGAGTAGTGTGTTAAACCGTAATAAAGATAGCCCTAGCCTGATGGCTACCAGTAAAATTAAGGTTTTGATTAAAAAATAGCGATCGCCTGCACTCAAGCGCAGGAAATTACGCGCTCGTCTCATTTTTAACCTCAATTAGTCCAGCAGCTAGCAGGTCTTTCAGTAAGGCGATGAGATCGCGATCGCAACGTTCAGCTTCGACTTCATATTCTTCTAAAAGGACACGCTGAATATCTTTTACAGACTTTGGTTCCTGAATCAAAGTCCATATCCTTGCGCCTATTTCGTTAAGTCCATGATAAATTCCAGTCTTGAGATGAAGAATCACTGCTTCACCACCGATATCTGAAAAGATTTGCTCTTTATCTGCTACTACCACTGAAGAGTCTAAGATACGGGTGCCTGATTCTGCAAATTTCATCTTTTCTCAATTCCCTGCGACTATCTTTCTCATACTTTGCATATTTATAGCAGTCATAAAAACATATCCTTGTACTTAGTTTAGACAGCACAAGATGTTTAACTGGAAAGTATTTTATTTCCAGATCTTTTGTATCTATAATACCTTGGATCTATGAGGAATTTTACTCATTGTATCCGAAAATTTATTGTACATACGTGTATTGCTTTTTAAAGCTAGATTTATGAAAAAAATACAAAGGTGTCAATTTTTGATAAAGTAAAAATGAGTCTGTGCTGTTATTAAGCTGTTAGTAATTAAATCTACATAGCCCTTTGATACACAGTATTTGGTAGTTGATATCCAATTAAGAATTTTACTGACTATTTTAAGTAATACTTTGATAATAATCTTTGTGTCTTGAAGCATAACAATAACTTATTTAAAAAATTGTTTTAAAAAGATTAGATAATTAAGGCTTAGTTGATCGCAATCCAGATCAAGCCTGCAAGCTCAACTCAATTAAATTAATATGGTTTTATCTGGAATTTACTCTGCAACTACTTGACATTACCCTAGGATAAACTGCTATATTAGTTAGGACGTTGACATTGGGGCGTAGCCAAGTGGTAAGGCAGCGGGTTTTGGTCCCGCCATTCCTAGGTTCGAATCCTAGCGCCCCAGTATATAGAAGGGTATACATTTTACCCTTCTTTTTTTATTTCATTAAAAATAAAATAGATTAAGAAAGACAGTATACTTATACTCAGATTAACTCGCTTTTGAATTATTGGCTGAGTGATAACCCTATACAGTTTTAATTCCACAGTTAGGTGCGCGAACAAGTTATTATAGGCAATGTTACTGTAGTCATACAGCATCAATCCTTATTAGCCTGTATTTTCAAGAAAATTGTAATCACAATCACGGGTACAATAACCCACTC
The DNA here is from genome assembly GCF_016056295.1 of Atlanticothrix silvestris CENA357. GTDB lineage: Bacteria > Cyanobacteriota > Cyanobacteriia > Cyanobacteriales > Nostocaceae > Atlanticothrix > Atlanticothrix silvestris. Next base: position 71,238 of record NZ_JAECZB010000002.1, read on the forward strand.
TTTAACAAAACCTATAACATTAGGGTTGTTTGGACTATATAATAATCAGTCAATTCACTAGTTTGCCTAAATACAACGTCAGTCAAGGCGATCGCCCAAATGTCCAACTACCTAATACATACCGAATATTGTATCGGAGTGTTCGTCTGTTTAAAAAGTTTTGGTAGTTTAGTTTACAAATACTATGCTGAAGTCAGAGAAATACCCTCACCTATTGTTAAATTCTAACGCTGCTCAGTTCAAAGAAAGTGATGAGGGTGGGTTAAATCTGGGTCAAGTAGCAGCAATTCTGCGCCGCCGAATCTTATTAATTATAGGTATAACAGGCTTAATAGCAACGGCAGCAGTCTTAAAAGCAGAAACAGATCCTCCAGTATATCAAGGGACATTTGAAATTTTAACTAAGCCTGTAACTGGTGAAAGTAAGGTTATAGCCAATGTACCTCAAGCAATAAATTCTCAAGATGGGGTGAGCGCGGATGCGGATTCTAAAAACTCAATTTTTACCACGATTACAGTTTTACAAAGTCCGCGCGTCCTCGATCCCATTATTGAAAAACTGCAACCTAAGTACCCAGATTTAACTTACAAATCACTTCTGCTTGGTTTGAGCATTCAAAGTGCAGCAAAAAGTAACCAGATTTTAGCAGTTCAATATACTGACGAAGACCAACAGCAAGTTATTGATGTTTCAACTTTACTAGCTGATGCTTATCTCAAGTATAGTCTGGAGGAGCGCCAGTCAGATGTAGACCAAGCTATTAGTTTTGTTAATCAACAAAGAAAGCCGCTAGATGAACGGGTTAAATACTGGCAAAATCAATTGCGAAATTTGCGATGGGAAAATAGCTTAATTGACCCAGTACAGAAATCTCAAGAATTGTCTGAGCAAATTGCTGCTTTTCGGCAACAGCAAATAACTAATCGGGTGGAATTAGAACAATTAGTAGCCAGATATAATGATTTGCAAAAAGAATTAGCACAACAGCCAGGTGAGAGAGCTGGTAATTCCTTGCTGACTGAAAACGCCCGCTACCAAAACATACTGACTCAAATTCAAGAAACGGAAATTGAAACTAGACAACGAGCTGCCGTATTAACGGATGATAATCCATTAATGGAGACTTTAAGGCAAAGGAAAGCTTATTTACTTCCTTTGCTTACTGAAGAAGAAGTGCGTGTTCAAAAAGATTTTCAAAGCCGCATCCAGTCTTTGATAGCTCGTGATACATCTTTGAGCGATAAGATAAAAAATCTCAATAATGAGATGAGGGCATTAGCAACTATCAGCCGTAATCACGATAACATTCAACGAGAATTACAAATTGCCAATAACGGATTAACTCAATTTACAACCAAACAACAAGCGTTACAAATTGAGAAAGCTCAAAAGCAACAACCTTGGTTGTTACTTGATCCCAAACTAGCCACAGTAACTAATCCTAATCCTGTATCAAATAGCGCCAAATTAAACTTAGCGTTGGGCGGTATTCTAGGTTTGTTGTTGGGTGTAGGAGCAGCTTTAGTAGTAGATAAACTCAGTGATATCTTCTATACTGCCCAAGAACTGAAAGATACTACTAGACTTCCATTACTAGGCATAGTTCCTTTAAGAAAAGAGCTAGAGCCAGCAAGCGAAACCAATCTATCAAGAGAGTTACAACAACCAAATCGTGCTTCCTTTTTCGAGGTTTTCCGTTCTCTTTACACCAATATTTTGCTTTTGGGTTCAGATACCCCAATTCGTTCTTTGGTAATCAGTTCTCCAGGACAGGGAGACGGAAAGTCCACTATTGCTGTACAGCTAGCACAGGCAGCTTCCGCAATGGGTCAAAGAGTATTGCTGGTTGATGCTAATCTACGTAGCCCTAGTCTACATAATCGAGTAGGACTAATGAATGTTCAAGGACTGACAGATATCATTTCCCAAGATTTAGATTGGCACAATGTAATTGAGCGATCGCCTCTAGAAGAAAACTTGTTTGTAATGACTGCGGGGCCAATACCACCAGACTCAGTTAGGTTATTGGCATCTCAGAAAATGCAAGATTTAATGAATGAACTACAAGCTGATTTCGATTTAGTTATCTATGACACACCACCACTTTTAGGGTTTGCAGATGCCTATCTCTTAGCTGCAAATACTAACGGTATGGTGCTAGTGGCTGGTTTAGGTAAGCTAAAACGCACTGCGATGCAACAAGTATTAGAAGAGATTCAAGTATCTGGTACTCCCTTGTTAGGAATGATCGCTAATAAGTCTAAAGAGGGTACACCTGTGTCTCATCAATACTATCAGCAATATTACAAGCAGAGTGTGAGTGCTGAAAGGGTAGGTGAAGTTGTAGAAGTGGAAAGTAATTCTTCTGCTCTGAGAAGAATAAGACGGCCTTAGTATAGTGTAAATAAAAAGTCAAAAGCCAGAATTTTTTCTTACCTTTTGACTTTTTTACAACTCACTTATCAGGTGATTTTAAAGCCTGATCCAAAACTTGCCGAGCCTGTTCTGCCTTAGCTCGCGCCTCTTGGTAACGCAAATTAGCTTGGGCAAAATTTTTGAGAATTTTAAAGCCTTCTTTGAGGTGAGTAATTTCTTCTTCAGTTACTGAATTATCTGAGAACAAAACATCAACAGCCTTACGAATTTCCAATGCTTCAGTGCGTGATTCTTGAACTTTTAACTTGAGCGTAGCCAAGTTGTTTAGAACTTGGACAGCCTGTGTAATAGCGTCTTCAGCACTAGCAGATTCAGTAATTGCTTCCTTTACCTCAATTAATTGTTGAGGACTAAATCCCTCTTCTAATTCTGTGGATAGCTTACCCGCATCCATCAGTTCCATCAGCTGATCCATCGCTTTTTCACGGGCTTTCGCTGAATCTTTACCAGGAACGGTGAGAATGATTTCTGGGCTTTGAGCGAGAGTATACTGAGCCATATTTAGGACGGAAAAGTTGCTGGTTAACCAAGCCAAGGCAAACAATTCTAACATAAAAAACTCCACGAATAAGGGAATGGAGTTTTGTTAGTGGTCAGTGGTTAGTGGTCAGTGGTTAGTGGTCAGTGGTTAGTGGTTAGGAGTAAGGGGCAGAGAGTAGGGAGTAGGGGTTATAAGAAAGAACAAAGACAACCAACAACCAACAACCAACAACCAACAACTGATAACTGACAACTGACAACCAACAACCAACAACCAACAACCAACAACTGACAATTGACAACCAACAACCAACAACTAACCCGCCCAGCGTAAATAAAACTTTATACTTAAAAGAAGGCAAATGAATTTCAATAGGAGGGGAGAGCTATGGCTCCCAATCCCACCATCATGCAGGCTGTGGAAAAATTGGGCTACCGCGTTACCATTGGTGATGTGGCAACCCAGGCAGGATTAAATGTTGCAGAGGCTGGACAAGGGTTATTAGCCCTGGCATCTGATGCTGGCGGACATTTACAAGTAGCAGAAACTGGAGATATAGTTTACCAATTTCCGCGGAATTTTCGAGAAATTTTGCGTAATAAGTACTTGCAGTTGCGATTGCAGGAATGGTGGAAAAAGGTTTGGGGAATCTTGTTTTACCTCATTCGCATTTCCTTTGGAATTTTTTTAATTGCTTCTATTGCTTTAATTACTATTGCTATTATCATTATCCTCACTGCTCTTAACTCAGACCGTGACGGCGATAATAGAGGTAGTAGTTATGGTGGCGGCTTCTTTTTCTTTCCAGATTTGTTTTGGTATTTTAGCCCTAATTACGACACACGCTACCGAGAACGGCGACGCGGTAGGCAACAAGACAACAATTTAAATTTCTTTGAGGCTGTCTTTTCGTTTTTATTTGGTGACGGTAATCCTAACGCCGACTTAGAAGAACGCCGTTGGCAAGAAATTGCTGCTGTAATTCGCAATAACCGTGGTGCAGTTGTAGCAGAACAAATTGCCCCGTACTTAGACAATCTTGGTGAAAGTTATACACAAGAGTATGAAGATTATATGCTGCCCGTTCTGATCCGATTCAACGGGCAACCGGCAGTCAGTTCTGAGGGGCAGATTGTATATTACTTCCCAGAGATGCAGGTGAGTGCAACTAAAAAGTATCGTCAGTCGTTGCCAGTATACCTAGAAGAATCTCTTTGGCGTTTTAGCGCAGCCGATTCAGGACAAATTACCTTGAGTGCTGGATTGGGTATCCTGAATTTTGTTGGGGCATTAATACTAGGCAGTTTAATAAGAGATGGCACAGTTGCAGCCCAAATAGGTGGATTAGTAGCTTTTGTTCAAGGGATTTATTGGCTACTATTGGCTTACGGAATCGGTTTTCTATCCATACCATTGGGGCGTTATTTCTGGATTCAGTGGCGCAATAAAAAGATTGCTGCACGCAACCGCGATCGCCTGTCCAGGGCTAGAATATTGACAAACCCAGATGCAGGTTTACAGCACAAAATCGACTATGCCAGTCAGTTTGCCACAGAAAAAGTGATTGGCAAACAAGATTTAGTTTATTCTACTGAAACAGACTTAATCGAACAAGAAGTGGAGCGATCGGCACAAATTGACGCTGAATGGCAAAAGCGTTTAGATGAAGGATAGGGCATGGGGCATGGGAAAATTCTTATTCCTCTGCTGCTCTGCTCCTCTGCTCCCTGCCCCCTGCACCTTTTCCTCTGCTCCTCTGCTCTCCTTCACTACTTTGTTTGAATCGGTGTGAGGGCTACGCCTTGGTAATAATGTCCCAAAATTTGTAGATGGTTGGCTCCTTGTCGAGCCAAATTGTAAGCCCCCCATTGACTCATACCTAAACCGTGGCCATAACCAAGTCCTTGCAGTACAAAACCGCCATCTTTTCCCTTGGCGACGTTAAAGCGAGTGCTTTTAAGTTTGAGCGCAGTGCGTACTTGCTCGCCCTGTAGTACCTTTGTACCCTGATCACCAACGATTTTTAAGGCTTTAACACTGCGAAAAGGCGAGTAGCTCTGTGGAATCATCTCTTTGACATTACCCACGCCAGAAATTCTGGCGCTGATTTCAGATGGAGAGAAGGTTTTTACCCAATTACACTCACTGACATTTTGATCGTAGTCTTGAACAGCCCGCAGGTAAGGCAAAGCATTTCCCCACACATCTTCTACGTTTTCAGTGTGTCCCCCAGAACAAGCGTGGAAAACTGAGAGAATAATTCTGTTTTTGTAAGTTAGTACCTGCTTTGTTGTACCATCGACTGCGGCATAAGTACCAGGCGATTCGCTGATTACACCTTTGTAAATTTGCCAACGGTCGGGGCTAGCTCCTAAATCATAAAGGGGATTATTGCGCTGTTTTTCCCGTTCATAGAGGGCATAAGTACGGGCTGCGATCGCCTGGGCTTTGAGGGCTTCTTGAGGCCAGCTGGAATTCATTTCCCCACCAAGGACGCTGTAGAGATATTCTTCCATATCAACCCAGTTCACAGCTGTTAAGCCTTTTTGGGTGGGGACAACTAGAGTTCTACCGCGATACCAGCGATCGCCAATATAAACGAATCCTTTACCTGTTGGTTCAATCCAAAATAAACCAGACTGCCATTTATCTAAAGCAACTCCACCAGGAATAGCTTGGGCATAAAACGAACTCATCCCTGGCAATTGTCCAAGAGTTCGACCGGTACTATCTTTAACAACCGCAGTTGTAGAACTGCCAACTTTTACTTGATTAACTTCTCTTTGAATTGCTACACGCAGGATTACAGACGCTTGAGCTGGAGCGACCAAAGCTATCCAAAAGAAGATACCTATCCACCAATGACGTACTTTAATCTGGGAAAATAAAGAGCCTAAGTACAGTTGGAATTTCATGCTGATCATTTAAATCACAATTAGTATCTGTTTAATGCTTGCTCTGGACTATTGCATTTATTACTCAAGATAAGACAGTTCTCCCAGATGGAAGGTTGCCACTTCCTACTAATTATGCAGTGCATTTTGGTTAGCTGTCAGAATGCAATCAGCAAGACGCGATAAATCGCCGTCTCTACAGAAAATTTATTTGTCAATTATTTATTGACAGATTACTAGTCTCTAGCCCCTAGCCCCTATTTGAACATTACTCACTTCATTAGCGACAATTCCAATTAAATTCAACTGGCTTAAAATTCCTGTTGCTTGAATTAGTTCAGCTTGACTTACCTGACCAATACGCCCCACCATGATAATTCCATTACAAAGGGCTGCTAAAATTCTGGCATCTACTGTGCCTAAAATTGACGGAGCATCTATCAGTACGAGGTCATAAATTTGCTCAAAAAACTTGATTAGTTCTGTCATTCGCTGAGAACTAAGCAGCTTGACGGTATCTTCTGGTGTCGGGCCAGCAGTCAAAATATCAATTGCAGGATGAATTGGCTGGATATAATCTTGAGCATCGGTATTTGTCTCATCGACTAATAACAAAGATAATCCCCAGTCATTAGATAAATTTAGAGTTTTGTGCAGATGAGGATGCCTGAGATTGCCATCAATTAATAGTACCCGTCGATGCATGTGGGCAGCACTAGCTGCTAGCCCTAAAGCCAAGGTTGTCTTACCTTCCCCAGTTTGGGCTGAAGTCAACATCAAAGATTTGCAGGGAAAGGGATAATTTAATATTTGAATATTTTGGTAGACCATATCCAAGGTTTCGTGACAAGGCAACCAAGTGTTAGTTTCCACCAAAGAGGGAGCTAAGTTTCGCCGCCCGTTCATAGATAGACTAGGAAGGCGTTTCTTAGTATTATGTGGCGCTAGTTTTGGTATTAACCCCAGTAATCGCAGATTCGTCAGCTGTTGTAATTCTTGTACAGAACCAATGGTGCGATTAAACATCCCCCAAGTTAAGGCTACTGCAACGCCTAACAGTGGCCCAATGACTAGTCCTCCAACTAAAAGCAATAATCTGTTGTCATTTGCAGAGGGTTGTAAATGCGGCTCTTCTAACACCTGCCAATCAAATCCTCCTTGAGCAATTTTTAATCCCAAAGATTGCTGCGTTTGTAGTAGTTGCTCAAGGGTTTTGCGATGATTTTCTACTTCTGGTAGTAGACGGTTATACTCTGCTATCAGGCTGGGATATTTGCTCAGTTCAGAACGGATTCGCTGTTCGGATTCTGCTAAACTTTTTTCATTGGCAATTAGACCTAAAGAAGCTGTCTGCAATTGAATTAACTCTTGGAGTAGTGGCGGGTCAACTCCTACTATCTGCTTTGTTGTCAGTGGTGATTCTATATTGCTACTGTTTTTAATAGTTTTATCACTTAGCGATCGCTCCACCTCGCGCCGTAATAACTTCAGTTGACTCTGGCGTTGCTGCTCTAATACTTCTATTTTTGGAGATTCGTCTGTATAGCGCAACCGTTCCTTAGCCAGAGCCAATTCAGTCTTTTGCACTTCATTCAATAGCGATTGATAACGAGGTGACTGACTTAAACTAGCAGAAATGGCTGCGTTTTGCGATGAGACCGCCATTTTTTGCTCTAGGCTAGAATAGCGAGCTTGTACGTCTTGCAACTGTGCGCGAGTATTTTGTAGTTGGTTTTGAATGTCAGCTAGAGATTCTAGTAAGATTTTACTTTGGACTTCTGGATCTAGTAAATTATGTTTCTTGCGAAATTTTTCTAAATTTATTTCTGCTTGACTTAAGTCTTTTTTCACTTTAGGCAGGCGCGCATTAAAAAAAGCAAGCCCTTTCTTTAGACGCTCTTTTTGCTGTTCTATATTATATTCTTGATAAACTTTCTGTAGAGCTTGAAGTACTCTTTGGGCTTTAACTGGATCTGCGTCATTAAAAGAAATTTCAAATACTTGACTAGAAAACTGATTAACTTCTTTTCTATCTTCTAATTTAGTCACTTCTAGAGGTGGTTTTTTCCCATCCTCCGTTCTTCCTTTAATATTTTTCGACGTAATATTTGGATAATAAGGACGCAGCAAATCTACAGCTTGATTTATTAATTTAGAACTCAGCATTAGTTTCATCTGAGCATTATAATCAACTCCTTGAAGATTGAAGTCTGTCAATCCACTATTTGTATCTTTCTCGATCTCGTTTGACTGTGGTTCTTCATATAAGTTAGATTTTACCAGTATTTGCATGTAACTCTGGTAATCCGGTTTGTTATTAACAGCTAAAAGACTAGCAATTGACATGACCAAACAGGAAATACCCAAAATTAGAAAACGTTGGCGAATTAAAATTGTAGATAGTTTTTTAATGCCAGTCGCCCTTGTTGAAGAGTTAGTAACTAGTCGCTCTTGATTTAGATTCGTATTAGCCACCATTAAAACCCTCTAATATCGAAACAATATGAATGAAAGATTATGAGCAAATATTTGGAAGATGAATTCTTACAACCCTATAGACACAACAGCATACTAAATGTTTCTCTATGCAGCCATAAAGATTTTTTACAAGGATTATTCAAGAAACAATTGATACATGTTGTCTTTGTTATCTGAATAAACTCTAGCAAATGATTGATGCTGTTATTTTAATTTTGAGTATGAAATAAATGATTGCCAACCCTTTCTGGTAATCTTTAACATATCCTTAATAGCCAAATAATGCTATTTTTTAGTTATTTTTATACAATTTTTTGTATTACTATGACAGTATTAAATTATGCTGCGATCGCAGAACTATTAACTTGATGCATTTTAAAAGAATAGTATATAAACATACTCAAGTACAAATTATTAATCTTATCTAAAAACTGCTATTTTAAAACTCAATATTGGGTCTTACAAGGTAAATAGCAAATTGGCTCTTGCTAAGTTACTTAATTAAAAAAATAACATATCAACAATTGCAGATTTTTTTAAACATTAAATAATTTAAGTAGCTTTGTATAAAAAAGGTATAGAAAAGAATGATTAAATATTTAAATTTTTGTAAAAAAACCCAGCAGTGGCAGTATTTTTTAATATCTACAGAAAGTAGATAATATTACATTTTTTAGTTTGTATTGGCTCTTCTAAATGAAGATTTGATAAATTTATTTGATAATTTTCAGTTCCATAGTCACAGCGATCGCCACGTTAGGAGTGTCTGAGTTTTTTTATTCCCAGTTCAAACCCTGACATTAGTTAACTCTATTTGCCGTCGTCTGGGAACCTCATAAGTCATGAAATCATAAGCCATATCTGTATTGGGAAAAATTGCACGAGCTTCCTGGAGGAGATCCTTTAACTCCAAAGTATTTCCGGGAGCATAGCGGGGACTGAAATGAGTCATAATTAATCGCTTTGCTTTAGCAATTAAAGCTGTTTGCGCTGCCATCGTCGTTGTGGAATGTAAGCGCTGAAAAGCCAAATCTGCATCTTGATGGGCAAAAGTAGCTTCGTGAATTAAGACATCTGCATCCTGTGCCAGTTCGACTGCACCTTCACAGTAAACTGTATCTGTGCAATAAGCAATCTTGCGTCCAATTTCTGTAGGGCCACACAAATCTTTACCATTAATAACTCGTTCATCGGCAAGTGTTACTGTTTCACCACGCTTGAGTTGACCGTAAATACGACCAGCAGGAATTTGCAAAGCCTTGGCTTTTTCCACATCAAAGCGTCCTGCTCGGTCTTTTTCTGCTATACGATAACCAAAAGCTGGAATACGGTGATGCAAAAGACCACAGCTAACGGTGAACTCATTATCTTCATAAATTACACCGGGGCGGACAGCATGAACTTTAACTGGATAAGAAAAATGTGTATGGGAGTAACGTAAGGCCGCTTGAATATATTCATTTAATCCAGGTGGGCCATATATATCAACTCGTTCCACATTACCAGCCAAGCCGCAACTAGCAAGAAGTCCCATCAAGCCAAAAATATGGTCGCCGTGCATGTGGGTAATAAAAATTCGGGATAGTTGGCTACTTTTGAGGTCACTCCGTAGAATTTGATGCTGAGTACCTTCACCACAGTCGAGTAACCACAGTTCTGCCCGTTGAGGTAATCTTAAAGCAACGCTAGAAACATTGCGCGCTCTTGTGGGTACACCGGAACTAGTCCCTAAAAATGTTATCTGCACAGCGTTTTTTAGCCTTACCTCTTGCTCAATTTGCCGCTTTGTCTTTTATTATCATGCAATATTTTGGCGTACAAAGCTGGAAGCTAACACTACACTGAACCCGACAATTGGTTCAGGCTATTGCTTATGTATTCTAGATTGTCTGCCATTTATAAGCTAGTAGGGTTGATACTCCCAGGCGTAAACGCACCAAGATTCTTGTTTCAATATTAAAAATTAATACGACGATAGATTTCTGTTAGGGGAATTTCTACGTTTAAACTGTGCAAAATGATTGCTCTTTCAATGTGATAGTGAACTTGCCATAGCCAACGATCATTACTATTACCATCAAGGTTGTGATACTGCTCAATGTAGGGTTCAGTTTGGCTCACAAGTAAATATTCACAAAAGCTGCCAATAGAGCGATATTTTCTGAACTTGTCGCCTCGGTCGTATGCTTCGGTAGAGGGCGATAAAACTTCAATAATGAGTAAAGGATTGAGAATTTCATCATTGCGAGTGCCATTGAATTCTGGTTTGCCATTAACAACCATCAAATCGGTATAAGTACCGCACTGATATTCAGGAATCCAAACTCGCAAGTCGCTGTTATACAGACGAAAATCGGTGTCTCTCAGCAAAAAACCCAAGTAAATTAATAAGTTGCTGGCGATCGCACTGTGGGCTTCTGATCCTCCCGACATAGTAATAATCTCTCCGTCCCGGTATTCATGGCGTTCTGGGTTAATTTCTTCCATAGCCCGATACTCGTCTAATGTCAGGCGAGTTGTTATTACATCTGAGGAACTAGTATGAGCAAAGACCACAATCAGACCTCTTAAATAATTAGCTTTAAAACTATTATCAGCAACGGGAGGAAGAATTAGCAATTTAATGAGATCGCAACATCACAAGTGCGATCGCACCATGAGCAATTCCTAGAAGCAAACGATGCTTTCATAACATATCTATGAGCCATAGCGTTATCAGTCTACGCGGTAAGCGCAATATCTCAGTATTGAAATAATTATTCTGTAAAACGGGAAACCTATTGTTATGCCAGTTAACAGTTATCAGTTATCAGTTATCAGTCAAAAGATATTTGATAACTGCTTTCAATCCCCCACCATAAGCCTTGATAACTGTTCACTGGTTTAAATGTAAGTTTCAAATAGGAAAATGCTCAAAAAATCTCTGCTTAAGTTTTTGATTTTGCCCTTGTCTCTAGTTCCCTGTTTGTGCGTGGGAATGCTGTTTGATTCCAAGGCTCATGCTTTACCAGGACAAAGTACAGAAGAAGTAACTACTTGGATGAAGGCACATCCCACATTACGCCCTCGTAGTGGGGAGCAATTGTATGTGCAAAAGAGTGATACAGCTGCCCAGCGATTTACATTTCAAGCGTCGGTGTTGCCCCCTGGTAAAGTAGCCTTTAGCAAAGACCGGGGTAGAATTCGCACTGAGCGTCTGGCTATGTATGATGCCATTAATGGCATGTCATTTCAGCGCCTCCAGGAATCCTTACGGGTGATTTATGGCTTAAATATCTATCAAGACTTTAATCGCGCTCAGGTACTGTATGAATATCCTAACCAGAGTGCTGTTAACTCTGCTCGTCATGCCAAAACTCCCATTCGGGAAGCTTTACGGGGAGAATTGCGTGTAGGCGATCGCTATGCCTATTGGATGGAAATTGCCCAGCCTAAAACAGGCAAAGCTTTTACTGGTCAGATGACGGTTTTACTCAAAACTGATTTAGATAAGTTAGAAGCTGAATTACGAACTCGTTAATTAAACTAGTGTGTTTTATAACCAGGGAAGGATGAAATTTTTAATTTTTTATCCTTCCTACTTTCAGCAAAAAAGACTCAGCAGTGAATAAAGACAAAAGGGTGATATTCCAGATAGTATGAGATAGCGGGTAACTAAATATACTTCTTGCGCTAAAATTGACGCTAAGCTGAATAAATGAATTACGAAACAGCTCACAAACTCCTCATTGCCCAGACATTAACAACTGAGGAAAACCCAGATGCCCTGTTAATGCGTATGAAGCAGGGAAAACCACCAATACCCGGTCAGATCACCTCAATTTTATTAGCGCTCAAAGTGGTGTTTGAAGGTCTCAAAGAAGACTCTAGTCTCAACAGAGAATTAGCTTTTGCCCTTTATCAGTTAGGTGTTAAAGCCCAGCAGATATTTGTCGCAGGGCGCAAAGCAGGAGTTGATTGGCCGCCACTGCTAAAGGAAGATTTGCTGAGAATTTCTTTAGCGACTGAAAGTATTTTTTCTGGTGTATGGCAAACCCCACCTTCTGGGGTATTTGGCAAGTTTTGAACTACCTTCTTTTTAAGTACAGGGTGAACCTTCTTGCTATTTAAGCTATTACGCTTTTAAATTACACAATCACTTCCTAAGTTTGTTGATTGCTGACCGTTAACAGTCAACAGTCCATACGAAAAAATGTGCAACTTAGATGCGTGACAGCTTACCAAATAAATGGAATCAAGCGGGCGCTAGATTTTTGATATTCGGCATAATCTGTGTATTTTGCAGAGGCATATTGTTCTTTTTGAGACATGCGTTGTAGATAGAAAAGCAAGATTGCTCCTGGTACTAAATAAGCCCACGGTGAACCAGCTACCACGCTAAAACTTAGGTAACGCAGCAAATCGCCAAAGTAATTAATGTTGCGCGAGAAGCGCCAAATATTATCACGAACTAACCCCGCACCGAACTGCTTAGCGGTTAACTTTTGTACATCAGCACTAGCATTGATCAGACTGCCGAAGATGTACAGTATCAATGCTACAGATGCCGTTATCATCGATAAAGGGACAGGATTTGTAAACGCTAAATATCCTGGTAAGACATAAAAAACTCCGACATACAAAAGTGTAAAGATGAATGCCAAAGCTCCTAAAGGCTCATTAAATAATTCTCGTCGCTGGGGATAAAACCATTGTTCAATCAGCCACCAGAGACAATAACTACCGTGCAAACAAACATAAATTAGTTGTCGCCAATCTTGAATACCAAAGACGATTGCAAAAATTACAAACCAAACAAGTGGGAGTACTTTTGCTATGTTAATCGCTGTGAGTGCTGTAATTCCAGCTTTTTCAGATTTAGCAGTATCTTGCATAGGTTTATTGACTTAATTCTTAGATGCATTACTTTTATGTTCGCCGATTAACCAGAGTGGCGCTAGCTTGATCAACAGGCATAAGTATTACTTCATTGATATTGACATGAGGCGATCGCGTGACGCAGAAAAATATCACATCAGCCACATCATCAGGTGTCAGCGGAGTAACTCCCTGGTAAACCTTGTCAGCACGTTCACTATCACCGTGAAAACGCACATCACTAAATTCTGTTTCCACCATACCAGGATCAACAGATGTCACACGTATAGGAGTTCCTAACAAATCTTGTTTTAAGCCTTCAGAAATTGCCTTGACAGCGGCTTTCGTAGCACAATAGACATTGCCACCAGGATAAGTTTGATGTCCAGCGATTGAACCTAAGTTTACTATATGGCCTCGACCACGGCTCACCATGCCGGGAACAACATAGCGGGTGAGGTAAAGTAAACCCTTAATATTGGTATCAATCATTTCTTCCCAGTTTTGAAAGTCGCCTTCATGCAACTTGTCTAAACCGCGACTGAGACCAGCATTATTAATGAGAATGTCAATCTTAGACCAAGCAGAAGGAAGATTAGAGATTGCAAATTCAACAGCGATGCGATCGCGTACATCTAACTGCAACAAATGAATTTCAACACTAAACTCTTTACTGAGGGTATTTGCTAGCTGCTGTAAACGTTCCAGCCGTCGTGCTGCTAAAATTAATTTTGCTCCTTCACGAGCAAATATTTTGGCACAGGCATTACCAATACCACTACTTGCACCAGTAATTAAAATTATTTGATTTTTTAGGGAAATCATTATTAGTCAAGAGTTAACTGTCAAAAGTTAATTGTCCAACAATTTGGAAAGCTTCGGTCTGGTGCAGTAGTCTGTCAAGAAATAATTGACGAATACATTTGCTGTAGAGACGGCGATTTATCGCGTCTCTCTAAGAGGATATTTGAAAGGTATTATTGCTAACATCAAAATCTTAACAACCTAACCCCCCAAGTCCCCTTCCCTACGTTCGCGCAGCGTGTCAAAGACAGAGAATGAGAGTTTCAAAGCCTCTACCCGAAACGGAGAAAGGAATGGAAGCGGGGTTTTTGGTATACGTTTTGACTTTTCAAATAACCTCTAACTAAATAATCCTCCAAATTGAATTTGGAGGAATATGTCAATCTTGTTGGCGATATTTTAGGATGCTTAACGCCCAACTGTATTTGCTGATTGATTAAATAGCAACTCCCGTGACTTTTCAATATCCAGCGTCTGATTTTTGAAGGCTTCTGCTTTCTCGTAGGCACGAATTGTGGCTGGACGCGCCTGAATTGTTTCAAACCAGCGCTTCAGGTGAGGAAAATCTTCTAATTTCTGATTTTGACTCTTATATGGCACAATCCAGGGATAAGCGGCAATATCAGCAATGGAATAATCGCCAGCGACAAATTCTTTATCTGCTAATCGCTGATTTAAGACTGCATATAAACGCCCTGTTTCATTTACGTAGCGATTAATCGCATATTCAATTTTTTCGGGAGCATAGTTATTAAAATGATGGTTCTGTCCTGCCATTGGCCCCAAACCACCCATTTGCCAAAATAACCACTGAAGGACTTCAACGCGATCGCGGACATTTTGAGCAATCAATTTTCCAGTTTTTTCTGCCAAATACAATAAGATTGCACCAGACTCAAAGACAGAAATTGGCGCACCTTTATCTATTGGTTCCTGGTCAACAATTGCCGGGATCCGATTATTAGGAGAAATCTTGAGAAATTCCGGTTTAAATTGCTCTCCAGCCCCAATATTTACAGGAATAATTGTGTAAGGTAGTCCAACTTCTTCCAAAAACATCGTAATTTTATGACCGTTGGGAGTTGTCCAATAGTAAAGTTCAATCATCGGTTGTTAGTTGTTAGTTGTTAGTTGTTAGTTGTTTTTGATCTGGTTTGATACCGATCGCAGCGAAAACTCTATGATGTACCTCAAGCATAGGTGTAGGATATTTTGCTTGCAGTAATGCTGCTAATTCTTGGTCAAATATAGTGAGTCATTTTTGCTTTTTCCTTAAAATGTTAGGAATGGGCATGGGGCATTGGGAAGAAGGGGTAAGGGGAAGGGTTAAAGGGTTTGTCTCTTCATCCTTTACCCAGCCCGCAGGGCTATTTTCCCTTTACCCTTTACCCAAGATTGTTTATTCCTCATCCTTTACCCTTTAACCCCTTCAGGGTGACGCTCCTGCGTCGCTCTAAGCGTTCGCGTTAGCGTCTCGTAGAGAAGCTATGCCGCAGGCTTTACGCTGCGAAGATCGCCAGTCGCTCATGGGGAGCCACTGCGGTGGACGGGTTCCCCCCGCAACGGACTGGTTCCCCAAGACCCACAAGGGGTGCGGCAGTCGCTCTTGGGGGTTTCCCCCAAGACCGCGCTGCCTTACCGCGCTGGCTCACCTTTTCCCCCCTCTTCTTGCTTCCCCTGCCTCCCTTCCTTCCCCACTCACCACTCCAGCCCATTAAATATGCTGTGCTAAGGTCTTGTTCAAGCTGGTTTTGGGAACTGCCCCTACAACAGTATCAACTTGCCGACCTCCTTTAAATACCATTAAGGTAGGAATGCTACGAATTCCGTAATGACTAGCAACAGTGGGATTTTGATCTGTATTCAGTTTCACCACTTTTACTTGTCCTTCGTATTCGCCAGCCACTTCATCGACAACCGGAGCCACCATTCGACAAGGGCCACACCAAGGAGCCCAAAAGTCTACTAAAACGGGGATTGCACTTTCTAGTACTTCTTGCTTAAAAGTAGCTTCTGTAACATTTGTAATGGATGACATAACTGCCCTCCTGATTAATTCGTTTATTCGATATTATCGAATAAATAAAATATACGCGATTTTAAGCGATAATGCAACTATGAGATTTTTATATCACCCAGACCGAAAAAACATTTCTTTACCGGGAGTACTTTATGCGTTGGGCGACCCAGTACGATTAGAGATCGTGCGGTTGCTAGCAACTAAGGGAGAGCAGTGCTGTGCGGGGTTTGATTTTGCGATCGCCAAGTCAACGATGTCGAATCACTTCAAGATTTTACGGGAGTCAGGGGTAGTCTTGACTCATAAAGAAGGGACACAACACATTAATAAGTTGCGGAAGGAAGATTTAGAGGTGCTGTTTCCAGGATTGTTGGATGCAGTGTTGCGTTCTGCTCAACCGTTGCTGAGTTGTCAAGAGTCAACGGTAATTCGTAATTCGTAATTTACAGAGTCGATTTATTGTCCAGTTCTTTAATATTGTTCATGACTTCTTGGTACAAATCGTTGTTATCTTGACTTTGAAAGATGGCTGCGGCTTGTTTCAAGTCTTGAAGCGCCCCCCGCCTATCACCTTGAGCAGCACGAGCATTTCCTCGATTATTGTAGGCGGGGCCAAAGTTAGGATTGAGGCGAATGGCTTGATTGTAATCTGTGATCGCTCCTTGCTTGTCTCCTTGAGCAGCACGAGCATTTCCCCGATTATTGTAGGCAATGGCATATTTGGGTTCAAGAAGAATGGCTTGATTGTAATCCGCGATCGCTCCCTCTCTATCTCCTTGGGTTGAGCGAGCGTTTGCTCGGTTATTATAGGCTTGGGCATAATTGGGCGAGAGGCGAATAGCTTCGTTGTAATCTGCGATCGCTCCTCTGTTGTCTCCCAAAGAAGCACGGGCGTTTCCCCGACTATTGTAAGCTTCAGGGTCGTTGGGTGAAAGGCGAATAGCTTCGTTGTAATCGGCGATCGCTTTTTGTTTGTCTCCTGTATCAAAGTAAGCTAATCCCCGGCCTTTGTAGGCTGCGCTGTATTCAGGATTCAGGTCGATTGCTTTGCTATAAGAAGCGATTGCAGCTTGTGAGTTGCCTTTGAGATGCTGATTCTGTCCTTGAATATACAATTTTCCGGCTTGAGATGTCTGGACTGCACGACGGTTAGGAGAACTAACTCCGATCTCTGTCACTAACACCTGTTTGTCTCTACTACAGGAAACGCTGGTAATTGCGCTTAATGCGGTAACTACAGCTATAGTCAATATTCTTTTTAGTCTTACCCATTTTTGCCCAAATAACCGCAATTTCATAAATTTGCTCTAAACTGCCATTACACCTGGATAAATTAGAATCAATCCTTTAATGAATACTTTGACTAAAGATTTATCCTAACTTTTCGTAGATGTGCCAAGTCAATTGACATATTTACCTCATATCCTTTAGGTTTAATTAACGTTTATTTACTAGAACAACCGGGAAATTTTTATAATCAATTATGAAGTATAAAATTGTTCGTTTTATATTGATTGCCTATTGGTTATTTTGATTGATAACACTTGTTTCCTAGGTCTCACGCTATGTTGTATCATGTTCTTTGTTATACTTGCAAGCTAAATTAAATAAAGCATTTGATTTTTTTAATCCTTTGACTACGCTCAGGGTTAAAGCTGAGCGTAGCCGTTCGCGTAGCGTCTCGCAGAGAAGCTTTAACCTAAATTAAATTTATTGTTGAACAATTAATCTAATATTGAGCTTGCAGTTGCAGTTATCTGGAATATCTACTCATTCCCATCATCATTTTCCTGGATTTTAGGAGTTAACCGCCAAGCGGTGCT
The DNA here is from genome assembly GCF_016056295.1 of Atlanticothrix silvestris CENA357. GTDB lineage: Bacteria > Cyanobacteriota > Cyanobacteriia > Cyanobacteriales > Nostocaceae > Atlanticothrix > Atlanticothrix silvestris. Next base: position 89,032 of record NZ_JAECZB010000002.1, read on the forward strand.
AGTGTCAATATCTACAGATAGTTGTTCTAGGTTTTGTCCTAAATCTTTTTGTAATTTTTGAGTTAATGTGACAGGGAAATCTAAACTAATACCTTGTGTTTGTACTAGTCTTGCTAGTTCTGTAAACGCCACTTTAACAGTTTTGCGTTCGTAACCAGTTAATTTACAAAATGATGTTTCTGTAACATCTTGAGCTTGCATAGCTTTTTTCATACGCTCTTGCAGATGCTCAAATTCTGAATTTAATAGCTTCCACTGCTCCTCAATTTGAGTATATCTTGCACCTAACGCTATTAAATTTTCTGTAGCAGAATCAGGATTACTTTCTAATTGTAATTCTAACAAACGTTTATGTACTTGAGCAAGATAAATACAGTCTAAATAAGCATATTCTATTTGTTCTTCAGTTAAAGGTCGCTGTCCCCAATCGCTGCTTTGTTCTTGTTTATCAATATTGTTAAAATTACACAGTATCGTTGCGAGAGTTTGGAGTTGATAGTTAGGTAATGGAAGGAGATAGTAAGGAATTTTTTTGGCTATTTCTAAAGTGCAAGTGATATTTTTGGCTTTTTTGCTACCTAATAATTTCACATCATAACTAGCATTATGAAATACTTTTTCAATAGTAGAATTGAGCATAATTTTATCCACAAACTCAACTATCACATCAGGCTGGTCTAGGACATCCAAAAGATAAACGCGATCGCCACTCATATCTGTAGGGTCATCCAATACTTGAATTAGCGATAATCTGGGATTACGGCTTTTATATTCAGCTACTTCTGTATCAATCCACAAAGTTTTAGCTGTGGTATATTCAGCAACAATGGCACGAATTTCGCTAGTAGAAGTCAGATATGGCATTGGCTAATATTTCCTGAGATTGTTTATTAATAAATCTCGCCTATAGATGCATAAAACTTGGCTGAAGCGGTACATATTTAAATTTTAAATTTACGCACTATAGTTATCTTTGGACATATAATTACTTATTATTGTTCATCGATGTTCAAATTTTGTTGCATGGCGATACCTAGAGCATGAGCGTCTAAATCTTCACTTTGTAATAAGTTATGTGCAACATTATATTGATCTTTATGACTGCGGTTTTGACTGAGTTTATATTTTCCTTCGAGTCGAGTGACTGTCATTTCAAAACCAACAATACCGTTCATCATTCCCTGGCGAAAGTTTTCAGATAAGCTGTCCCAGTGTGATTTGTATTCAGCACCATAAGTATTAATCATTTCATCTATCATCTCGTCCATTAATTCTTGTGAATCATCCAGAGTAATAATTTGAGGTATACCATAAGCATGAACAGCAATATAGTTCCAGGTTGGTACACTCTCACGCTTTTCATATAAGGACGGTGAAATGTAAGCATGAGGCCCAGTGAAAACGGCAAGGGATTCACTTGCTTTAAAAACCTGCCACTGGGGATTTTGTTTAGCAAGATGACCAGTTAGCTTCACAACATTGTCTTGCACAGTGACGACGAGTGGAACATGAGAAGCAAGAGGAAAATTATTTTGAATAGACACCAATGTCGCAAAACTATTGGCACGCATAAACGCAACCAGTTTATCAATGTCTTCTTCTCGAAAAGCATCTGGGATGTACATGATAGTTCAACTTGCTCTGGGTCTATAAAATTACCATAATCTCAAGCTTCGTTTTCATTCACTTATCGTTCTTGCGAGCGTAAATTTTTATCTCTCAAGTTGGATAAACAAAATTACTAGCACCAGTGAAAATGGGCGAGAATATACAAATTTTCTCCTACCCCATGCGTTACCTTGTACTAGCAACTGATTACGATGGTACACTAGCCACAGATGGTCGTGTGAAGGATAATACCTTTTTGATTATGTAGTCGCAGAAAACGGAGCTTTACTATATTCACCAACTTCCCATCAAGAGCAGTTATTGGGTGAACCACCATCAGCAGAGTTTATCAAAATATTGCGCGATGCCACGTAAAACTGGCTGGAAGTTCTGGTGCAAGAAAATCTACTTTGGCAACAGCCATTACTCGTAAGGGCACAACATTGTTGTGCCCTTACCTACTGTCCAAATTGGTATTATTTCCACCGTGCTGTACTAGTCGCGGGTCAGCAGTTCCAAATTATGACCATCAATGTCATAAAAATAAAAGCCACGACCTCCGTTTCTGTGATTAATCTTACCTTTATCCTGATGCATGGGGTCACTACTGTATTCCAGACCTGCTTCTTTAACCCGTGCGAAGATGGCATCAAATTCTTCATCATTAACATGGAATGCATAATGATGAGACTCAAATCTATCTCTATCGGCAAAATCAAGCGTCAGCTTGTCATTAACATGCACAGCAGCAAAGTGACCAATAGGAAACTCAACTTTTAAACCAAAAATTTGGGCGAAGAACCTTGCCGATACTTCCTTATCAAATGCAGGTACTATGGTGTGATTTAGAGTAATAGTCATTTCATACCTCCGCTACTTAATTAGGGCGGTAATAAAATATCAACTCAGACAGAGTTTTTGATGAGTGTTAGTATAGCGTTCTTCCATTTTATCTTGACAGTTAAGAAATAACAGCCAGAGTCTTTAGAATGTTAACTACGGTTGTCTATTTGGGCACGTTGCAAATTACCCGAGAAGTCAACATAAACACTCTTCCACTCTGTAAAAACATCCAAAGCAGTGGTTCCAGCTTCGCGGTGTCCGTTACCAGTTTGTTTGACACCTCCAAAAGGCAAGTGTACCTCAGCACCAATAGTAGGGCCGTTAATGTAGGTGATACCTGCTTCAATGTCACGCATAGCGGTGAAAGCCCGGTTGATATCGCGGGTGTACACTGAGGAAGAAAGACCATAATTAGTATCGTTGAGGATTGCGATCGCTTCCTCAAATGAACTAACCTCAATTAATACCACTACTGGGCCGAATATCTCTTCACGAGCAACGCGCATCTGAGGAGTCACATCATCCAGAATTGTTGGTTGAAAAAAATAACCGTTTTTCAGCGAATCTTCACTGGCGATTTCCCCACCAATTAACACCTTTGCACCTTCTTCACGGGCAATATTCATATATTCGTTGACCCGTTGCAGTTGCTTTTCATTGATGATTGGGCCAATATCTGTATCGGGGTCAGTGCCAGCACCTAGGCGTAACTTGCTGGTACGCTCATGAAGCATGGCAGTAAATTTTTCCTTAATGTCACGATGCAAAATCAAGCGACTAGTAGCTGTACATCGCTGACCAGTTGTACCAAAAGCACCCCAAACAGCACCATCTAAAGCCAGTTCCAAATCGGCATCTTCCATTACCACTTGAGCATTTTTACCGCCCATTTCTAAACACACACGCTTGTGAGTGCGTCCACAGGTAGCACCGACAAAAGCACCAGTTTCAGAAGACCCAGTAAAAGACACCAAATCAACATCGGGATGCTCAACCAAAGCTTTTCCGGCTTCTTCACCCATCCCGTGTACTAAGTTGACAACTCCGGGTGGAAAACCTGCTGCGGCAAAAATCTCAATCAATTTAGTTGCACAGGCGGATGTATCTTCTGCCGGTTTGAGAATGACGGTATTACCACAAACTAAGGCAGGCATAGCTTTCCAGCAAGGAATTGCCATCGGGAAATTCCACGGAGTAATCAAAGCACAAACCCCTATAGGCATCCGCACTGTCATCGCAAATTTATTAGGCATTTCTGAAGGTGTCGTTTGCCCAAAAAGTCGCCGCCCTTCACCAGCACTATAAAAAGCGCAGTCAATGCCTTCTTGTACATCTCCCCTAGCTTCTGTTAGGGGTTTACCCATTTCCTGGCTAACTAATTGGGCAAGTTCTTCTTTGTGTTGAAGTAACAGTTCCCCGACCCGAAAAACGTATTCTGCTCTTGCTGGGGCTGGTACTTTGCGCCAACTGCGGTAAGCTTTGCCAGCTGCGGCAACTGCTGTATCTACATCATCAGCTTGAGAACGGGGGAAAGTCGCAACGATTTCATCTACCAAAGCTGGATTGCGGCTTTGTAGGGTGTTTCCTGCTGCGGCACTTAACCATTGACCATCGATGTAATTGCGACAAGATAGCGGAGTTTCCATAATCAAATTTCAATTCCTTATTTACGCTACGCGAGTCAGTTGTCAGTTGTCAGTTGTCAGCGATGCACTGAGTTTCGATTGCGCTCAACTACCGCTTGTCGAAGTGTTGTCAGTTGTCAGTTGTTATTCCCCACACTCCAGGTCACTAAGTGTTGGTCATTGAGTTTCGACTACGCTCAAATGCCGTGTAGCCGAAATGAGTCGTACCCCTACGCTTAAGCAAGCTACGCGTAGCGTCTCGTAGAGAAGTGCTGCTCCCCTACTTCCCTTTGGGGTGGAGTTTTTATTTTTCCTGATTCCTACAATTACGCCGTAGGTTGTTGCTGAGATAAATCCATCAAATTCGCTAACTTGTAAACAATCCGCGCACCTACATTGCCATCCCACTCAGCATCACCAACTTCGCAGACATCAAAGCCAATAATTTTTCTACCACTCTTGACCAATTCTCTAAACAAACAAAAAGCTTGTTCTAATTCCAGTCCACCAGGGACAGGAGTACCTGTACTCGAACAGAGTTTGGGATCAAGACCATCTACATCAAAGCTGATGTAAACGTTTTCAGGTAAATGACTGATAATTTCTTGGCATAAATCAATCCAAGTCATTCCAGAGTAAAGTTTTTGTTTAATGGCTGGGTCATAATAAGCAACAATGCGACCATGAGATTGGTCAATCATTTCTACTTCATCATGACAAATATCGCGCAAACCTACCTGCACTAACCGAGAAATTTGCGGTAGTTTCATCGCATTGAACATGATAGATGCATGAGAAAATTCAAATTCCTCATAAGCATCGCGTAAATCTGCGTGAGCATCAATATGCAAAATTCCAAAATCGGTGTATTTCGCTGCTAATGCTTGGAAACAACCCAACGGTGAACTGTGGTCGCCACCAATAATAGCAACTCGCTTACCCTTGTTCATTGCTTCTTGGCACTGGGCAAACAACCATTCATTTACCTGTTGACCGGCTTGATTAATTTCTCTCAGGACAGGTGTCAAATCTGGTGTTTCTGTCAGTGGTTTACCTTGTCCTAACCGTTCAATAATTTTTGCTGCTAAGGCGCGGTAATATATGTTTTTCTCTAAAATATCTTGGGGAATTTCCGCCATAAAAATTCCCTGTTTCCAACCATCAGGATGATCGAAATCAAATAAATCTAGTTGAGTCGAAGCATCTAAAACTCTTTGGGGGCCGTTGGCTGTACCTGCGCCATAAGAAACAGTGACTTCCCAAGGGATACCAAAAACAATCAGGTTTGCAGACTCGTAATCGAACGGCAAGCCCAAAAGGTTGCCATTGATTTCACCTACGCCGCTGGGATTGTAGTCCTGAAGTTGATTACTCATTGATGATCTTCCAGATTTACGTGGGTAGACAACACGCCACCTAGTGGACATCTGTATTGTAGTAGAGCAGATTATGCTCTGATGCCTCACCTTTTAATTTCTCGTTGATTTTAATTAGATTAAAGCTTTTAGCATTTGCTCAAAATTGCGGCAATATACCTGTTTACCATACTCTTGCCAATCTCTGTCTGAAGAATAGGGAAACCGTTTTAATGTTATTTGTTGAACATAAGCCATTAACGGACGACGGAGATGCTCATATTTCTCGAAGGTTTTGGCGAGGGTTAGTGTGTCATCCCATTTATTGTCTTCTGCAATTTTAGCAATGAGTGTTGCAACTACCAGCGCATCTTCAAATCCTTGATTAGCTCCTTGAGCCATGAAAGGCGGCATCCCATGAGCTGCATCGCCAACTAATACAATTCGTCCTGCACTCCAGGCTGATTGATTGACAGCATGGTGAATATAATACGGACGCTGCTCCACTTTGGCAGGAGGAGATATACTCACTAATTGCTTGAGTACATCAGGAAAACTTGCCTTTTCGAGTTCCTGCACAGCTAATTGAATCAACGAACTGCCAGACTTCCCCTCTAATATTTCCAAAGGCAAAACCAAATGTAAAACATATCCCAGTTGATCAGCTGGTCTACGAAATAACATCATTCTTGTATCTTGCGTACAAGCAGGATCTCTGGATGTTTCATCATTACTGATGGTGACAATTGATGAATCTTGTAAGAATTTTTCTTTGATTTCGGTTTGCAGTTCGTTTGAGATATTGGTTATTTCTCTACAAGCTATTGCGGCAAACCCTGAGTATTCAGGTTTGGCAAAATCATGATATGGACTATCTTTATAAAGTATTTTACGAATTGTAGAATTGATTCCGTCTGCTGCAACAATTAACTTAGCTCGAAACGATTTTGTTGCTGATTCTTGGGGAGCAGTATCTAAAATCTGAGACTGCATATCATTTTGTTTTTGTCCATCTGCCCAATATGCATAGGGATTAGCTTCTATAGTTGTATCAGATACACAGTCTATGCGAACACAGCCATTTTCTGGCTCATCCACAACATTGATACAACGGTGATTAGCTTTCACTTTGTCTTGGGGAAGTAAATGTCTTAATGTTGTTTGTAAAACATACCAAAGAATTGAGACTCGACCCTCCCCATAATCTCGAAACCAGTCGTCAAAATCTAGAGGAATTGACCGAATTGGCTGCCCCTGCAAGTTTTTATAAACCCATTGGCGCGAAGTTTTAGGAGGGCTTTTATCTGGAGCTATATTGACAGATTTTTCATAATTAGGCTGTGGGGGATTCAAGAAATTAATGGCATTTTTCTTGACTTCTTCGTAAGCATTAGGATCTAAATATTTGATAGCTTTCAATCCATTGGGGAGAAGATCTAAAATCTGACCAACCTGACGAAAGGCGCGAGTTTGATCAATAACAAGAATATTTTCAATACCACGCTTGCGTAAGCCAATAGCTGTTGCTAGTCCAATAGGCCCAGCGCCAACCACTACAACGTCATAAATCTCCACAGGAGAAGCAGAAGAGGCAACAGGGTTAGATGTGTCTGTAGACATGTGGTTGCTTAATTGGTGTTCTAAGAAGTATATTTGGAAACTAGCCCTGGCGACTAGAAGTCGCGGCTACACAAACAAAACCCGCACTTCGACAGGCTCAGTGACCACCTGCGCGGGTTAAAAACTTTGATTTTGCGTTAGTCCACGGGGGTGGGCTTTGCTTGTATAGTAACGAATTATATTCGCCCAATAGTTTTAAAACATCTTCTAACTCATTATGAAAGAATGTTGATGATCACACCATTAAATATTCATGTTCCAAGGTCTAACTTTCGAGTTCGGATGCGGAATCACCAAGCTCAAAGGTAGAACGATCGCCTTTTTTACTCCATTATTCATGTT